>SHXV01000006.1 GCA_009693105.1 Dehalococcoidia bacterium
TAACGTCGTCTTCCCGTGGTCCACGTGCCCGATCGTCCCTACGTTCACGTGCGGCTTCGTCCGCTCAAACTTCTGCTTCGCCATCGTCCCGGATCCTTTCTCTGCGCCCGCCCTAGCGGCGTGCGCCCACCGCGCTCGCGACCGATGCGGGAACTTCCTGGTAGTGATCGAATTCCATGCTGTAGGACGCCCGCCCCTGGGAGAGCGAACGTACGGTTGTTGCGTAGCCAAACATCTCCGCCAGCGGCACCACCGCGCGGAGCACCTGGAGGTTGCTCATCTGCTCCACGCCCTGGACCTGGCCGCGGCGGGAGTTGATATCGCCGACGATGTCGCCGAAGAACTGATCCGGGGTTCGCACTTCGATGCGCATGATCGGCTCAAGGAGCACGGGATCGGCCTTGCGCACCGCTTCCTTGAAGCCCATGGAGCCGGCCGTTTTGAAGGCCATTTCCGAGGAGTCGACGGGGTGGAAGCTGCCGTCGACGAGCTTTACGCGGACATCGACGATGGGATAGGAGGCGACGACGCCGTTATCCAGCGCCTCCCGGATGCCCGCTTCGACGGCGGGAACGAACTCCCGCGGCACGGTGCCACCCACGGTGGCGTTGATGAACTCGAATCCGGTGCCCCGCTCCAGCGGCTCGACCTCGAGCCAGACGTGGCCGAACTGGCCGCGGCCGCCGGTCTGGCGGATGAAGCGGCCCTCGGCGCGGGAGGACTTGCGGATGGTCTCTTTGTAGGCGACCTGGGGCCGCCCGACGTTGGCTTCCACCTTGAACTCACGCAGCATGCGGTCGACGACGACTTCAAGGTGGAGTTCGCCCATGCCGGAGATCACGGTCTGGCCGGTCTCCTGGTCATGGCGGATACGGAAAGTCGGGTCCTCCTCGGAAAGGCGGGAGAGCGCTTCGCCCATGCGGTCCTGGTCATCCTTGGTCTTCGGCTCAATGGAGACGGAGATGACGGGCTCCGGGAACTTGATTGTCTCGAGGATGATCGGCGCGTTCTCCGCGGCCAGCGTATCGCCGGTTGTGGTGTTCTTGAGGCCGATGGCGGCGGCGATACCGCCGGCGAAGACCTCGGTCACCTCTTCACGGTGGTTGGCGTGCATGCGCAGGATGCGACCAAAGCGCTCTTTGTGGCCGCGCGTGGTGTTGAGCACCGTCTGTCCGACGGAAACCTTGCCGGAGTAGACACGGAAATAGGCGAGCCGGCCAACGTAGGGGTCGGAGACGATCTTGAAGGCGAGCGCAGAGAATGGCTGTTCGTCGCTGGCGGGGCGCTCCACTTCTTCGCCGGTCTTGGGGTTCGTGCCCGTGACCGGGAGCACGTCATCGGGAGCGGGCAGGTACTCGACGATGGCGTCCAGCAGGGGCTGGACACCCTTGTTGCGAAGGGCGGCGCCGCAGAGCACCGGCGCAATGGCGCTGGCAAGGGTGGCGCGGCGGATCGCCTCCTTCAGCTCCGGGGTTGTCGTCTCATGCCCTTCCAGGTAGTTGACCATGAGCTGCTCATCGGATTCGGCGACGCGCTCGATCATCTCATCGCGGCGCTTCTGCGCTTCCGCCAGGAGTTCGGCGGGAATATCGCCGATGGCGGGGGCTTCATCCCGGTCTTCGGAGTAGAGCCACGCCTTCATCTCCACCAAGTCGATCAGGCCACGGTAGTCTGACTCGGCGCCGATCGGGATCTGGATGGGGGCGGGGACGGCGCCGAGCCGCTCCCGGATCATGTCGACGGTGCGCCAGTAGTCGGCGCCCATACGGTCCATTTTGTTGACGAAGCAGATGCGGGGCACGTTGTAGCGGTCGGCCTGGCGCCAGACCGTTTCGGACTGGGGCTCAACTCCGGCCACCGCATCGAACACGACCACGCCGCCATCGAGCACGCGCAGGCTGCGCTCCACCTCAACGGTGAAGTCGACGTGGCCCGGGGTATCGATGATGTTGATCAGGTGCCCTTTCCACTCCGCGGTGGTCGCGGCGGAGGTGATGGTGATGCCGCGTTCGCGTTCCTGTTCCATCCAGTCCATGACGGCCGTGCCTTCATGGACCTCGCCGATCTTGTAGGTGCGGCCGGTGTAATAGAGGACGCGCTCAGTCACCGTCGTCTTGCCGGCGTCGATGTGCGCGATGATGCCGATGTTGCGTATCCGCTCCAGCGGATGGTCCCGTACCATGGTCCCTCTATTTCCTGTGCCCGTGCCCGATGGAGACAGGCGTCCCTCATGAGGCAACCCGGGCCGCGCCCAGGTTTGAATCTCGTTTACTCAGTCGCCGGGTCGGACGAAAAGGCCTACCAGCGGTAGTGGACAAAGGCCCGGTTGGCCTCCGCCATGCGGTGTGTCTCTTCCTTGCGGCGTATCGTTCCGCCCTGACCGTTGGCGGCGTCCAGCAGCTCTGACGCCAGCTTCTCCACCATCGACCGGCCGGTGCGGGTCCGTGCCGAACGGATGAGCCAGCGCATGGCGAGGGCGGACCGCCGCTCCGCGCGTATCTCCACCGGCACCTGGTAGGTGGCGCCACCGACGCGTCGGGGCTTGACTTCCAGCAGGGGGGTGGCGTTGCGCAGCGCCTGCTCAAACACGTCGAGGGCGTTGCGGCGGCCTTCCGCCTCGATGCGCTCCAGCGCGCCGTAGACGACGCGTTCAGCGACGCTCTTCTTGCCGCACACCATGACCTTGTTGGTGAAGCTGGCCAGCGCCCTGCTGTTGTAACGCGGGTCCGGGGCGATCTCCCGGTGTTCCGCTGCGTGTCGCCTTGGCATGCTGTCCCTTCCCCTGCATTCTGCTCCGTCCGGCGATGGGCCGGACAAACAACCGTCGCGTCCGCTAGCGGACGCGACGGGCTGCGTTCTATCCCTTGCGGGTGCCGTACTTGCTGCGCCCACGCTTGCGACCGGTGACCCCTTGGGAGTCCAGCGCTCCACGAATGATGTGGTAGCGTACGCCCGGCAGGTCTTTGACGCGGCCGCCGCGGATCAGGACCACGGAGTGCTCCTGCAGCGTGTGCCCTTCCCCCGGGATGTAGGCGGTGACCTCGATACCGTTGGTCAGCCGTACCCGCGCGATCTTGCGCAGGGCGGAGTTCGGCTTCTTGGGGGTCATCGTCCGAACCTGGGTGCACACCCCCCGCTTCTGCGGCGAGCCTTTGGGGCTGCGCAGCGTGCGGCCGGTGAGGGCATTGTAGCGGAAGCGCAGCGCAGGCGCCGTCACCCGGCTCCCGGGCTTTGTCCGCCCCTTGCGTACGAGCTGATTGATCGTCGGCACAACGCCACTCCTGCCTGTTTCCAAGCTCCCATAGACACAGCGATAGGTCGAAAGGCCGGGCAATGAGCCGTCTCGGCGCCGGCTTTCTCTGAGAGAAGCCATCCTGGCGCCGACGGTAGTCACTTCAGCGTTTCGACCACCTGATATGCAGTGCCAAAGGTGAAGTGTACGTATGGCTGCGGGCTATGTCAACGATTAGGCCGGAATTCGCCGGAATCCGTGATCAGGGCCGGGGCCCGCCCCGCCCGGCCTCACGGATGGTGGCGCCGCCCAGCACCTCATCGCCGTTGTAGAACACCACCGCCTGCCCCGGCGTGATCGCCCGCACCGGCCGCTGGAAGCGCACCAGCAAGCCATCGTCCCGCCGCTCCACCCCGGCGGCCACGGCGGCCGACCGGTATCGTACCTTCACCTCCGCCGAGAACGGCGCGGCGGGGGCAGCCCCGGACACGAAGCGCGCATCCTCCGCGACCAGCCAGTCGGAGAGGAGATCCTCCTCGCTGCCGATCGTGATCACGTTAGCGGCGACGTCGAGCGTGGTAACGTAGCTGCGTTCGCCCGTGGCGATGCCCAGGCCGCGCCGCTGACCAATGGTGTAGCCGGCCACTCCGTCATGCTGGCCTACCAGGCGGCCCTCGCGGTCGAGAACGTCGCCGGGGCGAGCGCCGAAGCGGGCGTTGAGGAACGCCCGCGTATCGCCGTCCGGCACGAAGCAGATGTCGGCGCTCTCCTGCTTGTCCGCCAGGTGCAGCCCCAGTGAGCGGGCGACCGCGCGCGTGTCCGCCTTGGAGGAGAGATCGCCCAACGGGAACAGCAGGCGGGAGAGCTGGGACTGACCCAGCGCGTACAGCACGTAGGACTGATCCTTCGCCTCATCGCGGGCGCGCAGGAGCCGGTAGCCGCCGCCGTCCTGCAGGGGCGGGCCGATGCGCGCGTAGTGGCCGGTAGCGACGCGCCCGGCGCCGAGCGCCGTCGCCCGCTCCAGCAGTGCGCCGAACTTGATGTACTCGTTGCAGGCGATGCAGGGGTTGGGGGTGCGTCCGCGCCGGTATTCCTCCACGAAATAATCGACGACGTGCTCCCGAAAGGCGTCCTCCATGTTGATCACGTAGTGGGGGATGCCCAGCCGGTAGGCGGCGGTGCGGGCGTCGTCGATGTCGTCCATGGAGCAGCAATGGCGGTTGCCGCGAGGCAGCGCTTCGTCCTCCGGCGCCCAGAGGCGCAGCGTGATGCCGATGACCTCGTATCCCTGCTGCAGCAGCAGGCCGGCCACTACGGCAGAATCGACACCGCCGCTCATCGCCGCCAGCACACGCTCCACGGTGAATACTCCTCCAACGCACGGTTACGTCAATGGTATACTGCGGAGGCGGCGCGGCAAAGTGCCTGAGGAGGACTTACTGGAGAGCGGTGACCTGGCGCGAACTATCGTCGATCTCCTCTCGGACCGTCAGGCCGAGGACATTGTCCTGCTCGACATCAGCAAGGTGTCCACGATCGCCGATTACTTCGTCATCGCCACGGCGACCAGCACACGCCAGATGGATGCGATCGCCGATTCCCTGAGCGAGACGCTGCGCCAGGACGGCGTTCGCCCGCGCATCCGGGAAGGAACCGCCGATTCCGGCTGGCTGCTGGTGGACTACGGCGATGTCATCATCCACCTGTTCTCTCCGGAAACCCGAACGTTTTACAACCTGGAATCGCTCTGGAACACCGGGGTCCAGCTTGTCCGCATCCAATAGCGGAGGGACGAAACCACCGTGAGCTTCACCGAAACCATTGCCGGTGACCTGAAGAATTCGATGCGCGCACGGGATGCGTTGCGCACCTCCACCCTTCGTATGCTGACCGCCGCCCTGAACAACGCGCGGATCGCCGCGGGCAAGCCGCTATCCGAAGGCGATGCTCTGGCCGTGGTGGGAAAGGAAGTCAAGCAGCGCCGGGATTCCATTGAGCAGTTTCAGCAGGGCGGCCGCCAGGACCTCGCGGACAAGGAATTGGCGGAGCTGGCCATCCTGGAAGCCTACCTTCCCCAGCAACTGGGCCGTGACGAGGTGGTGGCAGAGGTCCGGGCCGTGATCGCCCAGGTAGGCGCGGCCGGGCCTACGGACAAGGGGAAGGTGATGGGCCCGCTGATGGAGAAGCTGCGTGGGCGCGCGGATGGCCGGCTCGTGAACGAGGTCGTCACTGAGCTGCTTTCCGGCTGAATCACCACAAGGATTCCCTCCGTGTACACCCCCGGTAACATCTCCGCATGAATGAGGCACGGCACCCGGGCAGCGCCGGACGGGTGCTGGTGTTCACCATCGCCCTAGCGATCGGTCTGTTCCTGGTGCTCTTTCCCACGGCGCTCCCTCGCATTGCGCTGGACACGGGCAGCACCGCCACCCAGACGGTTCGCTCTCCCCAGGACATCAGCTACCAGAGCGAGATCCTGACGCAGCGCCAGCGCGATCAGGCGGCGGCAAAGGTCCTTCCCCGGCTTATCTTCGACCCGGGCGTGAGGACACGACAATCCCAGCGGCTAGATGAGGTGCTGGGGGCCATCACCACGATCCGGCTGTCCAGCCTGGACGCGACCCAGAGGAGCGGCGCGTTGACCAGCCTGCAGGGCGTGCAGCTTTCCCCGCGCGCGGCGGTACTGGCCCTGGCGCTTACCGATCCCGAGTGGGGCCTGGTCCAGACGGAAGCCCGCGCCGCGATCTCCACCGCGATGGACGGCACGATCCCGCCGGACGGCGTATCGGCAGCGCGCGATTCCCTGTACGAACGCACGAATGCCCGGCTGGGTGAGGGGATCGGCATCATCGTGAAGGCGATAGCGGGGGCGCTGCTTGTGCCGAACCAGCTGGTCGATCAGGCGGCGACGGCGCGGGCGCGCGACGACGCGGGCGGGGCCGTGCCCGCGGTCACCGTCACGATCGCCCTGGGGGAGATCATCCTCCGCCCGGGCGACACGATCGATAGCGCCGACATCGAAAAGCTGGAGGAACTGGGCCTGATCTCCGGCACGATCCAGGCGAACGACATCGCTCCGGCGGCGATACTTTCCCTGCTTTCCGCGGCCGTGATCGGGAGTTACCTCGCCGGAGCCCGGCCGCTGGTGCTGGCGAAGCGGCGGCGCCTGGCTCTGCTGGGCGGCGTCATGCTGCTCAGCGTCGCGGTGGCGCGGCTGGGGGTGCTGGCCTTCTTCCCGGACAACGATCGGCTCTTCCTGTTCTATGCCCTGCCGCTAGCGCTGGGGCCCGTGCTGGTGGCCGTCCTGCTGGACATCTCTCTCGGCCTCGTTGTGGCGGCGCTCAGCGCGGCGATGGCGGGCTTTGTCGCCTATTCTCGGCCGGAGGCGACAGCGATGCTGGCGGCGCGGCCCCAGGATGCACTCCAGATGGTGGCGGCCGTCCTGTTCGCCGGCGCCGTGGGGGCGCTGGCGACGCACCGGGCGAGCAGGGTGAACCACTTCCTCCTGGCCGGGGCACTCATCGCCGGAACGACGGTCGCCGCGATCACCGGGCTCTGGCTGCTGGACCCCGCGGGCGAGCGAGAAGACCTGGCCTGGATCGCCGGGGTAGGGCTGGCCAGCGGCATGATCACGGCGTTCCTGAGCCTCCAGACGTTCACCGCCGTGGGGAGCGTCTTCGGCGTGACGACGCGGATGCGGCTGATCGAGCTCTCCCAGCTGGACCAGCCGCTGCTGCGGCGGCTGCGGGAGCTGACGCCGGGCACGTTCCACCACAGCATCATCGTCAGCATGCTGGCGGAGCAGGCCGCCGACGCCATCGGCGCCGATGGCCTGCTGGTGCGGGTTGGCTGCTTCTACCACGACATCGGCAAGACGCTCCAACCGGCGTTCTACATCGAAAACCAGGGCGGGGGCGGCAACCCGCACGATGATCTGGACCCGGCAGAAAGTGCGCGGCTGATCCGGGAGCACGTGCGGGGCGGGTTGGAACTGGCCCGCCGCGACCGGCTGCCGGACTCGGTAGCGGCGTTCATCCCGGAGCACCACGGATCGCGGCTGATCACCTACTTCTACCGCAAGGCGCTGGAGCGCGACCCCGGCATCGATACGGAGCTGTTCCGCTACGACGGACCGAAGCCGCAGACGTGGGAGACGGCGATCGTGATGCTGGCGGACTCCTCGGAGGCGGTGGTGCGCTCCAGCCGGGACCGCTCGCCGGAGAGGATTCACACGCTGGTGGACGGCGTCATCGCGGAGCGGCTGGCGGAGGGCGAGCTGGATGAATCGGACCTGACGCTGCGCGACATCGCCGCCATCGCCGCGTCCTTCAAGCGGACGCTGCGCGGCGTGTACCACCCCCGCATCGAGTACCCAGTGGCGTCGGCGGAGCAGGAGCGGGCAGCGGAAGCGGCGCGGCAGATGGAAGCGCCGGTTATCCCCATCGACGGGATCACGGGCCCGCCCATCGGGGAGCGCCGAGGCTACTGAGCGGCTGCGCGCCGCCCGTCCCCTATAATGGCGACGGAGGCCCCCATGCGCTTCGCTATCGTCGTCTTCCCCGGCACCTGGAGCGACCGCGATTGCTCCCACGCCATCACGGATGACCTGGGCGAGGAAGCTGCGTACGTTTGGCACCGGGAGCGCGACCTCAGCGGCTTCGACGCGGTCGTCCTCCCCGGCGGCTTCTCCTACGGCGACTACCTGCGCTGCGGCGCCATCGCCCGGTTCTCCCCGGTGATGGAAGCGGTGGTGGAGTTCGCCAAGGCGGGGAAGCCGGTGATCGGCATCTGCAACGGCTTCCAAGTGCTGTGCGAGGCGGGGCTGCTCCCCGGCGTGCTTATGCGCAACGCCGACCTGCGGTTTCACTGCGAGGACGTCTACCTGCGGACGGAGAACGCGAACACCGCCTTCACGAACGCGCTGATGCCCGGCAGCGTCATCCGCCTGCCGATCTCCCACGGGGAGGGCAACTACTATGCCGACGCGGCGACGCTGGACGCGCTGGAAGCGTCCGGGCGGGTGGCGTTCCGCTACTGCGACGCGGAGGGCGGGGTGACGGCCGCGGCGAACCCCAACGGTTCCGCCCGCAACATCGCGGGCGTCCTGAACGAGGCCGGCAATGTGCTGGGCATGATGCCTCACCCGGAGCGGCTGACGGAGCCGGTCCTGGGCGGTGTGGACGGCCTGGCCATCTTTCGATCGATGGTACAGCTGGCGGCGACCAAAGCGCCGTAAGGCGGGACCCCCCCGGTGGAGATCAACGGAAGGCGACACGACATGACGTACCCGGTCGAGCTCGAGATCGATTACCCGAGGAAGCTTTCCCGCTGCCTGAACAACCCGTTCCTGATCTGGATCAAGCTGCTGCTTGCCATCCCGCACCTGCTAATCCTGAACCTGTTCCAGGACCTCGCTTATCTCCTGGTCTTCATCGCTTCTTTCGCCATTCTTTTTACCGGGCGTTTCCCGGAGGGACTGTTCAACCTCATCCTCGGATATTATCGCTGGACCGAGCGAACGAGCACGTACGTCATGGCAATGGGAAACACGTATCCCCCCTTCTCCATGGACGAGCTGAGGGATAATCCGACGCGTTTCACTATCGATCCGCCCGCGAACCTCTCCCGCTGGCTAAACAATCCGTTCCTGTTCTGGATCAAATGGCTGTTCGCCATCCCGCACCTTTTCGTGCCGGCCCTCTATGCGATAGCCACATTCGTGGTGGGGTTGATCGCACTCTTCGCCATCCTGTTCACCGGACGCTACCCACGCGGGATGTTAAAGTTCAACCTGGGCTTTCGCCGCTGGTGTAACCGCGTCACGGTCTATCTGATGTTGATGACCGACCAGTACCCGCCGTTCAGCGGCAAGCCGTCCGCCGAGATCGGCTAAGGAGCGCCTGTGCCAGTGGACCAACGCACACTCGACGAAGTCGCGCTTTCCCGCGCCGAGTACGAGCGCATCATCGATCTGCTGGACCGCGAACCAAACCCGGTGGAGTTGGGGTTGTTCGGCGCGCTCTGGAGCGAGCACTGCGGCTACAAGAACAGCCGCCCGCTGCTGAAGCGCTTCCCCTCCCAGGGGCCACGCGTCCTCACCACCGTGGGCGCGGAGAACGCTGGGGCGGTGGACATCGGCGATGGACTGGCGGTGGTATTCAAGATGGAGTCGCACAACCACCCATCGGCGGTGGAGCCGTACCAGGGCGCGGCGACAGGCGTGGGCGGCATCGTGCGGGACATCTTCGCTATGGGGGCGCGCCCGATCGCCATCCTGGATGCGCTGCGCTTCGGCAGGCTGGACGACGCCCGCCAGCGCTACCTGTTCGAGAACGTCGTTGGCGGCATCGGCGGCTACGGCAACTGCCTGGGCATCCCCACCGTGGGGGGAGAGGTGCAGTTCGACGACGCCTACGCCGGCAACCCGCTGGTGAACGCCCTCTGCGTCGGCATCATCTCCACCGATGGGCTGCTGTCGGCGCGGGCGAGCGGCACCGGTAACCCGTTCATGCTCGTCGGGGCGGACACGGGACGCGATGGCATTCACGGCGCGTCCGGGCTGGCCTCCCGCACCGACCCGACGGCGCGGTTCGAGGAGATGCGCCCGGCGGTGCAGGTGGGCAACCCCTTCCTGGAAAAGCTGCTGATGGAAGCCTGCCTGGAGCTGGCTCAGCACCGGGAGTGGTTCGTCGGGCTGCAGGACCTGGGGGCGGCCGGGCTGACCTCCTCCGCCATCGAATGCGCCTACCGCGGCGGCACCGGACTCGACATCGACGTGGCCCTGGTGCCGCGGCGGGAGCAGGGGATGACACCCTACGAAGTGATGCTGTCCGAATCGCAGGAACGGATGCTGGTCATCGCCCATAAACAGCACGAGGCGGACGTGCGGGCGCTATTCGAGCGCTGGGAGCTGCACTGCGTCACCATCGGCCACGTCACGGACGACGGCATGGCGACGATCCGGGACGGCGAGACGCTGGCGGCGCGGGTGCCGATCCCGCTGCTGGCGGAGGCGCCGACCTACACGCGGGAGCCGGTGGCATCGCCGGACATGGCGCGGCGGCAGGGGCTGGACCTGGCGGCGCCGGAGGACACGGGCGATACGGAGGGCGATCTGCTGCGGCTGCTTGCCTCTCCCAACGTAGCGAGCCGGCGCTGGATCTACCGCCAGTACGATCACCAGGTAGGGACGAACACGGTCATCCTGCCCGGCCAGGCCGATGCCGCCGTGCTGCGGGTGCGCGACACCGGGCGCGGCATCGCCATCGCCACGGACGGCAACGGGCGGCTGGTGGCGCTGGACCCGTTTGAGGGCGGCAAGATCGCGATCGCGGAGGCGGCGCGCAACGTTGTCTGCGTGGGCGCGGAGCCGGTGGCCTGCACCGATTGCCTGAACTACGGCAACCCGGAACGTCCCGAAGTGTACTACCAGCTCTCCCGCTCCATCGACGGCATGGCGGAGGCGGCGCGGACGCTGGGGACGCCGGTCATCTCCGGAAACGTCAGCCTGTACAACGAAAGCGGGGGGACCTCCATTCACCCCACGCCGATCATCGGGGTGCTGGGTGTGCTCGAGGACGTGGAGCGGCGCTGCACCATGGCGTTCCGGCAGGCCGGTGACGTCGCCTACCTGCTGGGGACGCCCCCTTCCGGCGACGCCGCCGGGCTTGCCGGGAGCGAGTACCGGTCGCTGAATGGGGAGGAGTTGGGCGGACGGCCGCGCATCGATCTTGCCCTGGAGTCGCGGCTGCAAGGGGCGACGCTGGCCGGCATCCGCGCCGGGCTGATCCGCTCCGCCCACGATTGCAGCGACGGCGGGCTGGCCGTGACGCTAGCGGAGTGCTGCATCGCCAGTGGCCTCGGGCTGGACGCGCCCATCGCCGCACCAGCGGGGCGCACCGATGCGTTCCTCTTCGGGGAAGCGCAGTCCCGCATCGTCGTCAGCGTGGCGGAGGGCGACGCCGCCGCGCTGGAGGCGCTGGCGAAGGAGCATGACGTCCCGCTGCTGCGGCTGGGTGTGGTGGGGGACGACCGGCTCCGGCTGGCGGGGCTGCTGGATCTGCCGGTGGCGCGACTGCGGGAGCGGCATGAGCAGGGGCTGCCGGAGGCGCTGGCGGGCAACACCGGCCCCGCTTGACAGAAGCGAACGCACGTTCGTACTATCCAAGGGGTTATTTTTGTGACCTGACAGAAGGCTGGGGATAACCGGCTGTTTGGTCTGGCAATCGTAAGAACACGGCGCGCATAATCACTCGTCAGACAAAGGAGCGGTCATGAAGGTTGTCTTTGTTGAGCAGGTCGAAGGGTCCGGCTACCCGGGCGATGTCAAGGATGTCGCCAATGGGTTTGCCCGCAACTACCTGCTGCCCCGTGGGCTGGCCGTCCCCGCCAACGCATCCTCGCTGCAACACGCGAAGGCGCTGGCGGGGAAAGAGGAGAAGCGCCAGGAGAAGCTGGATTCGGAGGGACACGACCTCCAGTCCAAGCTTGAGGGCGTCGTGCTCACTTTCGAGGAGCGGGTGGGCGAGCAGGGCCGCCTGTTCGGGTCGGTCACGGTCTCGCACATCGCCGATAAGCTGAGCGCTTTGCTGGGCGGGGAGTTCGACCGGCACAAGGTGCTGATGCCGGATCCGCTGCGCCAGCTGGGCCGCTTTGACGTGCGGTTGCGGCTGAGCCGGAATGTAGAGGGCACGGTCGCCGTCCAGGTAGTCGACCAGGCGCTGGGGGCGATCCCCACGCCAGAGGCGCCGGTGGCGGAGGAATCCCCCGCGGCGGAAGCGGCCGCGACGAATGAAGCGGTAGCGGAAAAGGCCAGCCCGCGGCGAAAGAAGACGGCCGCGGCTAACACGACCCCTGACGGCGCGCCGGAAGCGTAGCTTCGTTCACAGATTCTAGAGCCGCTGCGGGAGGCAGGATGGTCACCGAGAAGCTTCCTCCCCATAACGTTGAAGCAGAAGAAGCGGTCCTGGCCTCCATCCTTGTGGATGCGGAGGCGGTTTCGCGCGTCGCCGGGAACCTGCGCCCATCCGACTTCTTCCGGGACCGCAACGGCTGGGTGTTCGAAGTTTGCCTGGAGCTCTGGGAACGCAACGAATCGATCGACGCCCTCACCGTCGCCCATGAGCTGTCCCGCAAGGACCGGCTGGACGATGTTGGGGGCATCGCCTTCCTCTCCCGCATCGTCACGGAGCTGCCCACGCCCATCGGGGTGGAGCACTACGCGGGCATCGTGGAGCGGGACGCGCTGTACCGGCGGCTCATCGGCGCGGCCGGGCAGATCGCCCAGTTGGCGTATGAGGGCGGGCCGGACGCGGACCATGCGCTCAACCGCGCCGAAATGCTTCTGCTCACCCTGCGCGGGGGCGAGCGTCAACGCGATTTCGTTCACATCCGCCAGCTCATCGATTCCTTCCTGGAAGAACCGCCTGAGGGCGAAGGAGCGGGAGCGCCCCTTGCCATCGTCCGCACCGGGTTCATGGACCTGGATACGCTGTTAGGCGGGCTGAAGCGGTCGGACCTGATCATCCTTGCCGCCCGCCCCAGCCTGGGCAAGACCAGCCTGGCGCTGAACTTCGCCCGCAACGCCGCCGTGGGCCAACGGGCGAAGGTGGCCGTGTTCTCCCTGGAAATGTCGGCGGACCAGGTGGCGCAACGGCTGCTGTCCCTGGAGGCGCGCGTCAACTCCACCCGGCTGCGCCTGGGCGAGCACACGGAACCGGAGGAGCGCCGGCTCATGCGGGCGCACGGGACACTAGCCGAGTGCGAGATCTACATCGACGACTCGCCGGTCCTCTACATCCCGGACATGCGGGCAAAGGTGCGCAGGCTGGAGATGGCGCACGGCCTGGACCTCATCATCGTGGACTATCTCCAGCTTATGCACGGCAACATGAGCGAAAACCGGGTGCAGGAGATCAGTTACATCTCGCGTTCGCTCAAAGAGCTGGCGCGGGAGATGAACGTGCCGATCATCGCGGTCTCCCAGCTCTCCCGCGCGGTGGAGGCGCGGCCCAGCCGCATCCCCATGCTGAGCGACCTTCGGGAAAGCGGCAGCATTGAGCAGGACGCGGACGTGGTGATGTTCATCTACCGGGAGGACATGTATATCCGCCGGGAGGAATGGCAGGACTCCCACCCGGAAATGCCGGGCGATGCCTATCCCCAGGGGCTGGCCCAGATCATCGTGGCCAAGCACCGCAATGGGCCGGTGGGGCGGGTCGACCTTCGCTTCCGCCAGGAGTACACCGCCTTTGAAGACCTTCTGCTGCGGGAGGAGGACACCAACGTCTAACGCACGCGGGAGGGAGGGTCCGATGCCCGGCGGCCGCTTTCCCGGGTACCCGGCGAAATCGGCGCAGTTAGCGGTGCCCGCCGCCTTCTTCGCCGAAGTGCTGCCCCGGCTGGCGGCGCGGCCGGCGGACTTGGTGGTGGCGACGTACGCATTCTTCGCCCTGGGGCGCAAGCGCGGGTTCCCCCGCTACGTCACCGGCGAAGAGCTGCGGGCGGATGAGTCGCTGCGGGCGGCGCTGGCGGCGGCGCTCCACGCGGGCGTAGGGGATGGGGCCGACCTTGACGCCGCGCTGGCGTTCTCGCTCCAGACGCTGGAAGGGGAGGGGTTGCTCCTTCGCCTGGCGCTGGGAGAGGGAGGGGGCGCCTACTTTCTCCCCACTCCCGCCGACCGCAGGGGGATGGAGCGGCTCCGGGGCGAGCAGGAACAGCGCCGTGTCGCTCCGCCGGCGCCGGCGGAGCGCTCGGTCACAGAGCCGGACATCATCGCCTGGTACGAGGGCGCCATTGGCACGGTACCGCCGATGTTGCTGGATGAGCTGCGGGAGGCGGAGGGGACCTACCCGGCGGGCTGGATCGAGGACGCATTCCGGGAGGCCGCCGCCCTCAATGTCCGCAATTGGCGCTACGTCCTACGTATTCTGGAACGATGGGCCGAAGAGGGCCGGGGAGAGCATGAAGAGACTGAACGAGATCCTGCCGAAGAGCAACGAGAGCGCTATTTTGGCGGACGCTGGGGCGGCCTCCTTCGCTGAGGAGGAGGCGGACGGGCGCTGCCCGCTCTGTGGCGGCTCTGGGTTCATCCGGAGGACCACCTCCTTGGACGACCCCAACTTCGGCAAGGCGTTCCCCTGCCGCTGCGTCGCCGATGAATCGGGCGATGCGCGGCTAGAACGGCTGAGCCGCTACAGCAACCTGCGTGAGCTCTCCCGCCATCGCTTCGATACGCTGGTGCGGCGGGGACGGAGCAGCGTGCCGGAACACCAGGAGCGGTTCGCCCAGGCGGTGGCCCTGGCGGAGGCGTACGCGGAGGTGCCGGAGGGGTGGCTGGTGCTGTGCGGCCCCAGCGGCTCCGGCAAGACGCACCTGGCGGCGGCGATGGCGAACCGGATCATCGAGCGCGGCCAGCCGGTGATGTTCATGATCGTGGCGGATCTGCTGGACCACCTGCGGGCGGCCTACGCGCCAGACGCCGACCTCTCCTACGACAAGCTGTTTGAGCAGGTGCGCAACGCACATGTGCTGGTGCTAGATGACCTGGGGGGCCAGAGCGCAACCGACTGGGCGGAGGAGAAGCTGTACCAGATCATCAACCACCGCTACAACACCGGCGCCGCCACCATCGTCACCCTGGCCCGGCCGCTGGAGCGGCTGGAGGAGCGGCTGCGCACCCGCCTGGGAGATGAACGGATCGCGCGGGTGCTCACGCTGGAGAGCGGCGCTCCGGCGGCGCACATCGATGACGGCATGGACCAGGCGATGCTGCGCGGCATGACGTTTGAGTCGTTCGATACGAAGGACATGAGCCTGTCCGCGGAGGCCCGGCGAACGTTGGAAAACGCGTACCAGCTGGCGCTGGCGTTCGCGCAGGAGCCGGAGGGGTGGCTGGTGTTCTACGGCCCGCCCGGGTCGGGCAAGACGCACCTTGCGGCGGCCATCGGCAACGTATGCCGTCGCTCCGGCATGGCGGTGCAGTTCCAGTTTGTGCCGGACCTGCTCGATCACCTCCGCTCCAGCTTCCGGCCGGACAGCCCCGTGAGCTACGACGACCTGTTCGAGCGGGTGCGGGCAGTGCCGCTCCTCATCCTGGACGACTTCGGAGCCCACTCCACCAGTCCCTGGGCGCAAGAGAAGCTGTACCAGATCATCAACTACCGCTACACGTCCCGGCTCCCCACCGTCATCACGACGAGCCAGCCGGTGGAGGAGATGGACGAGCGCCTGGTGACGCGCTTCAGCGACCACAAGGTCTCGGCCGTGATCCCGACGCTTGCGCCGTCACGCACGATTCGGGCGGCCGAGCCGGCGGAGCGCCCGCGGGGAGGGAGCCGAGGAGGCCGCCGGACCGGGCGATGAAGCTGTGGGGATCGTTTAGGCCGCTACTCTATCGCAGCTATAGGCGATACGGAACACGGAATGCTTGCGTTGGAAACGCTCCCTGCCCTATACTCCCGCGCGGTAGCCGGGGAAATACCGGGCAAATGACACAAGGAGGGACAAGACTTTGGAGTTCGCGGACAAGACGCTCACGTGCAGGGATTGCAGCTCAGAGTTCGTGTTCACCGCGGGTGAACAGGGCTTCTATCTGGAGAAGGGGCTTCTTAACGAACCCCAGCGCTGCCCGGACTGCAGGCTGACGCGCCGGCGTGAGCGCTCCAACGGTTCCCGCGAGATGACACAGGTCACCTGCGCTTCCTGCGGAACAGAGACATCGGTCCCCTTCGTCCCTCGATTGGAACGCCCGGTCTACTGCAGCACCTGCTTTGAGCAGGTCCGCTCCGGGGCGATCTCCACCTAGCTCGCAGGCGCCGTCGATCGTAAAGGACTCGCCCTTCGGGCGAGTCCTTTCTCTGCCTTTCCCCACGGAGCTTAGTGGACTTCGCAGCTCTCGATCCACTCCTCCCCGTTATCCCACACTTCCTTCTTCCACACCGGCACCGACTCCTTGAGCCGGTCGATAGCGTAGTGACACGCCTCCAGCGCCTCCTTGCGGTGGGCGGCGGACACTGCGATGCCGACGCTGGCCTCTCCGATCTCCAGCCGCCCGATCCGGTGCAGCATGGCCACTTCGGCGATATCCCAGCGGTCGCGCACTTCCTCCGCGATCACGCCCATCTGGCGGATGGCCAGCGGGGGGTAGGCATCGTACTCCAGGTACTGGACGTTGCGCCCCAGGTTGTTGTTTCGCACGACACCGAGGAACAGGGCGATGCCGCCCGCATCCGGACGGGCGACCGCATCGATGAGCGCCTGGGATTCGATAGGGTCACGGATGATCTCAAACATGGGCGCCTCCGCTGACCGGGGGGATCAACGCTACTTCGTCGCCATCGTGCAGTGGAAGATCGGCAGAAGCGTACTCCGCGTTGACAGCGAAGACCACGTTCGGCCCGATCATCCCCAGCACGGGGAGAGCGGCGACAATACGCTCACGCAATGCCTCCACCGGCAGTCCTTCCGGGATGTCCAAGACGGCCTCCCGCACTCCGGCGGTGTCGGCGAGCATGGCAAAGAGCAGCACCTTGATTCGCGCCATGGCACGTCCTCCGCTCCCCAGTATAGCGGCGGCGTGATCGTAGCGTCGCCAGAATGCCGCGTCTATACTGCGGGGCATGGGAACGTTTGACCTGCTGCGAACGCTGGGAGGGGCGGCCATGGGGCTGGCCTGTCCCGCTGTGTGCGCCGGTTGCGGCACTGCGGGGGACGCGTTTCTGTGCGAGCGCTGCCTCGCCGCTCTCCCCCGAGCGGACGGCCCGCGCTGCTCCCGCTGCTGGGATGCGCTGGCGGCGCCGGGGCTCTGCCGCCACTGCGCCGGGCGGCCTCCCGGATTCGACATGCTGCGCTCCCCCTTCGCGCTGGAGGGGGTGGCGCGGGAGGCGGTGCACCGGCTGAAGTACGGCGGGCTGGCGGCGGCCGGACCAGCGCTGGCGGAACGCATGGCGGCGGCATGGCGGGACTGGGACGTCACCATCGACATCGTCGTTCCTACGCCGCTCCATCCCCGCCGGCAACGCATCCGCGGGTACAACCAGGCGGCGGTGCTGGCAAGGCCGCTGGCCAGCGCTCTCGGCATTCCCCTTGCACACGACGCCATCCGGCGATCACGGGCCACACCGCCGCTGGCGGCGGGAGAGGGCCGTGACGCCCGCTGGCAGGCGCTGGACCGCGCCTTCGCGCCCGGGCCGGGCCGGACGGCCATCGCCGGCAGACGGGTGCTCCTCATCGACGACGTGGCGACGACGGGGGCGACGCTGTCTGCCGGCGCGGAGACGCTGCGAGCGGTGGGCGCGACGGGCGTCATCGCGCTCGTCTTCGCTCGCGACGGGTCGGCGGCCCCTTCCCCCGCCAGCCCAGATGGCGACAGATGAACCACCGGCCTCACCTCGTCGTTTTCCTCGGCGAGCTGGGGGACAGCGCCGCGGAGCGGATGGTGGCGGACGCCCGCTACGCCGCCACCTTCGACGCGCTGGAGACGGCGCTCTCCACGGGGGCGTACGCCTCCGCCGTCCTGATCACGGATGCGCCGCCCCCGGCGGCGGCGGGAGCGATCCCGGCCGGAGTCGAGGTCCTCATCGATCGGAGCCCGTTCACGTTCGATGGACGGCTGAAGGGGATCGTGGCCGACCGTGGCATGGAATCGATGGTCTATTTCGGGGGCGGCAGCGTGCCCTTGCTTGAGGCCGAGGCGTTCCGCCAGATCGCCGCCAAGCTAGCGGAGCCGGGGATCGTGACGAACAACCTGTATTCCGCCGACCTCATCGGCGTCTCCCCCGCCTCAGCGGTGCAGGAGGTCACCCAGCCCTTCGCCAGCGATAATCCGCTGCCACGCCTCCTCCGTGACGCGACGAACCTGCCGGTGCAGGCGCTGGAACGAACGGCGACGACCCAGTTCGACATCGACTCTCCCGCCGACCTGCGTATCCTGGCGGCCTCCGGGACGGGCGGACCTCGCCTGGGCGCGATGCTGGCTTCGCTGGCGCTGGACGTGGGCGATCTCCACCGGGCGATGGCGCTGTTTACCGATGCGGAGGCAGAGATACTGGTGGCCGGGAGGGTCGGCAGTCAGGTATGGCGGCAGATAGAGCAGGACAGCGCCTGCCGGGTGCGCATGCTTTCGGAGGAGCGCGGCATGCAGGCGGACGGGCGGCTGGACGAGGGCCGCGTGCGTAGCATCCTGGGCTTTCACCTGGCCAACGTAGGCGACACGCGCTTCTTCGCCGACCTGGCGGAGCTTGGCGATGTCGCTTTCGTCGATTACCGGGTGATCATGGCCCACTTCGGGGAGCTGCCGGGCCGCTCCGACCGCTTCGCCGCCGACCTCCGCCAGCCTGCCGCCATCGCCAATCCGATGCTGCGCCGGTTCGTGGAGGCGGCGATGAACGCGCCCAGACCGGTCATCCTGGGCGGGCATTCGCTCGTCGCGGGAGGGCTGCTGGCGCTGATCGAGGCGGCGTGGCGGGAGCAGGAGCGGTCCGCCCGCTGAGGGTGCGAGCATTTACGGCCTCCTCACTAGAACGTACAATGGGTGGAGAGACATCCCGTTGTGAGGAACAAATGGACGAACAACAGCGCGGAACCTGGAAGGTCAAGAGCGGACTGGCCCAGATGCTGAAGGGCGGCGTCATCATGGACGTGGTGACACCGGAGCACGCGAAGATCGCGGAGGAAGCGGGCGCCTGTTCCGTCATGGCGCTGGAACGCGTCCCCTCAGACATCCGCGCCGCCGGCGGCGTGGCCCGCATGTCTGACCCGGAGATCATCCTCCGGATCATGGAGGCGGTGTCCATTCCGGTCATGGCGAAGGTGCGCATCGGCCACTTCGTGGAAGCGCAGATACTGGAATCGCTGGGCATCGACTATATCGATGAGTCGGAAGTGCTGACGCCTGCGGATGAGCGCCACCACGTGAACAAGCATGACTTCAAGGTACCGTTCGTCTGTGGCTGCCGGGACCTCGGGGAGGCGCTGCGGCGCATCTCTGAGGGCGCGGCGATGATTCGCACCAAGGGGGAGGCGGGCACCGGCAATATCGTGGAGGCGGTGCGGCACATGCGACAGGTGTGGGACGGCGTCCGCCGCATCCAGAACCTGCCGGATGACGAGTTGGCGGCAGAAGCGAAGGAGCTGGGCGCCCCCCTGGAGCTGGTGCAGGAAGTGAAGCGGCTGAAGCGGCTGCCCGTGGTCAACTTCGCCGCCGGGGGCGTGGCTACCCCTGCCGACGCCGCGCTCATGATGCAGCTTGGCGCCGATGGCGTCTTCGTCGGCTCGGGTATCTTCAAATCGGAGGAGCCGGAGCGCATGGCCCGCGCCATCGTCAAGGCGGTGACGCATTACCAGGACGCCGCGATCCTGGCGGAAGTGTCCCGGGGGCTGGGCAAGGCGATGCCCGGCATCGAGATAAGTACGCTAGCGAAGGAGGAGCTCCTGGCGAGCCGAGGCTGGTAACCCTGCCCGGCCCGACCGGCAGGGAACACGATGACGCGCATTGGAGTTCTGGCCCTGCAGGGGGATTTCGCCGAACACCTCACGATGCTCCGCTCTCTGGATGTGGAAGCGCGAGCGGTGCGCTTGCCCCGCGACCTTGAAGACCTCGATGGCCTCATCCTCCCCGGCGGCGAAAGCACAACGATAAGCCGGCTGGCGGATGCGTACGGGCTGGTGGAGCCGCTCCGGGCGTTCGCGGGGGCGGGCAAAGCGCTGTGGGGCACCTGCGCCGGCGCGATCTACCTGGCGCGCTCCGCGCCTGACCTAGACCGCCCGACACTGGGGCTCATCGACATCGAGGTCCGGCGCAACGCCTTTGGTCGCCAGATCGACAGCTTTGAGATCGATTTGCCCATCGCGGGAATCGAGGGCGGGCCGTTCCACGCCGTGTTCATTCGCGCCCCCGTGATCGAAGCGACTGGACCGGACGTGACCGTGCTGGCGCGGCTGGAGGACGGACGCATCGTGGCCGTGCAAGAGGGCAACCGGCTGGCGACGGCGTTCCACCCGGAGCTGACCACGGACACACGGCTGCACCGTTACTTCGTCGCGCTGGCGGAGCGCGCCGTCCCGTCGAAGCGAGGCATGGCATGATCGCACGCGGCACCCGTCCCACCGATCTGCTGGCGCTGGTCTCCTTCGATGGCCGCGTGTTCCGCAATGAGGCGGTCACTTGGGATCGCCTCAGCCGCGCGCACCAGCCGCCCCGCGCCATAGAAAGCGCGCTGGACGGCGTGCTGTCCTTCGCCACGGGCAAGCACTCCTGGATCAGCGTGGAGGGGCAACGCATTCGGGCGCTGGTGAGCGGGCGCAAGCGAACGGCGGCCGCGGCGTGGGAAGTGGACACCCTCCTTGCCACGGACGATGAGCTCGCCGCTGCCCCGGACCTGCTGGCGCAGCTGGCAGAGGAAGCGTGCCGGGCGGGGGCGGAGCGGGTGTTTCTCCGCCTCATGGAGGACAGCCCAGCGCTGCGCGCGGCGGAACACGCCGGGTTTATCCCCTACCGGAAGGAACGCGTGTACATGCGCGCCGTCCCGCCCGCGGGGTGGCTGGCGGAGGAAGCGGCCCCGGCGGGGTTACGCCCGCGCCGCGACCATGATACGGGAGCGCTGTTCCGGCTCTACTGCGCCAGCACACCGGAAGCGGAGCGGGCGCTGGAGGCGGCGACGCTCAACCAGTGGCACGCCGCCCGCGAGCGCGATGGGTGCCGTGACCACGGCGAATTCGTCGTGGAAGAGCGCGATGGGCGGCTCTCCGGCTGGATTCGGGTGGCGCGGGACGGCCGCGTCAGCCGGATGATGGTGATAGCGCTGCAGCCGGAGTGCTGCGTGAGCGCGGAGGCGGCGCTGGCGGCATCGCTGCTGCGGCCGGGGCGCCGGGACCTGCCGGGCCCGGTTATCATGATGGTGCCGGAGCGCGTGGGTGGCGTCGCCCCCGCCCTGGAATCGCTGGGGTTCACGCATGAGCAAACCTACGTGGTGCTGGTGCAGCGCCTGGCGCAGACCGTACCGGTACCGGTGCGGCGACTCAGCTTTGTTCCCACGCGGCAGGGCAAGACCGTACCGGCGGGCCCGCCCTTTTCCACAGCGGTGCATTGAGGCAAACGATGGAAACACACAGGAACGTTGTCCAGCGAACTATTACGGATGATCTGTCCTTGCTCCTGGACGTGCTGCCGTCCCGCGTGGTCGCTCCCATCATGATCGATGGACATGCGCACCTGCTGGAGATCGTGTTGGACGTGGGGCGGCAGCCCCAGGCGCGTTACGCCGATCGCGTGGTGACCCTGAGCCAGGAGGAGGTCACCGATGCCGACCTGGAATACGTCGTCTCCCGCATCGGGGAGTTCGGGCAGGACAACCGGGCCGGCATCGAGCGGACGCTGCACCGCATCTCCTGCCTGCGTAACCGGCGAGGGCGGATCGTCGGGCTGACCTGCCGCGTGGGCCGGGCCGTGTACGGCACGGTGCAGATCATCGATGACCTCGTACGCGGCGGGCGGAGCATCCTCCTGCTGGGACGGCCGGGCGTAGGCAAGACGACGATGCTGCGTGAAGTGGCGCGTGTCCTGGCCGATGACCTGGGGAAACGGGTGGTCATCGTCGACACGTCGAACGAAATCGCCGGAGACGGGGACATCCCCCACCCGGCCATCGGCGGAGCGCGGCGGATGCAGGTGCCGACGCCCGCCCAGCAGCACGCGGTGATGATCGAGGCCGTGGAGAACCACATGCCGGAGGTCATCGTCATCGACGAGATCGGCACGGAGCTGGAGGCGCTGGCCGCCCGCACCATCGCTGAGCGGGGCGTACAACTGGTGGGGACGGCGCACGGCAACGAGCTGGAGAACCTGATCATCAACCCCACGCTATCCGACCTCATCGGCGGCATCCAGTCCGTGACGCTGGGCGATGACGAGGCCCGCCGCCGGGGGACGCAGAAATCGATCTTGGAGCGCAAGGCCCCGCCCACGTTTGAGGTGGTGGTGGAGATCCAGAGCTGGGATCGCGTCGCCATCCACGAAGACGTGGCAGAGACGGTCGACGCAGTCCTCCGCGGCTACGTCGTGCAGCCCGCCATCCGGGAGCTGGACGCAGCGGGTGAGATCCGGACGACGACAGCGCCCGCCGTGGAACGGGGGGCGCGGCTGGACGCGCGGCCGCCCCGGCCCGGGCGGCCGCCCCGCCGGGAGCGCGGCTGGGAGGAGGACGAGGCGGCCCCGGCCGCTCCCGGGCAAGCGGCGCCGCAGGGCAACGGAGTGGCGCGCCGTATCTACCCTTTCGGCGTGTCCCGTAGCCGGCTGGGGCAGGCCATCCGCGAAACCCACACCTCCGCGATCATCGCGGAGCACCTGGATGAGGCGGATGCACTGGTGACGTTGCGCAGCTACTACCGCCGCAAGCCGCAGCCGCTGCGCGACGCGGAATCGCGGGGACTGCCCATTTACGTCCTGAAGAACAACACGGTCGCCCAGATGGAGCAATCGCTCCTGTCCATGCGGCACGGAACCGCGGCCGATCCGGTGAACCAGGCGCTGCAGGAGGCGGAGGAAGCGGCGGGCCAGGTGATGACACTGGAGGAATCGATCGAGCTATCCCCCCAGAACGCCTACATCCGCCGGCTGCAGCATGAGGTGGCCCAGCGCTACAACATCGTCTCCCGCAGTCGGGGGCGGGAGCCGTTCCGCCGGGTGCAGTTCTACCCCGGGGAGGCCCAGCACGAGTACGCCTGAGCGCGGCGTGTTCATCGCCTTGGAAGGGGGCGAAGGGGCGGGGAAATCGACGCTCGCGGCGGCGCTGGAAGAGCGGCTGCGCGCTCAGGGCAGGGACGTGGTCCTCACACGGGAGCCGGGCGGGACTGATCTCGGCGACATCGTCTCCGGAATGGTGCGGCACCGGCAGGGCCTGACGCCCCGGGCGGAGCTGCTGCTGTTTGAGGCGGCGCGCGCGCAGCACGTGCAGGACGTGATTCGCCCGGCGCTGGAGCGCGGAGACATCGTGCTCTGCGACCGCTTCACGGCGTCCACCGTGGCCTACCAGGGGTATGGGCGCAAGCTTCCGCTGCGGGAGATCGCACAGGCAAACCGGATGGCGGCGGGGGGGGCAGCGCCGGCCCTGACGCTGTTGCTCGATCTTCCTCCGGACACGGGCCTGCGCCGGGACACCACCGACCCGGCGGGCGACCGGCTGCGGGGGGAACGCGCCGCCTTCCACGAGCGGGTACGCAGGGGCTACCTGGCCCAGGCCGCGGCCGACCCGGAACGCTGGCTGGTCATCGACGCGACGCAGCCGCGCGAGGCCGTGCTGGAGGCAGCGTGGGCGCGCATCCAGGCGCTGCTCTAGTCGAAGAAGAGCCGAAAGATGAGCGCGCCGGCGCCGGCCACGTACATCGACTTGATGATCTTACCGATGAGCACGGCGACGAAGAACTTGAGCAACGGCACCCGCGCCGCGCCCGCTGCCATCCCGGCGATATCGAACACCGGGTTGGGGATAATCGCCATCAGGAACATCGCCGGCGCACCGTAGCGGCGCATCCAGCCGTAGAACATGCGGTAGAGCCGACGGTTTTTCACCATGGGGCTGCCGCCGAATCCGATGGCGTACCCGCTGAGTTCGCCGATGCCCTCCGCTACCCCGGCAACGAGCCCCACCATCACGGGCGCGGGTAAGCCGAACACGGGGTCCAGCAGGGCGCCACCGGCCGCCGCCGCCGCCAGGCTGGGGAAGGGGAGAACGACGGCAGCGGAGCCGACGAAGGCAGCCATGAAAAGCCCGACATATCCCAGTTTCCTCATCTCGCTGGGGCCGAAACCGAAGAGGTAGACCGCGACGGCGAATCCAACGATCATCGTGCCGACGGCGGCGAGCGCGAGCGTCTCCGCGCGCACGCCGAGCACGTAAATGCGCTCGACGAACTCGGGAAGGGGCTCGCTTTCAGGGCCGGCCGGGGGAAGCAGTGGATCGGTGGGCATCAGCGAGATCGAGCGTACGGGGCGGAGTCACCGGCGTCAATCATCGTGATCGCCCGGCCCCGTGCGGCCCAGCTCCAGCCGGAAGCGGCTGTCGTCGGGATCCGCGTGGATGAGCACGGTGCTTCGCGGCAGCCGCTCCTCGATCTGGTGCTCGATCCGATCGCAGAGGGCGTGGATGGACGCGAGCGATGCCTCCCGAGTCAGGATGACAGCGCCCCCAGCGAGATGAACCAGGCTTCAACCCCGGCGGCGATCGTCTCCACTTTTTCGTAGCCGTAGGGATGCCGTCACTGGCGGGGCGCATTGCCAGGCGCACGCTGAACAGGGTCACGCCGGCGGCGAGCAGGTCCTGGCCGCTATCGACAGCATCGGAGAGCACGGCAATGCTGCCGGTGAGCAGCCCCACGGTGAGCTTGACCGCCAGCGCCGCCGTACTCAGCCCCACCGCCAGCGCGCCGGCGCCGGCGGGAGTGTATAAACAGGCAAGGGCGCCGTGCTCTCGATTCATCCTCATCCGGGAATGATGACAGGCAGAGTTTGAGCAGCCCTCGGCGCACCGCTTATAATCGACCGGTGCAGCACTGTGAATTCGACTCCCATTCCCCTAAGAACACCGCAGAGCTGGCGGAACGGCTGGGCCGCGCCGTTGAACGCGGCGCCATCCTGCTGCTGGAGGGGGAGCTGGGCGCGGGCAAGACGACGTTCGTGCAGGGGCTGGCGCGCGGCATGGGGCTGACGGACTACGTGCGTAGCCCGTCCTTCGTCCTCGTGCATGAGTATCGCAACGGGCCGCTGCCGCTGTTCCACGCCGATTTCTTCCGCCTCTCCGGCGCAGAGGAGGCGTTAGACCTTGGGTTAGAAGACGTGGCCGCCCCCGGCGTGCTCGTCATCGAGTGGCCGGAGCGCGCGGAGGAGGCGCTGCCGGAAGAGGCGCTGCGCGTACGCATCGTTGTGGGGACAGCGATGGACGACCGCCACCTGACCTTCTCCGCGAAGGGGGAGCGGGCGGAGCGGGAGCTGGACGCGCTCCGTTCGACAGCGGCGGGAGGGCAGCCCTGATGGAGCTGGCCATCGACACGGCGGATGAGATGGCGGCGATCGGGCTTTCGCTGGACGGGATGGCGAAGGCGGAGTTGCGCTGGTCCTGCCCGCGACGCCACAACGCGGAGCTGCTCCCGGCGATCGACGGGTTGTTGCGCCGCGCCGGCGTGACGAAGGATGAGCTGACGGCCGTATTCGTCTGCCTGGGGCCGGGGAGCTACATGGGCGTGCGCATAGGCGTTGCGACGGCGAAGACGCTGGCCCACACGCTGGGGCTGCCCCTGGTAGGGGTGAATCGGCTCTCGCTGGACGCATGGCAGCACCGGGGCCACGCCGGGCCCATCGTGCCGGTGCACCGCGCCGGGCGAAGCGATTGGGCGTGGGCGACCTACCGCTGGCAGCACGACGCGTGGGATGAGCTGTCGGCCCCTACGCTGGGGACGGCGGAGGCGATCGGCGGGGCGCTGCCGGCGAACGCGCTGCTCTGCGGTGAGCCCGATGACGCGCTGCTCGCGGCGCTGGACTCGCCACGGTTCGTGCGGGGGGAATCGGCCATGCGCCGGCCGGCCGGGTTGAGCGAGCTGGGCTATGCGCGATTGCGCTCGCACGGGGCCGACGACGCGGCGGCGCTTGTGCCACTGTACCTGAGGGAGCCGGCCATCGGGCCGCAGGGAGGCTAACCATGGGAGACGAAGCGCTCTGCCGCGCCTGGATCGATGGCGTGGAGGTGAAGGGCAAGGCGATGCTGGAAACGGACGAGCTGATCTTTCGGGGCGAGGGCCGGCGCTACGTCATCCCACTCCGCTCCGTCACAAGGGCCAGGGCGGAGAGCGGACGGCTGAGCATCGCCCACACCGGCGGCGTCGCAGTGCTGGACCTGGAGCGCGATGCGGAACGGTGGGCGCGCAAGATCTTGAACCCGCGCGGGATGATGGACAAGCTGGGGGTGAAGGCGGGGATGACCGTCTCCGCGCTGGGGGTGAATCAGGCGGAGTTCCTGGCCGACCTGAACGATAGCGTGGAACGGCTGGCGACGGACACCCTGCTGCCCGATTCCGATATTATCTTCCTGGGCGCAGAGGAGCGGGAGGCGCTGGACCGGCTGCGCGACATCCAGGGGTCGCTGGCGCGAGCGGGCGCGATCTGGGTGATCCGGCCCAAGGGATCGCCCCGCATCTCCGAAGCCGATGTCATGAACGCGGGCCACGCCGCAGGGCTTGTCGATACCAAGGTTATACGCTTTTCCGATACGCACACGGCGGAAAGGCTGGTTATCCCAAGGGAGCGGCGCTGAGCCGCTCCTTTCTATTGCTGAGAGGAGGACAGACGTGGAACGAACACTGATTCTGGTAAAGCCTGATGCGATGCAGCGCGGGCTGGCGGGGGAAATCCTATCGCGGTTTGAGCGGCGGGGGCTGCGCATCATCGGGCTGCGGCTGCTCCAGGTGGATGAGGCGCTGGCGAAGCGGCACTACGGCATGCATGAGGGGAAGCCGTTCTTCACCCAGCTGGTGAGCTACATCTGCGCTTCGCCGATCATCGCCGCGGTGCTGGAGGGGACGAACGCCATCGACGCCGCCCGGCAGACGATGGGGGCGACGAACCCGGTGCAGGCGGCTCCGGGGACGATCCGGGGCGACCTGGGCATCGAGATCAGCCGGAACCTGGTGCATGGGTCCGATGCTCCGGAGAGCGCGGAGCGGGAGATCGGCCTGTTCTTCGGAGACGGCGGGCTGGTGGCCTGGGAGCGCTCGATCGATCGCTGGGTGTTCGAGTAGCGCACTGGTACGGCGGGTGCGGCAAAGCCGCCACCGGGGGACATTCGGATGGACCAAGAACACAGCGGTGCTAGCGGTGGGCGATGCGAGTGGCCTTTTGCTGGGCCTTCATGATCTTACGGATCCGCGCGGCCGCTTTCTTGCGACGACGAACGCTGGGCTTCTCGTAGTGCTCACGCCTGCGGGCTTCGGCGAGGATGCCGTCCTGCTGGATCCGCTTGTTGAAGCGTTTGAGCGCGGATTCAAAGCTTTCGTTGTCTCCGACAATGACTTCTGCCAAGGGCCGTCCTCCTCTCGGTGATGTAGCGGCTTATTGTATTGAGGTTATGAATACGGTGTCAACCAACCGGACCAGCGGAAGACGAACGGAGCGCGGCGGGCACTGCGCTCTCGCTCATGGGGGTGTCAGCGGGCTGCGGCGGCGCGTTCGAGCTGGACCATGAGCACCGCGACGTCCGCCGGGGTAACGCCGGCTAGCCGGGCCGCCTGGCCCAGCGTCGCCGGTCGAAAGCGGCTGAGGTGCTCCACGGCCTCCCGCCGGAACCCGCCGATGGCCGCGTAATCGATATCGCCGGGGAGACGGCGATCCTCCAGCCGGGCGACGCGGTCCACTTCCCGGCGCTGCTTCACGATATAGCCGGCGTACTTCGCCTCGATCTCCACCTCCTCGGCCACGGCGGCGGCCAGGGCCGGATCGCCCACCCCCAGCGCCAGGAGAGCGGCGTAGGAGGCCTCCGGCCGTCGCAGCAGCTCCTGCGCGGACACGCTGCGGGAGAGGTCGCCCAGGCCGAGATCAGCGGCGCGGCGACGCAGATCGTCGCTGGCGGAGAGGTGGGTGCGGCCGAGCCGGGCGAGTTCGGCATCGATGGCGCTCCGCTTCGCCTCCACCGCCGCCGCGCGTTCCCCGCCGACCAGCCCGACGGCGTGGCCGATGGCCGTCAGCCGCAGATCAGCGTTGTCCTGGCGCAGGAGCAGCCGGTACTCGGCGCGGGAAGTGAACAGGCGATACGGCTCCGTCAGGTCGTGCGTGACGAGGTCATCGATCATAACGCCGAGGTACGCCTGGTCCCGCCGCAGGATGAGCGGCAGTTCCCCGCGGATCAGCCGGGCGGCGTTGATCCCGGCGATGAGCCCCTGACCGGCGGCCTCTTCGTACCCCGTGGTGCCGTTGATCTGGCCTGCGAGGAAGAGGCCGGGCACCAGCCGGGACTCCAGCGTCGCGCCGGTCTGGTGCGTGGGGACGTAGTCGTACTCGATGGCATAGCCGAGGCGCATGATCTCGGCGCGCTCCAGACCGGGGATCGAGCGCACCATGGCCCACTGCACGTCCTCCGGCAGGCTCGTGTTCGCGCCCTGAAGGTAGACCTCGTTCGTCTCCCAGCCCTCCGGCTCCAGGAACAGGCCGTGGGATGTCTTCTCCGCGAAGCGGACGACCTTGTCCTCGATAGAGGGACAGTAGCGCGGGCCACGCGACTCGATGGTGCCGTTGAACATGGGGGCGCGATGCAGGTTGGCGCGAATGATGTCGTGCGTCTGGGGCGTGCTGGCCACGAGATAGCAGGCCATCTGCGGGCGCCAGGCGGTCGCTGCGGGGGGCGGGTAGACCGGGTTGGGCGGCAGGAGGTACGGCTGCTCCGGGGGGCCATCGAAGGAGAAGGACAGCGGGATGGCGCTCCCCTCCTGCCGCTCGGCGCGGGCGAAATCGATGCTGCGGGCGTCGATGCGGGGCGGGGTGCCGGTCTTCAGGCGGCCCAACTCGAACCCAAGGGCGCGCAGGGAGCCGGACAGCCCCTTCGCCGCGGCCTCACCGGTGCGGCCACCTTCGTAGGCGACGTCGCCCATGATGATGCGGCCGGCGAGCGAGGTGCCGGTGGTGACGATGAGGGCGCGGGAGCGGTAGACCCGTCCGGTGTTCGTGACCAGGTCCAGATGGGGGGGCGCGCCTTCCTCCTGCACCCGCTCGATTCGTTCCACCATCGCCTGGCGGAGATCGAGGTTGGCCGTGTGCTCCAGCGTGCGCTTCATCGCCAGGCCGTACAGCCGCTTGTCCGCCTGGGCGCGGAGCGCCTGCACAGCGGGACCCTTGGCCGTGTTGAGCTGGCGAATTTGGATGAAGGTCTGGTCCGTGATACGGCCCATCTCGCCGCCCAGAGCGTCGATCTCCCGGACTAGGTGCCCCTTGGCGGGGCCGCCGATGGACGGGTTGCACGGCATCAGGGCCACGGTGTCCAGGTTCATCGTGAGCAGGAGGGTGCGTACGCCGATACGGGCAGCGGCAAGCGCTGCTTCGCAGCCGGCGTGGCCGGCGCCGATAACGATGACATCGTAGTGTACGGGGTCCATGGCGGTGATCTTACCGCGCCGGCCACGGGTAGGGAAAGGGCCGCCCTTTGCGGGCGGCCCTTTCCCTCGTTTCGTCGTGAAGAACGCTAGTCGGCGGAGGGGAGCACCTTGGGCTGAAGCAGCTTCATCGGCTCACCGCCGCAGCGAAGATCAACCTTCCCCGCTTTAATTACCAGCGCCTCGATGGAGCCGTCCGCGCTCTGATAACGCTTGCCGAGCTGAATCGCTTCGGCATCAGCCGGGCCCGCCGCCGGGGCTTGGCCGGAATCGCTGAGCACCAGCTCCACGGCGCCGTCGGTGAGCGTGCCGGCGCCGCCCTTGGTGACGATGACCTCGGCACCGCTCGCTGCTTTGTATCTCTTCCCTACCTGTGCTGCCATATTCATCCTCCCTCACGCGCGAAGGCCGCGTCGATCTGTGTCGGTGTGTACGGCTACGTAGTGTGCCCCCGAGTCTAGCCGGGGGCGAAATCGGCGTCAAGCCACGCCGGACGGGGTTACTTCACCGTTATCTTGCCGGTCATCTCCGCTGGGTGGAAATCGCACTTGAAGTCGTACGTGCCGGCCTTGCTGAACGTCGCAACCAGCTTGCCCGTTTGGCCGGCTTTGATGGCATCCGGGTTAGAGATGGTATCCTTCCCGTCCATCTTCACGTTCATATTATGAATCGCGCTGCCTTCGTTATTCAACTCAAACGTGATTTCTTTTCCTGCGGCAACGGTGATCCGGTTGGGCGAGAAAGAGTTGTCCTTTGTCGTCACCTTGACCGTTGTGGCAAGGGTTGCGGGATCAACGTTAGTGGACGCGTCATCCCCGCCCCCGCAGGCCGCCAGCATTGCGGCGAGCACGATCGCGCCGAAAATGGTTGTCAGCGCGCGGCCATGCCTGATCCGGAGCCCTGGTATCATGCTCGCTCCTTGCTTCCCCCGAAGGTAGAGGATTACTGAACGGTGATGGTACCGACCATATCGACGGGGTGGAAATCGCAGCGGAACTTGAGCGTGCCCGCGGCGGCGGCGGTGAAGCTCAGGGACGCCGTCCCATTGGGGCGGACCGTGTCCGGGCTGGAGACGGTGTCGTCTGACGTGTCGTACTGGGCGTCCGTCCCGGCGATACGCATGTTGTGGATGGCGCTTCCCTCGTTTCGGAGGGAGATCGTCGCCGCTTGGCCCGCGGTCACCGTGATCAGCGCCGGATCGAAGGAGTTGTCCTTCATCGCGATGCCCCAGGCGCTCTTTGGGGGAGGTGGTGGACCGGTGGGCGTTGGAGCCGGCTTGTAAACCTGGCCGCAGGCACCCTGGTTGATCTGATCGGCCGTGGGCTGGGTTGGTTTGATGCCTAACGTCTTGGTTTGCTCCGCTACCTGTTCCCAGCCATCGCCCGCGTTGGTGGTGATGAGGAGGACAAGCTGGCGAACCATCTCGTCGTTGAGGGAGCCGCCCTGCGCCTGCGCCCACGCCGGCATGAAGGTGCCGACCCGCCCGCAGACGATGGTGTTGCTGAGGCGATCCTGGAGCTTGGTCAGTTCCGCCGGGTTGGTGGGGCGATTCGCGGGCTTGTCCAGCATCGGACCGACAAAGCCTTCGCCCCGAAGACCGTGGCAGACGGCGCAGTTATTGGCGAAGAGTTCGGCGCCGTACTCTACGGAGGTCTCCAGCTGCCTGGCTTCGGCGTCCTGCTGGCGAGTGGGCTCCCAGACGGTGTACGCCAGCAGCCCGACGACAAGGAGCACGATGAGCGCCGTCATAACCTGTATCTGCTTTGTTGTGTTCATCGCTGCTCCGGATCATGCCCGCCACCGCCACGCGGCCGACTATCAGGCGTTATAGGGCACCGCGCGCTTCGGGTTATCCGCTGCGCCCTGCGTGATTTTGCCGGTGTCGACTTCCACCGATCCGTTCGAGTTTACCTTGACCAGCATCGTGTCCAGCGGTCGGGGCGCCGGACCGAAGACGCGGACACCACCCTTGGTGTAGGTGGAGCCGTGGCAGGGGCAGCGGAACCAGCCGGTCTGGCCTTGAAACTGGAAGGTCCCAACCCAGGGGACTGTGCAGCCCAGGTGAGGGCACTTCTGGTAAAGCGCTAAGAGCCCACCCTTTCCATTTTCACCAAAATCGCCAAAGGCGCCTTCATCGGGCTTGATGTTGACGAGCCAGAACTTGCCCTCAAGAATGCGCACCGGCTCTGTACCGGGTTTGGGTACGCGTTCCTTGGAGACGGTGAGGACACCGCCAAAGCCCAGGAGCTTGCGCGGCCACATGAAGTTCCAGAAGGAGTAGCCGGTGGCAAGCAGGGTCAGTCCCATGGCACCGAAGAATCCCCCGCGCAGAAATCCCCGGCGGCTTATTTCGTAGGCGCCACCGCGGGCCATGCGCTCATGTCGGGCGCGCACACGGTCGTCAAGGTTCGCCAACGGCGCCGCGGGGGGAGCCGCGGGCACGGCCACTTCAGCGGCGGGGGCCGCGTCCTCTCCCGGCTGCTTCGTCACTTCGTCTTCAGCCACGATGCATCACCTGATACGAATCTGCGTTACGCGCCATGCGGGTGAATCGGAACTTCCCACGGAGGCACAAGGTTCTGGCCTTCCCCACGAAAGAACGTTCCGACAATAGTAAGGACGAGGAAGGCGGCCATGAAGCCGCTGAACAAGACGATCATGACGTCCCGTGTGGTGTGAACCCACCTGAACACTTTCTGGACCAGGACGAGTAGAACAGACAACCCGATTATCACCGTCATCGGGATAATCTGCTCCACCATGAACGCGACCAGATTGATCCCCCCCTTGTTCCAGTACAGGAAGACCTTGCGATCCCCGGCGAGGTTGATGTTATCGATTCCGAACGGGGCGGGGATGTTCGTGAGGTCGTTCGGATAGCGCAGACCGCCAAGGGTCCATTTCCAGTCCGTTTGCAGCGTCCGCAGTCCGCTCAGGCCCTTCCCATCGGGAAGGCCGGGGAACCAGCGGGTGTAGGGCTCGAATTTGCCGGCGTCGAACAGAATGAGGAGCCACATCAGAACGATGGTGGCACCCCAGGAGAACAGGGCAATCTTGATCGAGTTCTCCGTCCCCCACCAGCGACCCTGGGCATCGGTCTTGCGGTCGATGTAGGGGATGGCGGCGAGCAGGACAAGCGCGATCGTGGGCACGGTAACACCGGCAAGGCCGGCTTCCATGTGCAGCAGGAGTTCCTGCAGGTTGAGCAGGTACCACGGCGCCTTGGATGGGTTCGGCGTCAGATCCGGGTTGGCGTGGTTGAGCAGCGGCGCATCGATAGCGGTGGAAAGGATGAGCAGCGTGACGGAGAACAGCATGACCGCGATGAATTCAACAAAGACGAGATCGGGCCAGACGAGGACCTCTTCTTCTCGTTCCCTGCGCGGCCGCGGCGTGGTTTCCGCCATTTGCTCCCTTACCTGACTTCCGCTATCGCCATACCTAGAGCGGCCGGGCCATGCCGCCGTCACGCCGGATGCGCCAGAAGTGCACCGTCATGAATACCGCCGCCAGCAGCGGTAGGGCGATGACGTGCAGCGTGTAGAACCGGATGAGGGAGGTCTGCCCGATGCTGAAGCCGCCGAACAGAGTGAACTTGACGTCCCCACCAAGGACCGGCGCCGAGCCGGCGATGTTGCTGCCGACCGTGATCGCCCAAATGGAGAGCTGGTCCCACGGAAGCAGGTAGCCGGTAAAGCTGAGCAGGATCGTAAGCACCAGCAGCACCACACCCACCACCCAGTTGAACTCGCGGGGCGGCTTGTAGGCGCCGGTGTAGAACACGCGCATCATGTGGAGGAACACCAGGATTACCATGGCATGCGCCATCCAGCGGTGCATGTTGCGCATAAGCAGGCCGAACTGAACATCGGTCTCCAGCGCCTTCATGTTGATGTATGCCGTTTCTGTGGAGGGGATGTAGTAGAACATGAGCAGCACGCCGGTCACGGTGAGCCCAAGGAACATGAAGAAGCTCAACCCGCCCAGACAGTAGGTGTGGGTTATCTTGACGTGCGTGCGGTGGATCCGCGTGGGGTGGAGGTGGAGGAAGACGTTCGTGGCGACAACGAGCATCTGGTTGCGGGGAGTGTTGGGGTAGCCCGATCGGAACACGGAGCGCCAGATATAGTTCTGAAAGAGCAGCGCGTAAATGCGCTCCCCAAGCCCTGGTTTTCCGGGCTGTTCTGTCACAGCCATGAAATCCCCTCCGTTACCGCTGCCACCACTGGCCGAACGCCACCATGATCCCCAACGATACGAAGATCGTGATAAACACCGCGATCAGCTCTCTCGCTTCGCCAACAGCGCCGAACATCGCGCATCCCTCCGCCCAGGCCGGTCGTTCCACCCGGCGGAACCGACCGTTCAACGCTTGCGCACCCGGGGACATGACCGAATTTGGACCGCTTGTGAAGAGTATTGCAAGCTCAGGCAATCTAGCATCAGGGGTCACCAGTGTCAACAGTCCCCGAGGCCGGCGGCGTCACGTTTCCGACTCCGCGGAAACGCAGCCGCGCCAGTCCCTTCAGATCCCGAAGCACGGTGCGCTGGACGTTGACGCGCGTATCCGGATCTTCCACCCAGACGACGGGGACATCCTGGACGCGCAGCCCGTTCTTCTCCGCCAGGATGAGCAGCTCGGTATCGAAGAACCACTCGCGATCATGCACGACCGGCAGCAGCAGCCTGGCGGCGGAAGCGCTGATCGCCTTAAATCCGCACTGGGCGTCGCTGAACCGGGTGGCGAAGGTGAGCTTGATCAGCAGGTTATAGCCGCGGGACAGCACGTCACGGCGGAAGGAGCGTGAGATCGCCGAGCCACGGTGCAAGCGCGTTCCCGTGGCCAGGTCATAACCCTCTCTGGTGACGGCGTGGACCAGGTCGAGGAACGCGGGGAGCCCGGTGGACAGGTCGATGTCCATGTAGGTCCGCACATCCGCCTCCGTCTCCGTCCAGGCGATGTGCAGGGCGCCGCCGCGTCCCTTGAAGGGGATGTGGAGGACGGCTACCTCCGGCCAGGCGGAGGCGAGGCGCAGCGCCGTCTCCAGGGTGCCGTCCACGGAGGCGTTATCGGCGATGACGATGCGCCAGGCAAAGTCCGCCTGTCCCTGGAGGAAGCGGCGGACGCGGCCGACGCTATCGGCAAGGACGTGCGCCTCGTTGTACACGGGAAGGACCACGTCCACGGTGGCGCTTCCGGGGAAGGCGCCGCCGCGTGCATAGCTTCCGTCCACACGCCACTGCCCGCTCGCTGTCATCCGGCACCGCCTATCGGCATCGCATCAATGCCGGAAGTGGCGAATGCCGGCGAACACCATCGCCACGTCGTGCTCATCCGCGACGCGGATCGTCTCCTCATCGCGGATGGAGCCACCGGGCTGAATGATGGCCCGAACGCCACCCTTCGCCGCCGCCTGCACACCATCCGGGAAGGGGAAGAAGGCGTCCGATGCCAGCACGGACCCGCGAGCCCGCTCGCCGGCGCGGGCGAGCGCCAGCCCCACGCTGGTCACCCGGTTGGGCTGGCCGGCGCCCATCCCCAGCAGGACGCCATCGTGGGCGAGGACGATAGCGTTGGACTTGACGTGCTTGACGGCACGCCAGGCGAAGCGGAGATCGCGCACCTCCACCTCCGTGGGCGCGCGCCGGGTAACCACGCGAAGTTCGATGGCGTCGTCATCGTAGACATCGGGCGTTTGCGCCAACATACCGCCCGCCACCTGGCGAAACACGAGGGCGTCGATAGGTCCGGGGGCGCCCATGCGCAGGATGCGAAGATCGCGCTTCTTCTGCAGGATGGCGAGGGCCTGCGGCGCGTATTCCGGCGCGATCACGATCTCGTAGAAGGTCTTCGCCACTTCCACCGCAGCCGCCTCCGTGAGCGGGCGGTTGAAGGCGACGATGCCGCCGTAGGCGGAGACGGGGTCGCCGGCGAGGGCGCGGCGGTACGCCTCCGCCTGATCGGCGTGAGTGGCAAGTCCGCAGGGATTGGTGTGCTTAATCACCGCGACCGCGGAGTTGGGAAAATCGGCGGCGGCGCCCCAGGCGGCATCAGCATCGAGGATGTTGTTGTAGGACAGCTCCTTGCCGTGCAGCTGCTCCGCGCCGGCGATACCGCGGCCCCGGCTCAAGCCGGACAGCCGATAGAAGGCGGCGGCCTGGTGAGGGTTCTCCCCGTAGCGCAGGTCGAACCGCTTGTCCAGAGCGATGGTGAGGTGCTGGGGGAAGCGCTCCCCCTCCGCCAGCAGGTAGGTGCTGATCGCCGTATCGTAGGCGGCGACATGGGCGAAAGCCTTGCGCGCCAGGCGCTGCCGCTCCACAACGGGGACATCGCCCGCCTCGATCAGGGCGAGGACACCTGCATAATCCGCCGGATCGACGAGGACGAGGACGTCCGGGAAGTTCTTGGCCGCCGACCGGATCATCGTGGGGCCGCCGATATCGATGTTCTCCAGCGCTTCCTCCAGCGCGACGTTGGGCTTGCTCACCGTCTGGACGAATGGGTAGAGGTTCACGGCGACGAGCTCGATGCCGCCGATGCCGTACCGCTCCATTTGGGCCAGGTCGCCCGGGTTGTTGCGACGGGCCAGGATGCCGCCGTGGACCTTTGGGTGAAGCGTCTTCACGCGGCCGTCCATCATCTCCGGGGAGCCGGTCAGGTCGGAAACCTGGCGGACGGCCAGCCCGGCGGCGCTGAGCGCGCTGTGCGTTCCGCCCGTGCTCACAAGCTCCCAGCCCATGCCCGTCAGCCCGCGCGCGAACGGCTCAAGGCCGGCCTTGTCATAGACACTGAGCAGTGCCCTCACGGCATTCCCTCCAGCACAAACTTCGTCCCGTCAGCGGGGCTCGATTCGATGCCCCCCAGCTGGACGGCACCCGGGATGGCGGCCAGCAGCGCATCGGCATCTGCCTCCCCCACAACGAGGACCATGCCGATGCCCATGTTGAACACCTCAAGCATCTCTCCCAGTGCGATCTCCCCGCGCGACTGGATCAGCCGGAACAGCGGCGGCACCTCCCACGCACCCCAGCGCACGCGGGCGCAGACGCCATCGGGCAGGACGCGGGGCAGGTTTCCGGGCAGCCCGCCGCCGGTGATGTGAGCCATCCCCTTGAGCCGGGCCACGTGGGGGCGGACCTCCGGAATGTAGGAGCGGTGGGGGGTCATCAGCGCGGCCCCCAGCGTGCCGCCCAGTTCCGGGTAGACCTGCTCCAGCCGGGCCCGTTCCGCGGCGGCGTCGCCATCGATCCCCACCTCCAGCACCTGGCGGGCCAGCGCGTAGCCGTTGGTGTGCAGGCCGCTGGAGGGCAGCCCCAGGAGGGCATCGCCGGGGCGGATGCGTGAGCCGTCGATCATCTCGTCGCGCTCCACGGCCCCGACGACGAAGCCGACGAAGTCGAAGTCTCCCGGCTGGTAGACTCCGGGCAGATCGGCCGTTTCCCCACCGATGAGGGCGCACCCGGCCGCGGCGCACGCCTCCGCCACGCCCTCCACCATGGCGATGCGGTCATCATCTGATACCTGGTTGGAGGCGATGTAATCGAGAAAGAAGAGGGGGAGGGCTCCGCTCACCAGCACATCGTTGAGGGATTGGTTGACCACATCGTGGCCCAGGGAGCGGTACTGTCCGGTGAGCGGAGCCAGCTTGAGCTTGGTGCCCACGCTGTCCGTGCTCGATACCAGCACGGGCTGCCGGTACCCCTGCAGGGCGAAGGCGCCGCCAAAGGCGCCGATCCCTGACAGCACTTCCGGGCGGGTGGCGCGGGAGGCGACCCCCCTAAGCCGATTGACAAATCGCTCCGCGGCGCGCAGGTCTACGCCCGCCTCAGCATAGCGATGAGGGGGAGAACCGGGCTCTGTCATTATGAGGGGCGCTTGGCTACGGTGGGGGCGGGCATTTTAAGGGTGGCCTCCTCCCCCGGCTCAAACATGAGCTTATCCATCTCCAGTTGGACCGGGATGGGGTACTCCCCGGTAAAACAGGCGAGGCAGAAGCTGTCGCGGGGGGCGCCGACCGATTCCACGACGTCATCCACAGAGAGGTAGCCCAGCGTATCGGCGCCGACGTGCTGGCGGATGGCCTCCACGGACATCTGCGCGGCGATGAGCTCTGTGCGGGTGGCCATGTCTACGCCGAAGTGGCAGGGGTTGGTGATAGGCGGGGCGCAGATGCGCAGGTGCACTTCGACCGCTCCGGCACGGCGCAGGAGCTGCACCACGCGCGGCGTCGTGGTCCCGCGGACGATGCTATCGTCCACGACGATGACGCGCTTACCGCTGAGGACGTGCGGCAACGGGTTGTACTTCAGGGCCACGCCCTGCTCCCGGATGCGCTGATCGGGCTGGATAAAGGTGCGCCCGACGTACCGGTTCTTCACAAACCCTTCCACGAAGGGGATGCCGGACTCATGCGCGTAGCCAATGGCGGCAGCGATAGCGGAGTCCGGCACGCCCATGACGATGTCCGCCTCCACCGGGTGCTGGCGCGCCAGCTGCGCTCCCATGCGCATGCGCACGGGGTAGAGCTGCTCCCCGCCCAGCTGGCTGTCCGGGCGGGCGAAGTAGATGTGCTCAAAGATACAGGCGGCATCGCGGCGCTCCAGCGCCTGCAGGGTGCGAAACCCGCCCGGACCGGCGCTGACGATCTCCCCCGGCTGGATGTCTCGCACAAACGTGGCGCCCAGGTGATCGAGCGCGCAGGACTCCGAGGCGAAGACCCAGCCCTCACCCATGCGGCCCATGCACATCGGGCGAACGCCCATCTGATCGCGGGCGCCGATGACCTCATCCTCGACGAGGACGACGAGGGAATACGCCCCCTCGATCCGCTTCATCACTTGCGCCAGGCGGTCCACCCAGTCCTTGCCAGGCGTGCGTACGAGCATGTGGGCGATGACTTCGGAATCGGTGCTGCTAATGAGGCGGACGCCGGCCTCCTCCAGGTCTTCACGCAGGCGCCCGGCGTTGATCAGGTTGCCGTTGTGCGCCACGGCGACGGTGCCGTAGGGGCCGGTGGCGACGAGTGGTTGGGCGTTTTCGATCCGGCTGGAGCCGGTGGTGGAGTAACGGGTATGACCGATGGCGGCATCTCCCCGTAGGGACGCCAGGTCCTTTTCCTCAAACACCTGAGAGACCAGTCCCATGCCGAGCCGGACCTGCAGCCCGCCCCGGTCATATGTTGCGATGCCGGCGCTTTCCTGGCCGCGGTGCTGGAGGGCGTAAAGACCGTAGAAGGTGACACGAGCCACGTCTTCGCCCGGGGCATAGACGCCAAAGACTCCGCACGCTTCCTTGAGGTCCTCCAAACCTGACCTCCAGGCTCACGGTGAGGAACCGTGGCCCCTGAACGGGCGCCACACCCAAAGGAAGGCGCCTCAGGCCGCCAGTGTATCATCGGCGCCGGAAAGGGGCAAACCTGTCCGCCACCGACGCGACCGATGCTATACTCCCGCGGCGATGGTACAGCAACCCGATGCTGATGCGCGGGATGAAGCGGCACTGGTACGGCGCGCCCAAACGGAACGGGCCGCCCTCAGCGAGCTGTACGAGCGCTACGCGCCGCGCATCTTCACCTACCTCTATTATCGGATCGGCAACGCCCAGGACGCAGAGGACCTGACAGCACGCGTGTTCTTGCGTGCGCTCCTCAACCTGCCCCAGTACGAGCCCGGCCAGGTCGGGTTCGGTCCGTGGCTATTCACCATCGCCCATAACCTGATGGCGAACTGGCACCGGGACCGGGGCCGCCGGCCCCAGCAGCCGCTGGACACGGCCCCCACGATCGCCTCGGAGAGCGACCCGACCAGCCTGGTGGAACGAGCAGAGGAAGCGGAGGCGGTGCGCGCCGCCGTGCAGAGCCTTTCGCCGGCGCGGCAGCGGCTGATCCGGCTGAAATACGTTGAGGGGCTGTCCAACCGAGAGATCGGCGTGGCGCTGGGCAAGGGGGAGGGCGCCGTCAAGAGTGCGCTGTTCCGCACCCTGGCGGCGCTGCGGCGGGAGCTGGAGCGCGCTTCGGCCGGAGATCGACGGTAGCCGCCCGGTTCGACCGCGCTCTCCGTCTGCGCTAGGATGGATGAAAAGACGAGGGAGGCACGGCATGGAGTTGGTCTGGCTCGGGCATTCCTGCTTTCGCATTCGCGGCCGCGACGCCACGGTCATCACCGATCCCTGCCCGAAGGAAACCGGGTACTCCATCGGGAAGCAGACGGCGACCATCGTGACCATCAGCCACGATCACGTTGGCCATAACAACGTTGTGGCGGTTAACGGAGAGCCGCGTGTGATCAGCGGTCCGGGCGAGTACGAAATCAGCGGGGTGCTCATCACGAGCATCGCCACCTACCACGATGCCGAGGGAGGGAAGGTGCGGGGCAAGAACGTGGCCCACCTCATCGAGATCGACGGGGTGCGGGTCTGCCACCTCGGCGACCTGGGCCATGTGCCGACGCAGGAGCAGATCGAGGAGATGAGCAGCGCCGATGTTCTTCTGGTGCCGGTGGGCGGCAACACGACGATCGACGCGTCGGCGGCGGCCAGGACGGTCAGCCTGCTGGAGCCACGCATCGTCATTCCCATGCACTATGCCACCGCGGTCTCCACGGACGAGCTCGATGGACTGGATCGCTTCCTGAAGGAGCTGGGGCTCAAGGAGATACTGCCTGAAGCGAAGCTGACGGTCACCCGCGGGTCCGTGGCGGGTGAAACGCGCACCGTGGTGCTGGACTACCGGGGCTAAGCGCCCTCACCCCTGCGAAGAGAGAGAAAACCGGCCATGACGGCCGGTTTTCTTCGTTCTCAGCCCACAGTGCTCAGAAAGGGATCAGGGAAGGAAAACCATCGGGTTGAGCGGCGAAAGCTGGTTGAACGAAGCGTTGCCCTGCCGGACCTCGAAGTGGAGGTGAACGCCCGTGCTGTAGCCGGTGTTGCCGATGGTGCCGATGGACTGCCCCGCCGCAACGTTCTGGCCGACGCTGACGCCGATCTTGGACAGGTGGCCGTAGAGCGTCTGGAACCCACCGCTGTGCCGAATGATGATGTAGAGGCCATAGTTGCAGCAGGGGCTGCCCCCCACAAACGTGACCGAACCGGCGGCAGCGGCGGCCACTGATCCGGACGGGTTGGCGAATCCGTCGATGTCGATGCCCAGCGGGTGCCCCGGGCCATAGTAGCTGGAGATGGGCCCGGAGAAGGGCCAGATGAACGAGGGGGCGCCACCGGCTCCGGACGGAGAAGCGGAGGAGGGGCCGGCCGCGGAGGAGGGGGACGATGAGGGCGACGAGGGCTGTGTCGCCGACCCTCCACCGGATGTCGTAGACGAATTGGGAGCGCTGGGAGCGGGGAGCTCGACCTTCGCCCCGGGCAGCAGGATCTCCGAGCCGATGCGGAGGTCATCGGCGGACTTCAGGCCGTTAGGGGCAAACCCGACGATGGACTGGATCGTGATGCCGTGGCGGACCGAAAGCTCTGACAGCGTCTCTCCCGACTGAACCGGGTGAAGGACGCCATCCGTGAGCGGTACGCGTATCCGCTGTCCGGACTTAAGCGTTGGGGCGCCGAGGATTTCCAGATTGGCGCCAAGGACCGTGTCCTGGGTAACGCCGAACTTGGCAGCAATGCCGCTGATGGTGTCGCCCTGGAGCACAATGTAGTCAAATGACGGCCCCTTCTGGGCGGCAACGGTGGCGTTCGTCGCTTCCTTTTCCGGCACCGACGCCGGCACCTGGATCGGCGCGGGCGTGGAGTTGGCGGGTGGGGTTGTGCTCACGTTGGTCGTGGTCGTCGATGAAGACGATGACAACGCCACCGCCACGGCCTCCGGCGTGGCGGTGGCGGGCCTGGCGACCACGTCCTCACGCGTGCGGACGCCCGCAACGCCTGGCAGCGGCGCGGCGAGGGACCGGAGTTGCGTATCTTTCGCTGTTTCCGGCGCGGAGCGCGCGGTGAGGAAGGACTGATTGCTCTCCAGCGTCACGCCGGGAGTCTGCTGTTCGCGTAGCTGCGCGGTGGTGGCAAGGCCGGGCATGGAAATGGCGGGAACCGGTATGTCAGGAAGGCCGTGGCCAAACAGGTCTGCGTTCACGCCTATGCGCGCGAAGAGTACCCCTATCCCGCTGAGCATCAGCACGACGATGTGGAGGTACGCCCTGCGTAGGGGGTAGAGCGGCTCCCGATAACTCAGGGAGCCACCGTGCGCGAGTTCCGCACCGGTGAAGAGGACATGACCACGGAATCGCTTCTCATGGCCACGCCGGCTGAGCGTGCCTCGAATTGCTCTCACCCTCCAATAAACGCTGGACGATACTAGAGTGCGTACCGACGGCGTCGTCGCAATGACCCGGTTATTTTGCGCATATCTTCCACTACGGTCAAGCGCGGCGGAGCGCAGGGTCGGTCAGGAGGGTGAAGACCAGGGTTTTTCCCTTAGAATCAGGACGGAAGCAACGGGGGCGAAAGGAATTCCTTTCGCCCCCCGCAATCGATCCGACGGACGCCCGCTACCCGCCTACCGCCGCCGGCTCCGCTGACTCCAGGGCGGACGTCGCCGCGCCGGCCCGCCGCTCGAACGTGAACTCGCCGCCCGCACCGACGTCCACTAGGACGATATCGCCCTCTCCGAACTCGCCGGAGAGCATGTGCCGGGCCACCGGGTTTTCCACTCGTCGCTGGATCGTCCGCCGGAGCGGTCGCGCCCCGAACACGGGGTCATACCCCTCTTTCACCAGCGCCGCCAGCGCCGCCTCGCTCAACGTGAGTTCGATGCGGCGATCGGTCAGCCGATCTTGCAGATCGTCCACCATCAGCTCAACGATGCGCTTGAGGTCATCCTCGGAAAGCTGATCGAAGATAATGACCTCATCGATCCGGTTGAGGAACTCCGGCCGGAACGCCTCTCGCAGCGCCTTCTCCACGGAGCCGCGCAGGCGGTCCCGCTCGCTCCGGGGCGAGGCCCTGGTGGGGAAGCCCAGGGCGCTGCGCTGGAGATCCCCGGTTCCCAGGTTGCTGGTCATGATGATGACGGTGTTGCGGAAATCGACGGTGCGGCCGTGGCCGTCCGTGAGGCGGCCATCATCCAGCACCTGGAGGAGGGCGTTGAACACATCCGGGTGCGCCTTCTCGATCTCATCGAATAGGATGACCCGGTAGGGCCGACGCCGAACCGCCTCCGTCAGGCCGCCGCCTTCGTCATAGCCGACGTACCCCGGGGGTGCGCCGACCAGCCGGGACACGGTGTGGCGTTCCTGGAACTCCGACATGTCGAGCCGGATCATCGCGTCCTCATCATCAAAGAGGAAGGCCGCGAGCGCTTTCGCCAGTTCCGTCTTGCCCACGCCGGTAGGGCCGAGGAAGATGAAGCTCCCGATGGGCCGGCGCGGGTCCTTTAACCCGGACCGGGCCCGCCGGATGGCGTCGGAGAGGGCGGCGATGGCCGCGTCCTGGCCGATGACGCGCTCATGCAGCCGCTCTTCCATCTGGAGCAGCTTTTCGCCCTCGCCCTCCAGCATACGCGCCACCGGAATGCCGGTGATCTTCTGCACCAGCTCCGCAATGTCCTTCTCCGAGACCTCCGAGTCGATCTTCGCCTCCGCCTGCCATTCCGCTTTGCGGCGGTCGTACTCCCTCTGGAGCTGGAGCAGCTCGCTGCGCTGCTTCGCCGCCGCCTCATAGTCGTTTCGGCCGGCGGCCGCGTCCACCTCCCCGCCGATCTGCTCGACGCGCCGCTGCAGCTCCCGCAGTTCCGTGGGCATGCTTTGGGCATCGATGACGTGCTTGCTCGCCGCCTCATCGATGAGGTCGATCGCCTTATCGGGCAGCCAGCGCTCCGTGATGTAGCGGTCGGACAGGCGGGCCGCCGCCTCGACGGCGGCGTCGCTGATCGGCACCTTGTGGTGCGCCTCATAGCGCGGACGCAGCCCCTTGAGGATGGCGATGGTCTCCTCTACGGAGGGCTCATCGACGTACACGGGGGCGAAGCGCCGCTCCAACGCGGCGTCCGATTCAAAGTACTGCCGGTATTCGTCCAGGGTGGTGGCGCCGATGGCCCGCAGCTCCCCACGGGCAAGGGCGGGCTTCAGCATGGTGCTGGCATCGATGGCGCCTTCGGCGCCGCCGGCGCCCACGACCTGGTGGATTTCATCGATGAAGAGGATGATCTCCCCTTCGGCGCGACGAACCTCCTCCATGACCGCCTGCAGCCGTTCCTCGAACTCGCCGCGGAACTTGCTGCCGGCGACCATAGCGCCCATGTCCAGCGCTAGGAGACGGCGCCCGCGAAGGTTCTCCGGCACGTCATCGGCGACGATCTTCTGGGCCAGGCCCTCCGCGATGGCGGTCTTGCCCACGCCCGCTTCGCCGATGAGTACCGGGTTGTTCTTGGTGCGGCGGTTCAGTATCTGCATGACACGGCGGACCTCTTCATCCCGGCCGATCACCGGGTCGAGCTTGCCGTCGCGGGCGGCCTGCGTCAGGTCATGGCTGTACTTTTCCAGCGCCTGGTAGCGGCTTTCCGCCTGCTGCCCGGTGGCGCGGGCCGTGCCCCGGATTTCCTGGAGCGCTTTGTACACCTTCTCCTTGTCCAGACCGGAATCGCGCAGGATACGGGCGGCCTCCCCTTCCCGCTCATCGGCGATAGCGATGAGGAGGTGTTCGATGCCGACGACCTCATCCTTCAGCCGCTCCGCTTCCGCGTTGGCCGTCTCCAGCAGCCGGACGATGCGGGGCGTAGTGTAGATCTGGACCACGTCGTAGCCCAGCTTAGGGGTGCGCGCCAGCGCTTCCGCGACGCGCTGCTGCACGGCGGCGGCGTTGGCGCCCGCGCGCTCGATGATCTGGCGGGCGAATCCGGCCGGATGATCGAGCATGGCGGCGAGGACGTGTTCCACATCCCACTGGGTATGGCGCTGCTTGCGCACCATCTCCTGGCTGGCGGCCAGCGCTTCCTGCGCCTGCTCGGTGAATCGGTCCTGTCGCATCATGGTTGTTGTCCCTCCTCGGGGAAATAGCTACTCAGGCAACGGCGCTGGTAGGCGCCGGTCGCGGAAGCGTTGCAGCTCACGGCGCAGGGCCTCGTTCTCTTCTTCCAGCCGGGCGATCTTATCGGTCATGCGGATGATCACCTCGGCGCCAGCCAGGTTCACGCCTAGGTCGTTGATCAGCCGCTGGATCTGACGCATACGGTTGATGTCCGTCTGCGAGTACAGGCGGATATTGCCCCGCGAGCGCGATGGCTGGATGAGGCCCGCCCGCTCGTAGTAGCGCAGCGTCTGGGCGTGCATGCCCACCATGCGCGCCGCCACGCTGATCACGTAGGCGGGCGCATCCGCTTCGTTGTTCTGCGGCTCGTCACGAAATCGCACGCTCTACCTCCATCCTCAGTGAACGCCGGACTTGCGCTGCTCCTGCTGGAGTTGACGCAGCCGCTCGAACAGCTTGCGTTCTTCATCACCCAGCGTCTCCGGCAGCTGCAGGCGAACCCGCGCGTAGAGCGCGCCGGAACCGCCGCCGCTGAGCCTGGGCATGCCGAGCCCGCTAAGGCGGAAGCTCTTGCCGTTCTGGCTCCCCGCCGGGATGGTGAGCGCCACCTGCTTGCCGGCGAGGGTGGACACCGTGACCTCGCCCCCCAGCGCGGCGTCCGCCACCGGCACCGGCACATCGACGTAGAGGTCATCGCCCTTCCGCTCGTACCGCTCGTGCGGGAGCACCGAGACGATGAGGAAGAGGTCGCCGCTGGGGCCGCCGCCCCCACCGGGCCCGCCTTCCCCGGCGATGCGCACGCGGGAGCCCGTTTGCACGCCGGGGCGGACCTGTACCTCCAGCCGCCGGGGCCGCGTTTCCACACCGGTGCCGTTGCACACGTGGCAGGCCACGCCAGCGATGCGGCCGCTGCCGCCACAGGTGGCACAGGGGCCGCTGCCCTGGAGCGAGAGTGTGCGGCTGGCGCCGTGATACGCCTCCTCCAGCGTGATCTGGATCGGCTGCTCGATATCCTGTCCGCGGGCACGGCCACGCCGGCCCCGCGTGCCACGGAAGATGGTATCGAAGATGGCGCCGAAGTCCCCGTTCCCATCGAATGCGCCCTCGGAGGGCTCGCCGCCGCGCCCGGTGGCGCCGCCCCAAAACTGTCCGGCGGACTGGCCGCGGGCAGCCTCCAACTGGTCGGCGTATTGCCAGCGGTCGCCGTATTTGTCGTATTTGCGACGCTTTTCCGGATCGGACAGCATTTCGTACGCCTCGTTCATCTCCTTGAAGCGCTGTTCGGCGGCCTTATCGCCGGGGTTAACGTCGGGGTGATGCTGGCGGGCAAGGCGGCGATACGCCGATCGGATGTCCTTGTCCGATGCGTCACGCTTCACACCAAGCACGCTGTAGTAGTCGCTTGCCATGCGCTGCTCCAATATCTGTGTTCAGTATAGATTTCGGCAGCGTTACTGTCAACGATAAGAGCATTATTCCTTAGTATACAATGCTCAACTTTTTTCAGGAGATGGGTGTGGGCGTGGTCCGGGGTCCACCGGGCGTCGCCGATGGGGTAGGGGAGGGGCTGCCCGTGCCGGTGCCGGTCACGGGGGGCGTGGGCCGCGGTGTTGCCGTGCCCTGCCCTTGAAACGGGTCGCGCTGATCCGGCGCGCCACCCCCGCCGGTGGTCACCGTGGCGATGGGGTTGCGGCGTTTGGGCGCGCCTAGCGGCTCATCGCGCGCGCTCTCCCCGTAGGGGCGGCGAAAGTTCTGGATCCAGATCGCCCAGGCCGCCTTCGCTTTGCCATCGGTTGCCCTCAGGCCGATGCTGGCATACGCATCCAGGGGTGGATCAAGGATGTACTTCGGGTCGCTATGGGCGTACCAGACGACGAACCGCATGCCCAGCCTATCGGCGGCGCCCTGCGCGTGAAGCAGGAAGCGCGCTTGCTCCGCTTCCGAGCCTACGTTGACTCCCCTGGCCCCGGGGCCGGAGGAATAGCCCATGTCCAGGATCGCTGGGGAAAGGCTCGTGTGGTCGCTTACCTGAGTGTAGTAATCCTCCGGCAGGTCCTGGACGGGGGTAGCGAGCAGGCTGGGATAGGTGCTGATGGCAAAGAGGTCCAGCTTGTTCCCGAACTGGTCGAGCAGCTTCCAGTCCGGGTCATGCTTGTTCCAGGGGATCTTGCCCAGCAGGTCCTCATACTGGAACGAGGCGAAGACCCGGGTATCCGGGGAAACCTCTTTCACGATATCGAACGCCT
>SHXV01000040.1 GCA_009693105.1 Dehalococcoidia bacterium
ATGATCTCGGAGGCGAAGCCGCGCCCGCCCAGGGTGATGGCGTTGGTGTGACGAAGCTCGCCGCAGGCGCGGACGCAGCGGGTGCAGATGATGCACATCTGGGGGTCGAACTCGAAGAAGGGGTTGTCGCGATCAGCGGGCGGCTGCTCTGCTTGTTCGTAATAGGTGCGCTTTTCCCCCACCCAGGGTTCGAACTTTGCCATCTCCAGCAGTTCGGTGGTGGCCTGCAGTTCACAGCGGTAGTTCTTGCTGCAGGTAAGACAGCGATGGGTGACGACGTCGTCACGCAGGCAGATTTCGCCGGGGCGGCAGTGGATGGTGCGGTGGCAGGTGAGGCAGCGGTCGGAATGGTTGGCCATAATGATGGACATCACCTGGCGACGGGCATCGGCGACCTCTTCGTTCTGCGTGTTGACCACCATGTTATCGGCGACGCGGGTGGTGCAGGAGAGCTGGAGGCCGCGCTGCCCCTCGATCTCGACGAGGCAGGTGCGACAGCCGGCGTAGGGAGGAAGGCCATCGATGTAGCATAGGTTAGAGATGAAGATGCCCTGCTGCTTGATCACTTCAAGCAGGGGCGCCCCGTCCGGTGCCTCGACAATAGTGCCATTGAGCGTGATTGTGGCCACGGGACAACTCCCTCGTTTCTGTGCGGGATCGCGCCGCGCGGCGCGGGTGAATCAGGACTCCGGCCGAAATGTGGAGGAGCTGCGATCCGGCCCCTTCCTGCCGTTGGGGTAGACGTTCCCGTGCTCCTGGAGGTAGCGCTGGGCGAGCCCGGTCAGCGTTTCCTTATTGCGGTAGAGGTGATCGAAGACGACGGCCGCGTCGTCGAGGGGGCCGCCCGCCTGGATCGCTTCGTAGGGGCAGGCCTCAACGCAGAGGCCGCAGTACATACACAGGCGGAAATCAATCTCGTAGCGCTCAACGTTGAAGGAGCGGTCCTCACCGGGTGATGTCTCCACCAAGATACACCCATCAGGGCAGGCCTGGGCGCAGGTGCTGCAGCCGGTGCAGCGCTCCTCAAACCACGTGAGGTTGGTCCGGGCGCGCAGAGGGATGATGCGCTCCTCTTCCGGGTACTGCACCGTGATGGGGGCGGTAAACGCGCGGCGAAGGGTGATGGCCATTCCCCTGAGGACGCCCAGTCCATACATAGCTGCCCTCTCCCTCGCGGCGGGCGAACCCGCCGGTATTACATTTCGCCGGCGTTGATCTTCGCGATCCCGTCGCGTGTAAAAAGCGCTTCGAGTTCCGCACGGAGGGGGTCGCCATCGGGCAGGAACCGGGAGAAGTTTCCCAGCGGCTCTTTGCGGGCGCGCCCCCCGGCGATGCTTTCCTTCTTGATCTGCTCCTGAAGCAGCATAAGACCGGTGAGGAGCGATTCGGGCCGCGGCGGGCACCCCGGCACGTAGACATCGACCGGGATGATGAGGTTGACCCCCGGCAGCGTGCTGTAGCCGTTGGCGAACGGCCCGCCGATGTTGGCGCAGCTTCCCATGGAGATCACCCACTTAGGCTCCGCCATTTGCAGGTAGATGCGGCGGACGGGCGGGGCCATCTTCCAGGTGACGGTTCCGGCGACGATCATGAGGTCAGCCTGGCGGGGGGAGGCGCGGAAGATCTCAGCTCCGAAGCGAGCCATGTCATAGCGGGAAGTGACGGTGGCGATCATCTCCATGGCGCAGCAGGCGAGCCCGAACATGGCGGGCCAGAGGGAGCTGGTGCGCGCCCAGTTGAGAACTGTATCTACAGAGGTGACGAGGAGATTGCTGCGTAGCTCCTGATCGATATCACCAACGACATCGCCGGGCAGGATCAGTGGAAGGTGCGTGTGATCGGGAGCCATGCCGCCTCCAAGCCGCGATCGTACGCAGCAATGCATTCGTGCATAGTGTAACAAGCGGCCAGAACGCCGACAAGGCCGTGGCGGCACCCCCCCCGGTTTTCTTTGATCTCCTATCGTGGTAAGGTTCCCTCTCGGGGCCTGCCCGCTGCTCTAGCCCTCAGGAACAGGAGGAAAGAAAGCCGTGTTTCACCGCTCCCGCAAGCCCCCCTACTCACAACCGGGGGCTGTCTCAGCCGAGTCTTCGCTGGCATCGATCTTCAAGAACGTCCCGCACCTTGAGGATGACGTCCCGCTGCCCACGGACGAGTCGGCGCGGGAAGCGCTTGCGTTCATGACGGTGGGACACGAACGGATCGACCTAGACGGACCCGTGGCACTCGTCGATGAGCCGGAGATCCTGGGGCACCGCACACCATCGAGCGCCCGTATCCCGCAGGGATCGACGGAAGCGGGGACGACGATCGGGCCGGACACGACGATCGAAGGAACGATTTGCCTGCAGGGCAACCTGCGCGTGCTGGGAAGCGTCAGCGGCACGTTGGAGATAGGCGGAACGCTGATCGTGGAACGCGGGGGCATCGTGGACGCGAACGTGGACGCTCGCTCCGTGCGGGTGCAGGGCCACCTCCAGGGGAATGTGATCTGCCGTGAACGGCTGGATGTGGCGGAGGAAAGCCGGATAGAAGGTTCGTTCACCACACCGGTGCTTGTTGTCGAGGAGGGGGCGGAGGTGCACGGCAGCTTTACCATGCGGGCCCGCGCCACGGACCAACCGTCGCTCTTCAGCATGGAGGAGAGTTCAAAACGATGACTATGTACCGAGAGGGCGAAGATGCCGACCGCCTGATCGATCCCGGCCAGCCGTATAGTCGGGTGGACCGGAACTCCAAGTTCAACGGCCGTTACGAGGCGATGCAGAACCTGCTTGTGGAGGGCACCTGCTCCGGGGAGATCGATTGCCGGGGCATGCTGGTGATCGCGGAAGGGGCGACAGTCGAGGCGACGATCATCGCCCGGGACGTGCGCATCGCAGGTGTGGTGAAGGGCGAGATCGACTGCACCGGCCGATTCGAACTGCTGCCGTCCGGGCGGGCCAGCGGCTCCGTGAAGGCGCGCCAGATCGTTATCCACGAGGGCGCGGAGTATGACGGCGACCTGCAGATGACGATGGAACCGCCCCGGACAGAGCCGGCGCCGCCGATGTGGGAGTCCGCCACCGTACCACCCCTAGGCGTCGCGGCGACGAGCGAGCCGGCGCCGTCCCCCGCTACTGAAGCAGGCGCCCCGCTGCCAGGAGAAGAAGCGTCCGGGGAGGCCGACCCGCCGCCACGCGTACGAGAAGAAGACCTACCGGAGTTCCTCCGTCCCCGCCACGAGTAAGGGGTCTCAGGGGCGCACCACCACCCGCATCCCGGCATAGCCGAACAGCCAGAGGTACTGGGCCTCGTGCAGTGGCATGCCGACGCAGCCGTGGCTGGAGGGCGCCGCGCCAAAGACCCCATCGGGCTGCCAGTAATTCAGGTGAAGGGCGAAGCCGCCCGCCGCGAAGTACTGGGTGAACAGTACCCGCTGCACATCGTACGGTTCGACGCTGTCATCGAACCCGTCTTCGCTCGATGTCATGTGGGCACTGGCGATACGACCCCAGGCGTACACGGTGAACTCTCCGGTGGGCGTGGCGAACTGGCCATACCCCGTGCTAATGCGCGCGCCGTGCATCACGTTCTGGCCCAGCATGACCCAGGCGACCTGATCGCTGAGGTCGACGATGACGTAGCGCTCCAGCCCGGGCTCGCTGTACCATGGCGCGACCTCAGCCTCGGACGAGATGAACACGAACGCGGAGTAGACGTAGCTCCCGTCCTCCAACACGTACCACACGTTGGCCCACTCCGGGGGAACCATGGACTAGGTCTGCTCGCCGACGATCCAGTCGTCGCCGTACTCGATGGCGCGAATATGGACCTCGGCACCCGGCGTGTAGTAACAGACGGCCTCGGCGGAAGACCAGGGGTAGGCGTAGGCACCGATGGTGGTACCGACGACGATGCCTCGGGTCAGCCCGGCTTCGGCGTGCGCTATGCGACGGTCCGTGCCATGGGGCAGGATCGCCGCCGCGGCGAGGAACAGCGCGGCAAGCAGCGCTGCCGGGGCGGACCGGTGCAAACGAACGGGCACGTATCCTCCGGTGCGTGGTTAGCGACCGTATCCCTGCGCCACCAGCCGCTGCCATATTTCGCTGCTGGCGCTGTACCTCTCCATGAGGAAGCCATAAACAGCTGGGAGCGCCAGCAGCGCGTCGAGCGAACGGTGGGCCAGGTAGCTGTCGATAATCTTCGGCGGCCGGTTCAGATCGAGCGTTGCCATCTGGCCCGCAGTGAGGCGCCCCAACGACGGGTCTAGGAACGGAACCACGACCAGGTGGCCATCGCCTGCGCCGGCGACGATGACGCCACGCGCGTCCAGATCGGCGATGACGCTGCGCAGGGCATCTAGGAACGCCGGTTGCGGTTGTGGGCCTTCCCTGTCTAGGTCGACGCCGGGGGGCAGGTTCCGTGCCAAGGCGTGGCAGACGGCGGTGACGTAGTCCAGCCGGAAGCGCTCGTCGGAGGCCAGGTGGGCGGGGACGAGGCCCGCGGCGACGACGCCCAGATAGGTCCTGGCCAAGTGGTCGAGATCATCCAGCTCGTTGGTCATGGATCGAGCCTACTGCGCGAGCCTGGCGGGGGCAAGCCGGGGAATCCAGATAAGCCCATCGCCGTCCGTCCATAGCGGGTCGGCTTCGCCGTGGAGGACGAGCAGGGCCGTGTACGCCGCGAGCGCCGCGTCCGCGCTATCGGGGTGCAGATCGCCCAGAGGGAGGCCCTCAACGATGTCGCGGAGGTTGCTCGTGAAACAGGCGCAGCCGCCCCGTGTGGCCTTGCGATGCGGGGGGCGAAGAGACGACGAGCGGTGCCATAGGGATAGACCTCCGCCACGCGCAGGCCGACGGCGGCCACGCGCCGGGACCGCTCCATCCCCCGCTCGATCACCTGGCGGAAGGTGAGGGCGACGCTATTCGTCGTCCAATAGCAGAGGATGCCTAACCGGTAGAGATCGAGCTCAGCCAGGCGTCTCCCGTCCACGCAATACTCATGCTGGAAGCAGTCTATGCCAGCGGGGAAACAGAGTATAGCGTCGATGCCGATGATCGTCGCGGGCCAGACGCGGGCGAGGGGATCGTCGTCGCTAAGCCGCGCCCGCATCGGTGGTTCGACGGCGCGGCCCGCGTCATCGAGGACAGCAACGCCGGCGTAGTTTCCCCGCGTCGCCCGGTCGATGCAGACGATCCGTTTCGTCTTAGCCATCAAGGAAGTCCAGGATCAGCGCCGTGACGGCCTCCGGCTGGTCTAGTGGGAGCTCATGGGAGCCGCCCGGTACGATGGCAAGCCGCGCCTGGCGGAGCGCCCTGGACAGCCGAAGGGTATGGTCCGACTCCACCAGGTCATCGTCGCCCGCCATAACGAGCGTGGGCGCGACGATCCGGTCTAGGTCCGCTAGGGTGAGGCGCGGCTCCTGGAGAAACAATCGCTTCATCTTCTCCAGCACGATGGGCAGGTGCTCCGGCCCATCGGGGGAGAGCCGGCGGTAGGCCGCCGGCATGCGGTCGGAAAACGTATCAGCTGTCCAGCCGGGGATGGCGGCGCGAAGTTCCGCCCGCAGCCCTTCCGGTTCGTAGTTAGCACTGATCAGAACGAGCCGGTTCACCAGCTCCGGGCGCCGGATGGCGACGAGCATAGCGATGATGGCGCCATCGCTCCAGCCCACGATGTCGCATCGACGCAGTTCGGGGAGCAGCGCCTCCATAAAGGCGATCGTGTCCGCCATCATCAGATCATAGGTGATGGGGCCGGGCAAATCGGCGGTGCGGCCGTGGCCACGGCGCTCCGGCAGGACGACGCGGTGCGCGCGGGCAAGCGCGGGGAGAAAGGCGGCGCGAAACGGCTCGATCGTATCGAGGCCACCGTGGAGGAGGAGAACGGGCGTCCCTCGGCCGTGAACCTCGTAGTAGGTACGCAGACCATTGACAAGCAGGTATGGGCCGTGCGGGGGGATCACGCGGTCAGAACATGACCTCGGCGGCGAGGATGATGAGAAGCCCCGTGCCGCCGACGACGATGTATTCCACCATGATGGCGGTGGTGAAGCGGACCAGCAGGGCCGATTGCAACACACCGGTGGTCACGTAGAACTGGAGGAGCAGGAGCGTGGCGGAGAGGAACTCCGCCAGCGGCAGATAGTATAGCGCCCAGCGCGTCTCCGCCAGCAGGAAGCCGGAGGTAAGCGCCATAATCAGCACCTGGAGGGGCGGCATAGGTGCTTCTCGCATTAGCTCCACGGTCATGAGCACGGCGGCGATGCCGATGAACAGGGCAGAGCTTATACGGCCGAGGTCCAGCGCATAGGGCGCGGCGAAGAGGGCAAAGACGATGACGTAAGCGGCGACGTTGAGGGTAAAGCGGGCCACTTGGTAGCCCTCCGCCAGCTTGTCCAGGCTATCGATTTCCGCGTAGACGATGACGCCGAAGCCGACGCCAACGCCGAGCGCCGCTAGCAGGGACCAGTATCCGCTAGTGACGTACTCCGCCAGCAGTCCTGCGCCAAACACCCAGAGCACCGGTACCACAAAAGAGAATACGGTGGCGGCGGCGTCCGGTGGCGTATGAAAGTGCTCCCCCGCCACATCGATATGGACCGGGCCTTCCGTGCGCAGGAGGGCGCTCATGCCCAGGGCGGTGAGCCCGGTAAGGAGGAGGAGAAGCCATTGCTGCGTCGGTTCGATGGCGAGGAACAGCCCGACGCCGATGGAGATAGCGAGGATGAACACGTTGGCCCGCGGCGAACTGGGTACGCCGGTAGGGAAGGGGCAAAAACCTCCCCGCGCCGCGGGAGGTGGGGGAGTGAAACCGGGCTGCCGCATCGCCACAATCGTTCGGACCGGCGCCTATTCGCCGGCCCACCTCTCTTCCTCATAGCCGTAGAGTTCGGCGGCGTTGCGGTACCAGATGCGGTCGAGGGCGTCATCGTCCAGCTCGAGGTCGGCGAAGATCTTGTGGAAGCGGGCGACGTGCTCATGCACCTCATCGGCTGGGCAATCGGAGCCGAATACCAGCTTCTCCACCGCGATCTCCCTGCCGATCAAGCCGCGTTCGACGGCGTGCCGCTCGATGACGTCGCCACCGGAGAGATCGAACAAGACGTTGAGCCGCCAGCGGGCGACGGACGCGGCTTCGTCGTAGTTGCCGGTTCCGCCTATGTGAGCGCCTACGATGCGCAGGTCCGGGAAGTTGCTGGCGATGGTGTCCAGGTGAAAGGGGCGCATGCGATCGGCGGAGACGTCGCGGCCGCCGGGACGGCGCTCACGCATCATGCGGATGCGTTCCGCCGCCTTGGCATCGCGACGGGGGTGGGTCGATTGCAGGTCGACGGCGCCGCCAATCACGCCCAGGTGGAAAACGATGGGCATTCGAAGCACCTGCGCTCGCTCATAGATTGGAAAGTAGTCCGGCACATCGTAGGCGCGGCGCGGACCGATCATCTTCAGCCCGCGATAGCCCATGGTGTGCAGCTCATCGATGCGCTGCGCCGCCGTCTCCTCCGGGTCCACCATGGCAACGGGGACGAACAGCTCGGTGTGCGGGCGCATGAGCTCGATGCATTCTTCGTGGGTGGGGCCGAATGCGCCGCCGGAGAACAGGGCCGCCTTGACCACGCTCGATTCCCGCAGCCGTTCCGCCATGTGCTTCACGAACTCGGCGGCGTCCTCCGCTGGATTGGCCGCCTGCCAGTTGCGGGGGAAGTGGACGTGGTTGTCCCAGATTCTCATGGCGTACTCCGGCAGGCTGAATCGCGGTTCGCCGCTATGATAGCATGCCACCCGAAGCAGAACCTATCGCCTCCGGAGCGTTTATGTCAGCCAATCACACTTCCCTGCCCTCACCGGAAGAACTGTCCGCCATCCGCGCGGAAGCCGTCCAGCTGGCGACGGATGCGGGCGGGCTGGTGATGGATTACTTCCGGCGCGGCCTCGATGCCCGCTACAAGGGCAAGGACGAGCATAACCCGGTGACGGAAGCGGACGAAGCGGCGGAGTCGCTGATCCGGGACGGCATCCTAGCGCGGTTCCCCGATCACGCGGTACTGGGGGAGGAGGCGGACGCCATCGCGGGAAACGCCGCTTCGCCGTATCTGTGGGCGATCGACCCGCTGGACGGGACGTTGAACTTCCTCAATGGGCTGGCGCTGTTCGCCGTGTCCGTGGGGGTGCTGCACGAGGGCCAGGCCATCGCCGGGGCGATCTTCGTGCCCTCTGGTCTTGCGGATATGCCCGTCGTGCTAAGCGCGGCAGCGGGGCTGGGGGCGTCCCTAGGCGATATCCCTATCGACCGGACGGCACGAACGGCGATTCGAGCACGGTTAGGCACGGTGCCGGGGGGCGGCCGGCGCGGCAGGCACGGTCGTCCACCGGAGGGCCTGCGGCTGGGGGAGCCACGCTCGCTGGGCAGCATCGCGATCGAGCTGGCGCTGGTGGCGATGGGTACGCTGCAATACGCGATGTTCAGCGCGCCCCGGCTGTGGGACGTGGCGGCGGGCGCTCTCATCGTGCAGGAGGCAGGAGGGACGGCGCTGGTGCGAGGAAGGCGTGGCTGGGCACCGCTGGCCCGCTACGAGGGGGCAAAAGATGCGGCGACGGCGGCGGAGGGCTACCGGCACTGGTGCGCCCCCCTGGTGGCGGGGGACGAGAACGCGGCAAACTATTTCACCGGCCTGGACACTCCGAGCGCCGGGACGCTGCGCACTTCACTGGGACGGCTGCTGCGCGGTGGCTAGAGAACGGGCCAGGGGACGCTATGTCGCGATCCGGGCAAGGGATAGCGTCGGTGTTCCAGCAGGGCGGCGAGGCGACCATCCAACGCTTCCCGTTCCTCCGCATCGATAGCGGCGTCGAGGGCGGCGGCGTCCTGAGGCGATGAACGCAGCCGTTCACGCAGCCGCTCAAGGTCGGCGACGAGGGGCGGCGGCAGGGGATCGCCGGCGAAATCCCAGATGACGGTTCGGAGCTTCCACTGGGGATGGAAGGTCAGCCCGTGGTCGATCCCCCAGATGTGCCCGCCCCGGTCCAGTAGGCAGTGCGCCCCCTTGCGATCGGCGTTGTTGGCAAGGCAATCGAACAGGGCGATGCGGCGAAAATCATCGGCGTAGCCCTCGCGCAGGGTGAAGAAGTTCTCCGCTATCTCCGCATCGATGAAGACTTGGACGGCGCCGGTACCCGCCGGTCCTTCCCGCGTCACCGTGGGCGGAACGATATCCCAGCCTAGGAGGCGGCTGAGTTCGCACGTCGCGAACTCCCGGAGGTAGAGCGTGCCGGTGGGGAAGTCCCAGAGGGGGGCTTCTCCGCTGCGGGGCTTGTAGACGGCGAGCCCCTGGCCTGCGTCGGCGTGGTTAAGGACGAGCAGATAGGTGTAGTTGGAGCCGGTGGGGATGAGCTCACACCGGGTAATATCGGCATCTCGCAGGAGATCGCGAATGTCGGGGCGAGCCGGGTCCCAGCCGGTGCGCACGGGCATGTCCGCCAGCAGCCGTTCCAGCAGGCGGACACGGGAGGAATCGTAGGAGCGGACCTCATCGGGATCGAGCATCATAGGCCTGAGCGGCTGTGGCCGTTACTCTTGGGGCAGAGGTGACCGGATGGATCGATGGGTTGCTGGCAGACGGGGCAGAGGGGACGGCCAGAAGCGCAGACGCCGGCGGCCTGCCGGGCGATAGCACCCGCCTGCTCCCGGCTAACGCGGCAGACAAGGGCAGGATCGCCCTCGTCGTCGTCGGTGGCGTGGGCGGTGAGCACTACGTCTCTCTGCGTGGAATCGTAGCCCACGGCCATGCGGGAGACGTGGAACTCCCACAGCAGGGGCGCGACGGGCGGCTCCGCCGGGGGCGGGGCCTGCGCCGGCAGGAGCGGTTCCGCTTCGATCTGTTTCAGCAGCTCCTCGAACCCATCGGCCAGCGCCAGGAGCTGCTCTTTTTCCATCCAAGCCCGCACCCAACCATCGTCGCGGCCGGCGATGATGAAGAAGAAGCGCTGCCCCGGCTCGCCGACCGCGCCGGCGCCGAAGTGATCCGCCTGTTCGAATTCAAACCTGGGCA
>SHXV01000041.1 GCA_009693105.1 Dehalococcoidia bacterium
GCTCTCGCCGCGGAGGGCGTCGATATCGCCCTCGTCGCCCGCGGCGAAGCTGCGCTGAAGGCCGCCGCCGCTGATCTGGCGAAAGAGACGGGACGCCGCGTCATCCCCATCATCGCCGACGTCACCAGCCGGGACGATGCCAGCCGCGCCGTCGCCGTTGTCCAGGAGACATTCGGCCGGCTCGATATCCTCGTCAACAACGCTGGCTTTCCCGGCGGACTCGCCGCCGGCCCGCTGGCCGAGGTGAGCGACGAGGCGCTGCTGGAGGACCTGAACGTGAAGACGCTCGGCTACCTCCGCTTCGCCCAAGCTGCCGCCCCGATGATGAAAGCGCGCGGCTGGGGCCGCATCATCAACATCGGCGGGCTCTCCGCGCGCCAGCCGGGATCGTACAGCGCCGGCATGCGCAACATCGCCATCGTCTACATGGCGCGTACGCTGTCGCTTGAGCTCGGCCCTTCCGGCATCACCGTCAACGTCATCCACCCCGGCGGCACCCGCACGGAGCGCACCTCCGACGATGAAGCGGCGCGGCTCGCCGGCCAGAATATGACCGGCCGCGCCGTCGATGCCCGCGATGTCGCTGATGTCGCCGTCTTCCTCGCCTCCGCCCGCGCCTGGACCATCAGCGGCGAAGTGATCGGCGTCGGCGGCGGCGAGCCCGCCCGCTCGCTCTTCATGTAGCCCCGCCCCGCACTGCCTCCCGCACTCCACTGAATCGACGACCAGCCCGCAGCGTGGGTCCAGCGTCACGCTGGTGCCATCCTCCCCTCGCCACCCCTGCCCGCGCCCGCTATCCTCGCTCTATGACCATGCTCTGTCATTGCGCGGCGCGAAGCGACGCGGCGTTCTCTCCTCGTCCGCGCTCTCCCATCGCCACCTCTGCCCACACCCGCTCGCCGCGACCAGCGCGGTCCAGCGTCACGCTGGCTGCCCCGGAAAAACAATCGAACGTCGCCCTCTGTCCCGAATCCGCCAGCCCGCCATTCGCGACAATTCCGAAAATCAATCAACTCAATCAAACAACCCCATGCCCGACCGGGCGCCGCCGCCCCATCGCTCGATTGATGGAAGCAGCGGCAGCGACTCGGGTCCAGCGTCACGCTGGTATACTGGACCCGCTATGACCGCTCGACGCCTCCTCCTCGCCTCACCCCGCGGCTTCTGCGCCGGCGTCGTCCGCGCCTACGATATCCTCGATGAGGTCCTCCGCCGAGAGGAGCCGCCCGTCTACGCCTTCCATGAGATCGTTCATAACCGCTACGTCGTGCGGGAGTTCGAGAAGCGCGGCGCCGTCTTCGTCGATAGCATCGCGGAGGTACCGGAGGGCGCCCGGCTCGTATTCAGCGCCCACGGCGTCTCCCCCCAGGTGCGCGCGGAGGCGGAGGCGAAGCGGCTGCGCGTCATCGACGCCACCTGCCCCCTCGTGACCAAGGTCCACCTAGAGGCGAAGAAGGCCGCACGCGAGGGCTTCGATGTCGTCCTCATCGGCCACGAAGACCACGAGGAGGTGGAGGGAACCCGCGGCGAAGCCCCGGAGCGCACCACCGTCGTCGATTCCCCCGCCGGTGTCGCCACGTTCGCCCCCGCCGATCCGGGCCGCGTCTTCGTCGTCACCCAGACGACCCTGTCCGTGGACGACACCCGGGACGTCATCGACGCCATCCGGGCGCGCTGGCCCGGCGCCCAGATCCGGAACGATATCTGCTACGCCACGGAGAACCGTCAAGAGGCCGTACGGGCCATCGCCCGCCGGGCGGAGCTTGTGCTGGTGGTCGGGTCGGAGAACAGCTCGAACTCCAACCGGCTGCGGGAGGTCGCGGCGGCGGCGGGCGCCCGCGCCTACCGAATCGACTCCGTGGAGGACATACAGGACGAATGGCTGGCGGGCGTCTCCACCGTTGGGCTCACCGCGGGCGCGTCCGTACCGGATGTGTTGCTGGACCGCGTGGTCGCTTTCTTCCGTGCCCGCGGTGTCGTGGAGGTGGAGGAGGTGCCCGTGGCGGAGGAAACGCAGGTCTTCGCGCTGCCGGAGGAGCTTAGCCCCCGCTGAACGCCCGCCTGCCCTGTGCCGGTTTGCTTGACAGCCTCCCCGGCGGGCGTATGATCGCGGCAAGTCCGACGATGTCGCCAGGCCACCAGGAAAACGTCCAGCATGTCCAGGGAGGTACGGGGGAGTGGCGAAGAAGCCTAGCACCATCGGCGAACTGCGGAGCTCCGGCTATGCCGTTCTGCCTGTGAAGCAGGAGATACGGAAGAACCTGATCGCCCGCATCGTGGCGAAGAAGCCTATCTTCCCGGGCATTGTCGGGTTTGAGGACACGGTCGTTCCCCAGATCGAAAACGCTATCCTCTCCGGACAGGACATCATCTTCCTGGGCGAGCGCGGCCAGGCGAAATCCCGCATGATGCGGGCGCTGGTCGGACTGCTGGACGCGGAGATCCCGGTCGTCGCCGGATGCGAGATCAACGATAACCCCTTCGATGTGATCTGTGCTGCCTGCCGCGAGAAGGTGGCGCAAGATGGCGATGCCGTCGAAGTCCGCTGGTTGCCGCGCGAGGAGCGGTACGGCGAGAAACTGGCCACGCCCGATATCACCATCGCCGACCTCATCGGCGAAGTGGACCCGATCAAGGTGGCGGAGGGCCGCTACCTGTCCGATGAGCTGACCGTGCACTACGGGCTCATCCCGCGCACCAACCGCGGCATATTCTCGATCAATGAGTTGCCGGACCTGGCGGAACGCATCCAGGTGGGGCTGCTCAACATCATGGAGGAGCGGGATGTCCAGATCCGCGGCTACCGGCTGCGGCTGCCGCTCGACGTGTTCATCGTCGCCAGCGCTAACCCGGAGGACTACACCAACCGCGGGCGTATCATCACGCCGCTGAAGGACCGCTACGGCGCGCAGATTCGCACGCACTATCCCCGCACGGTCGAACACGAAGTCGACATCATGGAGAGCGAGCGATCGCCCCTGCCGCCCGAGTACACCGTGAACGTGCCGCCCTACATGAAGGAGATCGTCGCGGAAGTGACGCGACTGGCCCGGCGCAGTCCGGACGTGAACCAGCGCTCCGGTGTATCGCTTCGCGCCTCCATTGCCGATTACGAGAGCCTGCTGGCCAACGCCCTTCGCCGCGCCATCCGCACGAACGAAATGGAAGTGGTGCCCCGCATCTCCGATCTACCCGCTGTCCTTCCGGCGCTGGCGGGGAAGGTGGAACTGGAGACGGTGGACGACGGCCGGGACGAGCAGATACTGGAGAAGCTGCTCCAGGGAGCGGTCATCGCCGTGTTCAACCGCTATCTCAACGTGGGCGAGCTGGAGCCGATCGTCACACCGTTCAAGAGCGGGCTCCAAGTCGATACGGGGGAGATGGTCCCCTCTGCGGACTACCTCAAGCTGCTGAAGAAGATCGATGGGCTGGGCGACGTCGTCAGGAAGATCGGGCCGGCGGAGACGGGCCCGCAGGCGGCGGCGGCGATCGAGTTTATCTTGGAGGGCCTGCACCTCAACAAGCGGCTAAACAAGGACCGGGTGCCGGGCCGGGCCCAGTACCGGGGATAGCAGGGCAATGACCGCCAACTTTCGCTACACGGAATGGGACGGCTCGCAGGAGCTGGCCGGCCTGGACGCCGACGACGTCCTGGAGAACCTTACCGACGACCTGATGAATTTCGGCGATCTCCAGCACGCGTTACGCAACCTGCTCCAGCGGGGCATGCGCGACCCCAATGGGCAGCGGATGGCCGGGCTGCGTGACCTGCTGCAGCAGCTTCGGCAGGAGCGCCGGCAGACGCTGGAGCGCTTCAACTTGAACTCGGCGTTTGAGGACCTGAAGAAGAAGCTGGACGACATCATCAAGCGGGAGCGTGACACGGTGGAGCGCCGGATGCAGTCCGCCCAGAGCGGAGAGGCCGGCCCCGAATCGGCCTCCAACGCGCCCCCACAGGATGGCCCCCAGGGCAACCCGCTGGAGTCCGACCCGGAGGCGCTGCAGAAGGCGATCCGGGAGGCGCTGGAAGCGCTGGAGCGGGGAGAGCAGCCCGGCGATTCAGGGGAAGGGTCGTCCGGGGAGGGAGAGTCTGGCCAGGGCGGTCAGGGGCAGCCCGCGGCAAGCGGCTCGCGCTCCCAATCAGGCGGCTCCCCCGGCCAGCAGGGCGGCTCCGCCCGATCCGGGCAGGGGCAGGCCGTGCAGGGTGGGAACGACGACCTGGCGGAGATGCTTCGGTCCATCGCGGAGCGCAAGCGGAACTTCCTGGAGAATCTGCCCCAGGACCTGGGCGGCGCCATGAAGGAGCTCCAGAACTACGAGTTCCTGGACCCTGAGGCGCAGCACGAGTACCAGGAATTGGTGGAGCAGTTGAAGAAGGCCATGATGGAGACCTTCTTCAAGGACCTGTCTCAGCACATCTCCGGTATGTCCCCGGAAGACATGGCGCGCATGAAGCAGATGGTCGATGACCTCAACGCCATGCTCGCCGACCGGATCGCGGGCAGGGAACCGGACTTCCCGGGGTTCATGGACAAGTACGGCGACCTGTTCGGCGATAATCTGCCGCAGAACCTGGATCAACTGGTGGAGCGGATGCAGCAGCAGGCCTCCCAGATGCAGAGCTTGCTCAACAGCCTTCCCGGTGAGATGCGCCAGCAGTTGCAGGACCTCCTTTCCGACAAGATCGGCGATCCGGGCATGCAGGCGGGGCTGGCAGAACTGGCCGCCAATCTGGAGTTCCTCCACCCCTCCCGGGACATGCGCAGCCAGTACCCGTTCCGGGGCGACGAGGAACTGGACCTGCAGGCGGCGATGCAGCTCATGGACCGCATGCAAAACATGGACGAACTGGAGCGCCAGCTGGAGCGCACACAGTACGGCGGGGACATCGAGGACATCGACGAGGAGCGCCTGCGCGACCTTCTCGGCGACGAGGCGGCGGAAGCGCTGGACCAGATGAAGAAGCTGCTGGAGGTCCTGGAGGAGGCGGGCTACATTCGCAAGAAGGGACAGAATAGCTGGGAGCTGACGCCCCGTGGCACCCGCCGCATCGGCCAGAAGGCGCTGGGCGAGATCTACGCGCAGCTGAAGAAGGACTCGCAGGGGCGGCACGCCATGCGAGAGCGCGGCATAGGCGGCGAACGCTCCGATGAGACGAAGCTGTACGAGTTTGGCGATCCGTTCCACCTGCACCTGGGCAAGACGGTGATGAACTCCACTTATCGGCAGGGGCCAGGCGTGCCGCTGCGGCTGGACCCTGCGGATTTCGAGGTCTACCGCTCAGAAACGCTGACGCAGACGCACACGGTGATGATGGTTGATCTGTCCTGGTCGATGGCGCTGCGCGGCAGCTTTCAGGCGGCGAAGAAGGTGGCGCTGGCGCTGAACAACCTGATCACCGGCCAGTTCCAGCACGATAACCTCTACATCATCGGGTTCTCCGCCTACGCGCGGGAGCTGAAGGCGGAACAGCTGCCCTACGTGCGCTGGGATGAGTCCGTGCTGGGCACTAACATGCACCATGCCCTCATGATGGCGCAGAAGATGCTGGCCAAGCACACGACCGGGACGCGCCAGATCATCATGATCAGTGACGGCGAGCCGACGGCCCACCTTGAGAACGGGCGCTCGTACTTCGCCTATCCGCCCAGCCCCGTCACCATCCGGGAGACGCTGAAGGAAGTGAAGCGGGCCACGCAGAAGGGGATCATCATCAACACCTTCATGCTGGACCGCAACTACTACCTGAAGGAGTTCGTGAACCAGGTAGCGAAGATCAACAAGGGGCGGGTGTTCTACACCACGCCGGACAAACTGGGGGAGTACGTCCTGGTGGACTACGTCAACCAGAAGCGCAAGAACATCCGCGGGGGCGGCGCCTAGCGCGCGGTGCGCGTTCCCTCCGCTTCCGTAACGAACGCATCGATCTCCCGCATCGATCGCAGCCGGACAAAGTGAATGTGCGCCCAACGCGGGTCGCCCATGGCTGCGTCGTCACCGTCGATGGCACCGGTGCGTCGTCACCGCCCATGCCACCAGCGATTCCTTGCGATTCCACAGCTTGAGATGCGTCCAGAAGCGCTCCACGTTGGCGCCCCAGAGCAGCTCCTTGCTCCCTGACCGCTGCCAGGAGCGGACCAAGACGCGGCGGACAACGAGCGCTAGCGGCAGGTCCAGCCAGATGATCGTGTCCGCCCGGGGCCAAGTGATCGGCATGGTGCGGCGGTAGTTCCCGGCCATGGCCCAGTCGTCGCCCGCGGTGGCGGCGGCGACCCGCGCCGCGAGCTCTTCGTCCGATACTCCCACCCGGGGAGCCAGTACAGCGTGTCCAGGTCGACGTAGGGCACGCCGAGGAGCGTCGCCAGCCGTTCCGCCAGCGTGCTCTTGTCGGAGCCCGTCGGGCCGATGACGATGATGCGCCGGACGATGGGCGATGACATCGCGGATGGCCCCCGTCCTGCCGGCGGTCTCGGCTAGGTGAAGATGAAGAACAGCGAGACCGCCGGCTTCAGCGTCGCGAACTCATCGACAAGGCCGGGCAGGTAGAGGAGCCAGCGTCCGTCGCGGAAGAGCCAGATCGCGCTGACTGTGAGTCCGGACTGCGCCTCCGCGGCGGCCTCAAGCCCCGTTCCCGTAATGGGCGGGCCGATGACGGCGGCGCTGTTCAGGCCCCGGACCGCCGGGCCGCTGAGCGCCAGGGTCAGCCCCGCATGCACCGTCGACGTACGGGTTAGGGTGGTCGCCGGGAGCTTGAGGTCCAAGGTAACCGGAGAGCCGGGAGCGCCCTTCGTCCGGATGGCGATCACGGTGTTGTTCACGCTCACCCCCACCTGCGCCCCGTCGACGGAGCAGGCGGCGGGCCGCGAACTGAGGTCCGTGATGACCAGCCCGTAGCTTCCGTCAGAGCCAGATGTGGCCTGACCGCAGACCTGGCCTGACCGCAGACCTGGACGGACACTTTGCCCGTGACCTGCGCCCCGGATAGGATGGTGTTGGCGGCATCTCGTACCGTGCCGGTGAAGAGCGATGGCACGCCCTGCGCGCCCGCAACGGCGACGATGCCGAGCGAGAGCGCAAGGGCGGCCGCGACGGCGCTGAAGCGGAATCGGTCCATGATGGTGACCTCCGAACGAGTCTCTGGCGTGTGTACCCCGCTCGCGATACCATGACGGTAGTACTGGGAGAAGGAGGCCGCGATGTCCCGTGAGACGCTACCGGACTCAGAAGTACGCCGTCTGCTCAACGGTGGCGTGGTGGCGCTGGTCACCACGGCCTGGCACGGGCAGGAGAATGTGGCGCCGGTCATCTGGCATACGCCGCTTTCGATCATGCCTCCCCTGATCGGGATCGTGGTTCACCCGTCCCGCCTTACCCACGACATGATCAAGTACAGCGAGAACTTTGCCTTGAACATCCCCACGCCCCAGCTCATGCGCCACGTCCAGTACGCGGGCGTCGTGTCGGGGGCGAACGTCAATAAGATGGAGGCGCTGCGGCTGCCCACGATCAAAGCGAAGGCGGTGCAGGCGCCCCTGCTGGACTTCTGCGTCGGCTGGATCGAGTGCGGGTTGCAGGACGCGCATCGCATCGGCGATCACACGCTGTTCGTGGGGAAGGTGGTCCACGTCTCCGTGGAGAGCGCCGCCTTTGATGGGGTGTGGAAGACCGACGACCCGGACCTCCGGCCGCTGCATTACCTGGGCGGGCCGTTCTACGCCTCGCTCCGGGAGCAGGAAGAGGCGGTGCTGGAGCGGGAAGAGTCGGAATCGGGCGCGAAAGAGGGCGATTATCGTCCACCGCCCGAGCGTGAGGAAGGAGAGCGGGGCTAGGGGGCTATTCCACCAGCTCCACGATGAGCCACTCCCGGGAATCGACGTACACCCGTCCCCCTTCGGCGGGAGCGTAGCGCTGTCAGCCGCCCCAGGTCATGCGCCAGAGCGCACCGACTGCCTGGCCGGTGGCGACGCTTATCGACGCGGCGACATGCTCCACCGGCTTGGCGGGGCCGTGCCATATCATCCGGTTGAGCCTGGCGCGTGGAGGTTCCGGGAACAGGATGGGCGTTACGGCGCGTTCAGACAGTTGTGCGGCGTCCGCGATATCGATGGGCTGGCGTGCCGGGTCCGGCATAGACTGCTCCCTGGTGAGGTTCTGATTGGATCATCGGGTCCGTTGCGGCCCGGATGATGCGATAACGCTAGTTCTTTTCAGAATAATTGCTCGTGCCGCCTCACTTGACAGTAATGAAATAGGTGTTCTAAACTCCTGCTGGAGAGAACACCCATTCTACAGGAGGCTAAGCGCATGTCCCAACTTACCCCGCGGCAGGGCGCCATCCTCGACTTCATCGGGCGCTTCATCGACGACAAGGATTACCCGCCCAGCATTCGCGATATCCAGCAGGCCTGTGCCATCAGCTCCACGTCGGTCGTGGACTACAACCTGAAGGCGCTGGAGCGGATGGGCCTGATCCGGCGCGATCGGGAAGTGTCCCGCGCCATTGAGCTGCTGGACGGACGGCGTCGCCGCCGGACCGTGGCGGTCCCCGTTGTCGGCCGGATCGCCGCTGGTTTTCCCATCCCTGTGCCCAGCGCGGACACTTGGTCGAGCGGGGCGGAGGATACGGTGGAGGTGACGGAGGCGATGACGCGCGGCAAGGAGAACGTGTTCGCGCTGCGTGTCCAGGGGACGTCCATGATCGACGCGTTGATTAACGACGGGGACATCGTGCTGATGGAGTCCGCCGCGTCCGTAAGTGATGGAGAGATGGCGGCGGTCTGGCTCCGGCGTGAAGAAGAGACCACGCTGAAGAAGGTGTATCACGAGGGGAACCGGGTTCGGCTTCAGCCGGCGAATAGCGCCATGAAGCCGATCTACACCGATGCGGACAACGTGGAGGTCCAGGGGCGTGTGCTGAGCACGCTCCGTATGGACTGACACCCTCTCCACGCTTGGCCGCCGCGCCTGATACGCGGACAATCCTGAGGCCGGGGTCTCAGCCCGGGGCCTGCCGGTGCGCTTCGGGCTGGAATCGGTTGAGAGCTTTCCGCTGTCCCCGCTGCTTGAAGTAAACGGCCTTACCGTGGAATTCCCGTGCGAGAGGGCACGGTCCATGCCCTGACCGAGGTCTCCTTCAGCGAAAACGACCATCGCTCTGTCCATCCTCGGCCTTATCCCCTACCCCGGGCGCATGCGCGCGGGGACGATTCAGTTTGAGGGCCGTGATCTCACCAGCATCGGTGATCGGGAGCGCCGTGCGATGCGGGGACAGGTCATATCGATGGTGTTCCAGGACCCCATCGCTGGCCTCAACCCCACCCTCCCCGTGGGGCAGCAGATCGAAGAGGTACTCCGGGCCCATACCGGCATCGGCCGGAAGGAGGCAAAACAGCGCGCCA
>SHXV01000042.1 GCA_009693105.1 Dehalococcoidia bacterium
TTCCGGCAGCGGGTCGCTCAGATATCCGGTGTACGTATCGACCGCTCCCTTCACCAGACGCCGTACCGATCGCTGGGCCAGCCCCGCCGTGAGGGAGTACACGGGCACCAGCCGCCCCGTGTGAGTCAGGTCCGCTTCTACCGGCTCCCACTCCGGTGATTCCATCACCAGCCTTCCGCGGAAGGCCGTGACCCGCCCGGAGAGGACGATCTGCTGGCCAGTGGAGAGCTGCCGAGCGATCCAGGGCTGATTGAACCAGACCACCCGCAGCGTCCCACTATCGTCGCCGACGACCGCCTCCGCGCCCTTCATCCTTCGCCCGATCCGCGTCTCGCCCGCCGACCACACGCTGGCGATGACGGTCACCTCCTCGTTGGGTCGCAGCTCGGCGATGTGGACCGTGTGGGCGTAGTCAGCGTGGCGGTGGGGGAAGAAGAAGAGGAGATCGCGCACCGTGGCCGCGCCCAGGCCCTCCAGCTTCGCCGCCAAGTCACGGCGCAGACCCGGCAGCGCCCCGATGGGGGCGTCCAGCGCGGCAGCGCCCGCGGGCAGGGGCGGCCGGGGTGGTGCAGCCACGCGCCGTACCTGGGTGGGAGGCCGTTTGGTTGGCGTGGTTACCCGGCGCCCTATGGGGCGCTTCGGTCCCGCCCGCTCCGGCGAATGGGCTGCTGCCGGCCGATCGCCCACCACGCTCTCCGCCCAGCGCTGCCGCTGCCCCGGTGACAATGCTCGATAGCCTTGCGCCGGCAGCGCTGCCAGCGCCGTCCGCAGCGCCGGGTCCGCCGCCGTGGCGGGGGCGACGTGGTGGAGGAACGTGTCCAGCCCGCCCTGCACCGCGCTATCGGTGTAGCCGCGACGATGCTCCTCTTGCAGGATGCGTCGCAGCCGGTCGCCCGCTTCACTCATCGTTTGCGCACCGCTACTGCACCGCGACGACGCCGATGGTGCCGGGACCGGCGTGAACCCCCAGCACGGAGCCGATCTGTCCCGTCCACATCTGCGCGTCGGGGAAGCGGGCCCGCAGCCGTTGAGCGAGGCTTTCGGCGTCATCCGGCGTCGTGGCGTGCATCACGCCGATGTCCGTTACGTTCTCCAACTCCGCCATGCGCTGGTACAGCAGGTCCAGCGCCCGGGGCCGAGTGCGAACGCGCTGATACGGGTGCAACTCGCCATCGCTGATCTCCAGCACCGGCTTGATCGAGAGCAGCGATCCGAGGAAGGCGGCACCTCGTCCCAGCCGGCCGCCCCGGCGCAGGTACTCTAGCGTGTCGAGCGTGAGCGTGATCCGCTGGTGCTCGATCACATGCCGCGCTGCCGCCATCACTGCATCGGGCGTTCCCCCGGCCTGGGCCGCCTCCGCGGCGCGAGCGACGGCGATTCCCAGCCCGAGGCAGACGCTGCGGGAATCGATGACCTCGATGTGCGCCTCGGGCATCGCTGCTTTCGCCGCCAGTGCGGAACCGACCGTCCCGGACAACTTTCCGGAGAGATGGATGGAAACGATCATGTCCGACTCCGCCGCCAGAGCGCGGTAGGCGGCTTCGAAATCGCCCGCGGACGGCTGGGACGTGGTGGGGTGCGGCTTCGCATCGGGCAGGCGCGCGTAGACTTCGTCCGGCGTGATGTCGATGCCGTCCCGGAAGCTCTGCTGGCCGAACAGGACATAGAGCGGGACCACCGTGATCCCCAGGGCGGCGATGACATCGTCCGGTAAGCCGGCGGTGCTATCCGTGACGATGCGCACGGTCATGAACGGCGCCCCCTTTCGGCAGTATAACGAGGACGGACGGGCCACAACAGCCCGCCCGTCCGCTCGAATCAGCCAAGGTCCTGGCTGTTACTAGGCGTTCGCCACCTGGGCGCTCTTTTCCGCGATGAACTCCTGGATGCGCCGCCAGGCATCTGCCGATGCCTCCGCGTGCTCCTCGTACGTCCGATCGAAGAAGCTGTGCGGCGCGCCGTCATACGTAATGAGCTCATGATCAACGCCCGCCTTCGTCAGTGCCGCCTCGAACTGCTGGATGTGCTCCGCCGTGATGTAGGTGTCATCGCCGCCCATCAGCCCCAGCACAGGGCAGGCAAACTGCGGCACCCGGTCGATCACGCTGGGCGAGCCGTCCCGCCCCGGTGTCGCCGGCTGACCGTAAAACCCGATAACCCCGGTGAGGCCATGGCCGTTCGCCGCCTGGTGCCAGGAGCTGCTGCCGCCAAAGCAGAAGCCGACCGTGAAGATGTGCCGGCAGGCTCCCCCTTCCGGGGAGCGCAGATAAGCCACGGCGGTGCCGACATCCTGCCCCACCTGTGGCTGCGTGGTCTGCGCCACGTGCTCCTGCCATGGGAAATCGGCGTCCCTCTTGCCCGTGCCGGCCGTGCGCCCGAAGTAATCGATCGCCACCGCGTTGATCCCGCGCTCGGCAAATCGGAGCGCCAGCTCTTCGTAGAAGCGGAAAAGCCCGCGGACGTCCGGCAGCACGACGATGCCGAGGCCGGAGGGACTGCCGGAGTTGGCGGCAAAGGCGGAGAATTTCGTCCCATCGGCCGACTGCAGCGTGAGATCGCGATGCTCTACGGCGGCGCCGGCGATGGCGGGAATCGGTGGAATGGCGTTAAACGGGAAGCACATCGGTTGTTCTCCTTGTGAAAGCTCGTCTTCGCGCGAGCGAGCGGGTGGCAGTGTAGCACGCCCGGCAAGCCTCGCCTACCGTGGCGGCACCGGTCAGGAAAGCCGGTCTAGCAGATCGCTCACCGTGAGCCAGTAGTACACAAGGTAGGCCCCGGCCAGCAGGAGAAGCCCCGCGCTCAGGTGCTCCATGTAGGGGAGGATCCGCCGTATTCCTGTCACCATCGCCGCTTTCATCACGGCCATGCTCAGCGTTAGGGCCGTGATAACGCTGCCCATGCCCAGCCCGTACAGCACGAACTGCGTGGCGGCGCCCGGCGCATCCGTCAGCGTGAGGGAGCTGCCGACCACGGTGAGGAAAATAGGCAGGGTACAACTGAGGGAAGCGGTGCCGTAGCTCAGCCCGAACAGGACATAACCGCGGATACTGGCCTTCCCCGGATCGCCCATGTCGCCTATGCGCGCGGCCAGTTGCTCGCCCAGAGCTCCATAAATCGGACGGCCGCCCAGCATCCAGGCCCCCCCTGCCACGAGCGCCACGCCGACGGTCAACCCGATCCAGGGGAACGCGTCCACGAGCGCGCGCGAACCGCCACCGATAATCAGCCCGGCGACGGTGAACAGCGCTACGAATCCCGCGGTGACGGCCCCGCCCACGAGCAGGGCGTGAGTGAGTTGCCTCGTCCTCCCCCTCGTCGCCGGCCCTTTCCGATCGTTCAGGTACAGGCCCAGGTAGGGCGCCAGCAGGGGAAAGCCGCAGGGGTTCACGGCCGATACCATCCCCGCGCCAAAGGCGTAACCCATCGGCAGGATCATGCTCAGCGTGTTTAGGCGGCGGGCGGTGGAGGAGGACGCCGTCTCCACGTTGCCCGTGAGCCAGCCGCCGCCCGCACCGGTGAGCAGGCTGCCCGCGACGGCCAGCCCCAGCGCCAGGGCAAGCGCCGCGATGGGGAGGGCGATCTGCTGGAGCGCTCGCCGTTGTTGCAGGGCGGCGCCGGCGTTGCTTTCAGGCATGCTGTGTCCTCCCCAGCCCGGGACGGCGCGGCCCGGTGCCAGCACTACTTCCCGTAGCGGGCAGCGCTCCCCTCCAGCTGAGCCAGCCCCATCGGGCCCAGGTTCAGCATATAGGCGTGGAACCCCCTCAGGTCGAAGGCGGCGCCCTGCGCCTCGCGCACCAGCTGGCGCGCCGCCAGCCATACGCGTTCGCCCACCTTGTAGCTGATCGCCTGGCCGGGGATGCCCAAGTAGCGATCGACTTCGCTTGCGAGGAAATTAGCGGGGAAGTGGCTCCGTTCCACCATGAACGTGCGCGCCAAGTCCGGGGTCCACCTCTCACCGGGGTGAAAGCGCTCGTCCTTCGGGATCGCCAACTCCAGGTGCATCCCGATGTCCGCGACGACGCGGGCGCAGCGGAGCGCCTGCGCGCGCAGCATCCCCAGATAATAGTCGGGGTTCTCCAGGTACCCCAGTTCCGCCATCAGCCGTTCCGCGTACAGCGCCCAGCCCTCCGCGTAGCCGGACGTGCCGCCCAGCAGGCGCTGGAAGCGGGATAGCTCGTCGGACAGGTACATCACCTGAGCGATCTGCAGATGATGTCCCGGGACGCCCTCGTGATAGGCGATCGACACCTCGCCCCAGAGGGGAAAGCGCGTCTTGCCTCCCGTGGGGTACCACGTCCGCCCGGGCCGGCTGAAGTCCTCCGAAGGGCCGGTGTAGTACATGGCGAGCGCCCCGCCCGGCGGCGCGATCAGCGCCTCGATTGTGCGCACCGGCCCCGGAATATCGAAGTGCCTTCCGTTCAACGCCGCAATCGTGCCGTCCTGGATGTCCTGCATCCAGCGTTGGAAGGCGTCCACCCCCTCAATCGCCCGCTTGGGGTCCGTCTCCAGCAGTTGCTTTGCCGCCTCCACTCCCGCCCCTGGCAGGATGCGCTCGGCCGTTTCCTCCATCTCCCGCTCGACGCGGTACAGCTCCTCCCAGCCCCACCGGTAGGTCGCCTCCAGGTCCAGGCTTATCCCATTATAGACCCGCACCCCCAGGGCATAGCGGTCCCGCCCCACCGGGTCCCGGCGCTCGGCCGCGGGCCCGTAGTCATCCTTCAGGAAGCGCCCAAACGCCGCGTATGCCTCCGACGCTGCCCGCGCCGCGCCCTCCAGGTCCGCCCGTAGCGCGGCGTTGCCGATGCCGGCCGTGTCGTATGCGCCGATGAACCCGCTGAAGAACGACTGGCCGCCCTGCGCTCCGCTCCACACCTGAGCCTGCATTGCACAGGCGGCGGCCTGGCGTTGCGTCCCCGGCCTCCCCCGCCGAATCCCCTCCTCCAGCGTCCGCCGGTACCCGGCGAGCGCTCCCGGCGTTTCCCCCATGCGCGCAGCGATGTTGCGCCACGCCTCCACGCTATCCGTCGGCATCAGGTCGAAGCAGCGGCGCATCTGCTGGAGGGGGCTGGCCAGGATGTTGATGTCGCGCAGCTGCTCCCCGGCGTCGTGCAGCTCAAGTTCGAGGGTAAGCTGGTCCAGCATGGTGTCGCGGGCGACGCGGTCCCGCTCGCCGTCGATGGGCGCCTGCCGGAGGAGCGCCGCCGTCCCCCGGGTGAGGTCGGCCCGCGCCTCCGCCCCGTCCGGCGAGAAGTCGGTCATTTCGTGGTCGTGGCCGGGCACACCCATGGACGTGGCGGCGATGGGGTGGAGGGCGGCGAGGCGATCGACGTACTGGCTGGCGATGTCATAGACGCGGGACATGGGTGTCTCTCCGGTTGCGCAGGGTCTGCTTACTATACGCGAACGGTGATGGCAGTCGGGGGGGCGGTGGTGGCCGGATGCATCCCCCCTTGCAACAACCGCGAAAACGAGTACCTTTTCTGTGACACACTCATGGCGCTGCTGTCGGCTGAGACCCTACCGTATCAGCAGTTGACGGGGTCGATTCAGCAAGGTTCGCGACGGCAGGAATTCCAATCGGAACAGTACTGACTTGCACGCCAGCCGCCGAGCAGGAGTACGCCCTCACTATCGACAATCCGGATCATGTCGTCATCGCGGAACATGGCTAGGCCCCGGACGCCCCGGCCCCCGTAGCGGCGATTTCCAGAGGCGAATCTTCCGGCGCGTCGTCGTCGGGGAGGAACTGTTCCCGGTAGAGGGAGGCGTACAGCCCTCCCCGGCTGAGCAGCTCGTCATGGCGCCCCTGCTCCACCAGCTCGCCGTGATCGAAGACGAAGATGACATCGGCGGCGACGACGGTGGAGAGCCGGTGGGCGATGACGACGGTGGTGCGGCCGCGGGCCAGCCGTGCGGTCGATTCCCGGATCTCGCGTTCCAGGCGGGAGTCGAGAGAGGCGGTTGCTTCGTCCAGCACCAGCACGGGCGGGTCCTTGAGCACCGCCCGGGCGATGGCGACCCGCTGCTTTTCCCCGCCGGAGAGCCGATATCCCCGTTCTCCCACCACCGTGTCCATCCCCTCCGGCAAGCGGGCGATCATATCGCTCAGTCCGGCGGCGGCGGCCGCAGTCCGCACCTCAGCCTCGGTCGCGTCCAGCCGCCCGTAGCGGATGTTCTCCGCCAGCGTGGTGTGGAACAGGTAGGTGTCCTGCATCACCGCCCCCACCGCCTGCGCGATCGTGTTCAGGGTCAGGTCCCTGAGGTCGTGTCCGTCCAGGGTGACACTGCCCTGCTGCGGGTCGTAGAAGCGTTGGAGCAGGTAGGTGGCCGTTGTCTTGCCCGCGCCGGACGGCCCCACTAGCGCCGCCATCTGTCCCGGCTCGATCGTCAGGGTGACATCGCGCAGGGCCGGGGTCGTCTGTGCGCTATAGGAGAAAGTCACGCCCTCAAACCGCACGGCACCACGGGGATGGGCCAGCGTGATCGCGTTGGGGCGCTCATCGACCTCCACGGGCAGATCAAGGTAATCGAATATGCGCTCGAACAGCGCCAGCGATGACAGCACCGTCGTGTTGATCCGGGCGATGCTGGCGAAGGGCTGGAACACCCGTTGGGTGAGCACCGCGAAGGCGACGACCGAGCCGATCGATAGCTCCCCGCCGATGACGGCGTGGCCTCCGAACCAGTACACCGCTCCCGGCGCCAGCGAACCGAACAGCCCCGTCGCCAGGTTGAACCAGCGGCCGGCCATCATCTGCCGGATCGCCAGCGCGCGCAGGTTGCGGTTCGACCGCTCGAACCGATCAGACTCGTGCTCCTGCCGCCCGAACGTCTTCACCAGCATGATGCCCGATACGGAAAGCGTTTCTTCCAGGTGGGCGGACATCTCCGCGGTCTCTTCGTGCCATTCCCGGATCAGCCGCCCCTGCAGGCGGCCGACCTTGATCGTGGGATAGACCCAGAGCGGCAGAAGCACCACGGCCACCATCGCCAGCCGCCACTCCAGGGAGAACATGATGCCGATGGCGACGATGAGGGTGATGCTGTTGGAGAGAAAGTCCGTGAACGTGCCCGTCACCGCGTTCTGCACCCCGTTCACGTCGGTGGAAACGCGGGACAGAATCTCGCCCGTGCGCGTCTGTGTGAAGAAGCGGACGGGCAGGCGCTGCAGGTGTTCGTGCAGCCGGCTGCGCAGCCGCACCATCACCCCCTGTCCGATCATCTGGTTCGTGTAGCCCAGCAGGACGTTGAGCAACGCCGACGCGATGACCGCACTGAGGAGAACGATGAACAGCTGATCGATCCGCCCCCTATCGCCCGTCCCCGGTATGGCGCTATCGACGATGTCCTTCAACAGCAGCGCTGGAAGCAGATCCAGCACCGCTGTCGCAGCGATGATCAGGATGAGGAGCGTGATGCGGTAACGGTACGGGCCGAACAGCGCGAGCGTGCGCTGGAAGATGCGTCGCTTGGAGCCGGACGGGCGTTGGGTCTGCAGTCGCCATCGCATAACGGGTCTATCATAACGCGATGATGCGTTCTATGGGTGTTGGACGGTCGCTTCGGCCGGAGCAGGCGGACGCCTCAGGTGGAGCGCCGCCGCCAGCACCAGCTCGATGCCCACCATCGCCAGCGCCAGGACGGCCAGCCCCGGCGCTTCCCGGGCCATGTCCTCCGCCACCAGCGCGCTCAAGAAGAAGGCATGGAAGAGCAGTCGCACGGCGGTGAAGAAGGGCGGGTAACGCCGCACCGGCCGAAACCCGGCCCGTGCCATTCCGCCGATCGCGATGGCGATGCAGGCGGCGAAGGCCGTCCAGAACAGGGGGAAACCACGCCCTTCGCCGGGGAAGAACGCCGCGCGCAGGGCGATGAACGGAATCATGCCGCCGAGCAGCCCGACGTATGCCAGGAACGGCGTGGCCATCTGGAGTTTCGCGCGCCGCCCGTTTCTGAACCGGCGGGTGAAATAGGAAAACGACGCCGCCACGACGATCCAGGCGTAGAAGTTGCCCGCCGGAACTCCGAACAGCCCTTGATCGGGCCGGATGTCCCATTCCCAGAAGCCGAGCCGGATCGCGATGGCGTCCAGCGAGAGATCGAGGATGATCGCCCAGAACGCATCGGCGAAGGGGGCCCAGCGCTGCGGGATGCCGTAGGCGTCCGTCATGCGCATTCCGGTGACGATGATCAACGCCCAGCACAGCGCGATCGTGAACGGCACCCGGTCGACCGTCAGGATGAAGCCGGAGCTGTAGTGATAGCTGCGGAAGATGAGCTGATCGCCCTCCTCCAGCAGCACGCCGTAGACCGCGGCGCTCAGCAGCACCAGCAGCGCCCACCGTCCCTCCGTGCGGGCGAGGTACAACGCCATGGCGGCGAAGAGCGCTACGACGATCGGCTCCATGGCGGGGTAGGGATCCTGGAACATCGATTAGCCGGGGCGGGCTAGGGAGGCGCGGTCAGAGGTGGGCGGGATCATCCGCCGTACTGGACGCCGCACTCTTCCAGGGTCAGCACCTTCGCTTCGCGGTTAACGCCCGCGTTCGTGACCTCCCCGATGACCACGGCGTGATCGCCCCGCTCGATGATGTCCGTGATGGCGCCCTCCACCCAGGCCGGGGCGTCCTCCAGGATCGCTCCTCCCGATTCGCCGGCGTGGAACGCATAGGAGCCCAGCTTGCCGTTCTCCGGCTCGACATGGCGGAAGAAGGAGAACGCCATGTCCTTCTGCCCGCTGCCAAGCACGTTCAGGGAGAACGTGCCGCTCCCCTTGAGCGCGGCGAACAGGCCGCTGTCCTTCTTCACGCCCATCGCAACGAGGGGCGGTTTAAACGATGCCTGCGTGACCCAGTTGACCGTCCCCGTGGCCAGCGCATCGCCGTTCTTGGAACTGAGCACGTACAACCCGTACGGAATCATCAGGAGCGCGGCCTTTTTCGCCTGCTCATCCATGGGGGCCTCCTTGGGTAGTGGTATGGCGCGGCAAGTTGGAGCAACTTTGCTGCACGGGGAGTGTATCACGCGTGCTGGCGGAACAAGAGAGGCGGCGCCCCTCAAAGGGGCCCCGCCTCTCTTCCACATCGCTCGGTCGCGGTTAGCGCGCTGCCTTGACTCCGGGGGTCTCCGTGATCGGCTTGGTCAGGTCCAGGCCGATGAACTCCGCCGGGTTCTCCAGGAGGATCTTCCGGCGCAGCTTTTCATCGACGCCCTGGAAGATCTCATCGAGCCACCCGCGCGAGTTGGGGAAGGAGCCGACGCTGTGGGGGAAGTCGCTGCCCCACATCAGGTTCTCCGCCGGGAGCTGGTCACGCAGCCGCATCGCCATGGGGTCGCGGATAAAGCTGAACA
>SHXV01000043.1 GCA_009693105.1 Dehalococcoidia bacterium
AACAGCTCCTCCGGCATCTCCTGCCGCAGCTCCGCCTCTGTCCTTGCGCGGGAATAGCTTACCATGAGGCTCCCAATCAGGGCAGCGAACCCCAGCAGCCGGACGCCTCGCACTCGTTCATAACGCGCAGACCACAGCGTCATGCCCCCCAGGATCGCGGCATCGGCGTAGCGATCGGACACCGCGTCCAGGATGGCGCCGAACCGGGTGGTACGGCCGGTCGCCCGCGCCAGATCGCCGTCGACTCCATCGATTACCGACGCCGCCTGGATGGCGATGCCGGCCAGGCGGGGGTGGTTCAGCGCGAAGAGCAGCGGTACCACCGCCGCTACCCCGGTGCTGATCATCGTGGCCTGATTGGGGGTGAGGTTGGTCTCAGCGGCAAGCCCGGCCAGCGGTCCGGACAGGCGACGATTAACGAGGCGTGAGACCGGGCCGTCGTGCGCCATGGGGGTCTCCCTCAATCAGGTGGGCCTCTGCCCACTCTAGGTCCGCTTCCGTATCGATGTCCGCCCACCACTGCCCCGTCGCATCGATGGCGCGGAGCTGCCGCTGGCGCAGGAGCGGGAGCCACGCCTGGCTAAGCTCCGCCTCCAGCGGCAGGGCTGTCACGTGCCGGAGCGTGTCCGGCTCCAGCCGGAACAGTCCGGTGTCCACGGCGTTCCAGTGATGCAGATGCTTGCCGATGTCCGTCAACACCTTGTCCTCATCGATGAGGACAAGCGTGGCCTCCTTTGCCATTTGCTCTGGCGGCTGGCCATCGATGACTAGGTAGTTCGCGCCGGGAGAGGCGGCCAGCGCTGCGCGCACCATGTCCGGGCTCACCAGGTGATCGCCCATAGCCATGAGGAACGGCTCGTCGCCCAGGAGGGGCAGTGCGCAGGCCAGGGACCGCGCGTTTCCCGCCCGGAAATCCGGGTTCCGGACGAAGCGGAAGTCCGCGTCCGCGCGCGCCTCTAGATGCGCCTCGATCTGGTCGGCGCAGTAGCCGACGACGATGATGAACTCGCGCAATCCGCTCGCCGTGAACGCCGCGATGACCCTATCGATGAGCGGTGTTCCCGCCACCTCCAGCAGCGCCTTCGGGTGGTCGGCCGTCAACGGTTGGAGCCGCCCGCCATCGCCCGCTGCCAGGAGCACTACCTGCATGGTTACCTGCCTCTTCCGGGAACCGCATATCCGGGGAGATGGCACCGCGAGGCCATTCGCCAGGGGCGCTGGCTGGCAGCATAGACGTGGCTCTCTTGGCCTGTCAAACCAGCGGCCGTGGGGCAAACAGGCAGGGATGGTATAATCGCAGCGCTTGTTGCGGAAGTGAGGTGGCCTGTCATGACCAAGGTTGATCGCGTTCAGCGTCAGATCGATCTGATGAACCAGCTCTACGCCTCCGGGCCACTACCGCCCGCCTTCTTTCAGTGGGTGGACCAATCGCTCACGGTGTTGCGGGCGGCCTGTGGCGACGGTGCTCCCCAAGTGCGCGCGTTCGTGGAAGCGGCCGGCCCCGATTTCCACGACCCGGACGCCGTGATGCTGCCCATGCACACGGAGTGGGGCACTCACGCCCGCATGGAGCGCTGCCGCGCCGTGCTTGATGACGCGCTGCGGGCGTTGCGCGCCGGCCAGCCCGCCTAGCCGCCCTTCCCGAAGATCGAATCGTAGGATAGCCCCATGGCGGAGCGCGCGTCCCGGACCGTGTGCGCCGTTTCCTCGCGCACGCGGGCGCTGCCCTCCTGGAGCAGCGTGCCCACGAGCCCCGGCTTGCCCGCGAACTCGCGCCGGCGTTCACGGAACGGATCGAGGAAGCGGTTGATCGCCTCGGCGAGCAGCCGCTTCACCTCCACATCGCCCACGGTTCCGCTGCGATAGCGCGACTTCAGGTCTTCCACCTGGTCTCGGTTATCGTTAAAAGCCTCGTGGTAGATGAATACCGGGTTGCCCTCAACCGTGCCGGGGTCGGTGGCGCGGAGCCGGTTCGGGTCGGTGTACATCTTGCTCACTTTGGCTCGCACCGTGTCGGCGTCATCGGACAGGTTGATCGTGTTGCCCAGGCTCTTGCTCATCTTCGCCTTGCCGTCGGTCCCAACCAGTGTGGGGACGTCCCCCACCAGCGCCTTCGGTTCCGGCAAGACCGGACCGAACATCTCGTTGAAACGGCGCGCGATCTCCCGCGTCAGCTCGATGTGGGACTCCTGGTCACGGCCCACCGGCACCAACTCGCCCCTTACACAAAGGATGTCCGCCGCTTGCAGCACCGGGTAGCCCAGCAGCCCATAGGATGGCTGGGTGATGTGGAGATCCCGCATGGTGTCCTTGAGGGAGGGCAGCCGTTGCAGCCGCGGCGTCGTCACCAGCATGGAAAAGAGCAGGTGCAACTCCGCCACCTGCGGCACCAGCGATTGCAGGTACACGGTGCTGCGCTGCGGGTCGATGCCCACGCTCAGCCAGTCCAGCACCATCTCCTTGATGTTGCCTGCGACCTCGCTCAGGTGGTCGAGGCGGGTCGTCAGCATGTGATAGTCGGCGACGAGGAAGAAGCACTCGTACTCGTCCTGGAGCCGCACGCGGTTCGCCAGGGAGCCGACGTAGTGACCGAGGTGAAGGCGGCCGGTGGGCCGATCACCGGTGAGCAGGCGCGGTCGATTCATCGCAACACTTCCCAGCGGGTGACGTTAGCTCGCCAGGGGCAGGGCCGCAAGCACCGTCTTTACGATCGCGTCATCGGACATAAGGGCGCAGTTGAGTGAAAGGTGGTAAGCGTTCGGCTCATCGTGCTCAGTGTGCAGGAGTTTGTGGTAGTAGGACGCGCGGCCCCTGTCGCCCGTGTCCACCCTCTGCGTGGCCTGCGCTTCGTCGATGCCGGTGCGCTCCACCATCCGCTTGATTCGCGCCTCACGCGGTGCGGTGACTGACACGTGGAATGCGCCTGGCCAGTCGCGCAGGAGGATATTCCCTCCCCGCCCCACGATGACCACGTTCCCCCGCGTCGCTATCTCCGCCAGGATCGCCCGGAGCGCGTTCACGTAGGACTGATCGCTGATCGTCGCGTCGGCGGCATCCGCGTGGTCTTCGTAGGTGCGGGCCAGCATCGCCTCAAGGTTGGCCGTCCCGATCATCGGGTCCACGGAGCCGATGCCGGCGGAGCGTTCAAGGACGGTGCTGAGCATGTGCGATAACCGCTCGCCCAGCGTAAGCGTGCGCTCATCGATCTCCTCGACGCGTTCCACCGACACGCCCAGCCGGCGCGCCGCTTCCACCAGCAGCGCCTGGTCGACATAGTCCAGCCGCAGGGCATCGGCGACGGAGCGGGCGATGTCGCGGGCGTAACTTCCCGCATTCCCGGCAAAGGTCACGACGGGCAAGGCGCACCTCCTGTGAGTGCGCCTCAGTATAGCACCCTACCGCCAGAGTTGGCCCTGCGGATCCTCCTCCGCGGCGTCAGGGCGGGGCTCCAGACCAAGGTGGGCGTAGGCCCGTGCCGTAGCGATGCGGCCACGCGGGGTGCGCTGGATGAAGCCCATCTGCAACAAGTACGGTTCGTAGACGTCCATCACCGTATCCGCGTCTTCGGAGATGGACGCCGCGATCGTATCCAGCCCTACCGGCCCGCCGTCAAACTTCTCGATGATCGTGCGCAGCACTTTGTGGTCGATGTCGTCCAGGCCGATGTCGTCCACCTCCAACTGTCCCAGCGCCTGGCGCGCCACCTTGCCGCTGACGTGGCCATCGGCCATCACCTGCGCGTAGTCCCGCACCCGGCGCAGCAGCCGGTTGGCGATGCGGGGCGTTCCCCGGGCACGGCGCGCCAGCTCTCGAATCCCCTCGTCATCGATCCCCACGCCCATGATGGCCGCGCTGCGCCGCACGATGGCTACCAGCGCCTCTTCATCGTAGAAGTCCAGCCGGAACACGGACCCGAAGCGATCGCGCAGCGGCGGCGCCAGGAGCGCGTAGCGCGTCGTGGCGCCGATGAGGGTGAACGGCGGCAGCGTCAGCCGCACGCTGCGGGCAGCCGGGCCTTTGCCTAGCACGATGTCCAGCGCGAAGTCCTCCATCGCCGGATACAGAACCTCTTCCACCGGCCGCGCTAGCCGGTGCACCTCATCGATGAACAGGATATCGTCCGGCTGCAGGCTGGTGAGGATGGCGGCAAGGTCGCCCGCACGCTCGATAGCTGGGCCAGAGGTGATGCGGATGCTCACCCCCATCTCCGTGGCGATGACACCGGCGAGCGTCGTCTTGCCCAGCCCCGGCGGTCCGTACAGGAGGACGTGGTCCAGCGGCTCTTTGCGCGCCGCCGCCGCCGTGATGGCGATGCGCAGCGTTTCTTTCACCCGGTCCTGGCCGATGTACTCCGCCAGCCGTTTTGGGCGCAGCGACGCCTCAAACGCGGAGTCTTCCTCCTGGTGGCCGCCGGAGATCGCGCGGTCGTTCATCTGTTCTCCTCCCGCCGATTATAGACGCGCGTTCGATTACTGTCAGCCGCCTCGTTGACGGCCCTCGCAGAAGGTGGGGATAATCTGTCTATGACGGACGATCGTCCCGCCTTCGATCTCGCTTCCGTGCGCGCTATCGCCTTCGATGGCTTTGGCACGCTGTTCGATTATCCCGCCTCCCGCTTCAAGCACACGTTCGCGGACTACGGCCGCACGCTTACGCCGGCGCTGGAAGGGGACACGCTCTGGGAGCGCTGGCAGGATGTGGGAAAGCGGCGCTGGGGCCAGGCTAAGCCGGAGGAGGGCCAGGGGCGCACACCGGCGCCTTTCCGCCGCTACCGCGAAGTCTGGCATGAGCAGTTTGAGATGACCTTCCGTGAGCTAGAGCACCCGGCTGACCCGGCGGAGGGGACGGCCATGCTCATGCGCGAGCTCATCGCCGCGCGGGCCTACCCGGAGGTCGCGGCGGCGCTGGAGCGGCTGGCCACGCGCTACCCGCTGGCCCTGGTCTCCAACGCCGATGAGGAATTCCTCCACCCGCCCCTTTCCGCAAGCGGCCTGCGCTTCGGCGCCATCGTCTCTTCAGAGTCCGCCCGCGCCTACAAGCCGCAGCCGGAGATCTTCCGCCACGCGGCGGAGCAGCTGGGCCTCCCCCCGACGGCCATCCTCTACGTGGGGGACAGCCCCCGCGCCGATGTGGAAGGGGCGATCGGCGCCGGACTGCAGGTGGCATGGCTGAACCGGGAGGGCGATGCGCTGCCGGAGAAAATACCGTTGCCGCACCTGGAAATACACACGCTTAATGATCTGTTGCCCACGCTCCTGCCGGGCGGCCACCCCTAATGGAGGTTTCGGAGCATGGCTGACTTACCCGGCGCCGGCGCCCGGCCGGGCCCGCGCTCTCGCGCGCTGTTTGAGGCGGCCAAGGCGCTCATGCCCGGCGGCGTGAACAGCCCCGTCCGTGCCTTCGGCGCCGTCGGCGGCACGCCCCCCATCCTGGCCCGCGGCGCCGGCGCGCGCGTCTGGGATGTGGACGGCGCGGAGTACATCGATTACCTCGCTTCTTGGGGGCCGCTCATCCTTGGGCACGCCGACCCGGACGTGAAGTGGGCACTCGTGGAGGCGCTGGAGCGTGGGTGGACCTACGGCGCGCCCACGGAGGCGGAGGGGGAGATGGCGCGGCTCGTCACCGCCGCATTCCCGTCCATCGAGATGGTGCGCTTCGTCAGCTCTGGCACGGAAGCCACGATGAGCGCTTTGCGGCTCGCCCGCGCCTGCACGGGGCGGACGGCTATCCTCAAGTTCGCCGGCTGCTACCATGGCCACGTCGATGCCCTGCTGGTGCAAGCGGGCTCCGGCCTCGCCACGTTCGGGTTGCCCGGGACCGCCGGCGTTCCCGCTGCCGTGGCGGCGGACACGCTTGTCGTGCCCTACGGCGATGCAGCGGCGCTGGCGGAGGTGTTGCGGCTGCACGGGGAACGACTGGCCGCCGTCATCATCGAACCGGTGGCGGCGAACATGGGGGTGGTGACTCCGCCGGAGGGCTACCTCCAGCAACTGCGCGATCTGTGCACGGCCAGCGGGACGCTGCTTATCTTTGACGAAGTGATCACCGGCTTCCGCGTCGCTTACGGCGGGGCGCAGGAGCGGTTCGGCATCCGCGCCGATATCACCTGCCTGGGTAAGATCGTCGGGGGCGGGCTGCCTGTCGGCGCCTACGGCGGCTCCCGCGCCATCATGGAGCGCGTCGCCCCCAGTGGCGACGTGTACCAGGCGGGGACGCTGTCCGGCAACCCGCTGGCGATGGCCGCCGGGGCCGCCACCCTGCGCGCGCTGGCCGTGCCCGGCGTCTACGACGGGCTGGAGGCGATGACCGCCCCCTTCGCCGCCGGCGTCGTGGAGGCGGCGCGGCGGCACGGTCGCTCCGTGCGGGTGAACCGCTTCGGGTCCATGCTTACCGTCTTCTTCACGGATGCGGACGTGCGGGACTACGCCTCCGCCCAGCGCGCCGATACGGCCGCCTACGCACGCTTCTTCCATGCCCTGCTCGATCGCGGCGTCTATTTCCCGCCGGCTCAGTTCGAGACCGCCTTCGTTTCCCTCGCCCATCGCCCGGACGACATCGAGCGCACACTCGCCGTCATCGAGGAAGCTTTCGCCAACTGACGGCGCGCCCTTGTTCAGGGAAAGGGCAGCGGGGTATACTGCGCCCAGTCAGATCTGCGTAATAGCATAAGTTAGTGAGCGATTTCCTATGCACGTTGTTTGCCTGCAGGAGAACCTGTCCCGAGGGTTGGGCATCGTTGGGCGCGCCGTGGCGACGCGCAGCACTCTGCCGATCACGAGCCATGTGCTGCTGGAGACCGATGGTGGCCGCCTCAAGCTGGCCGCCACCGATCTGAGCATCGCCCTCACCTGCTGGGTGGGCGCCCAGGTGGAGGAAGAGGGAAGTATCACCGTCCCGTCGCGGCTGATTACGGAGTTCGTCGGCTCTCTTCCCGCCGCACCGATCGACCTGGTGCTGGCGCCGCGTTCCCGCCAGGTACGGCTTTCCTGCGCCCGCAATGAGGCCAACATGTCCGGGCTGGATGCGGAGGACTTCCCTCCCTTTCCCGCCGTTGAAGGTGGCCCAACCATCGAACTGGACCCGGAGACGTTGCGCCGCGCCATCACGCTGGTGGGCTTCGCCGCCGCCACGGACGATTCGCGGCCCGTCCTCACCGGCGTCCACACCCTCATCGAGGGGTCGACGCTGACCCTCGCCGCCGCCGATGGCTTCCGGCTGGCGGTGTGCAAGATCGAGCTGGCGAAGGCGGCCCCCGGCCGCACCGAGATCATCATTCCCGCCCGTGCCCTCCAGGAGCTGGGCCGCCTGCTCTCCGATACCACGGAGCCGGTGACCATGGTGGTGAATGAGGCGCACACCCAGGTGATGTTTCGCCTGCCGGATATCGAGATGAAAGCGCAATTGGTGCTGGGGACCTTCCCTAACTACAACCAGCTCATCCCGGAAACATCGACGACGCGCGCCAGCGTGAGCGTGGCGGAGTTCCTGCGGGAGGTGCGCATCGCCTCCATCTTCGCCCGGGACGGAAGCGGCATCGTCCGGCTCCAGATCACGACGGGCTCCGCCGGTGCGCCGGGGCGGCTCATCATCTCCGCCCGGGCGGAGGAAATTGGCGACAACCAGGGTGAGATCGATTCCACCGTCGAGGGGGAAGAATCGAAGATCGCCTTCAACGGCCGTTACCTGCAGGAAGTGCTCTCCGTGCTGGACGCCGGGCAGGTCGTGCTGGAAACGACCGGACCCTCCAGCCCCGGCGTGCTCCGCCCTGCCGGGGCACAGGGCTACGTCCACGTCGTCATGCCGATGTTCGTTCAATGGTGATAAACCGCGCATCGAACAGGGCGTGCCGTTCTCTCTGACAGTCTCGTTGGCGGCTTGATCTGCTCGACAGCACGAACAAGTCACGGATCAGGCGATGACCACCGCGTCCAGCTGCTGCGTGACGGCGCGATACGACTCCATCGTCTTCTCGCCCGCAGGCAACAAAATGCCCGCAGAACGCGGGCAGTTCTCTGTTCTTCGGTGAATACTGGGACGGCACGATCGCCCCACCGCCCCAGGTTTCCATGCCCGGTGTGTGGAGGCCATGCAGCCCTTCCTCAGGGCCGCTTTCCAGATCGAGGAGGTCTTGAGCGCCGAGAGATGGACGTCAATCCTTCGGCAAGGGGACTGGATTGGTATGTGAATGGATTTGTCGCGGGATCGGGCATGCCTGACTCGGGCGTGTAATCGCGATTGGACAGTGCCCGCGCACTCATGCATAATCCTTATCGATTGAGCCCTGTTGGCGGAGGCTCAGCGTTGGTAGAGAATGAGGGGGATGTATCTATGCGTGCTGCGCATCTGATCCTGTTCGTGATAGCCTGTCTCTCGGTGGTGGCCCTCGCCGGATGTTCGAAGGGGAAAGACGACTCCGAGAAGATCGAGGAACTGACGAAGCAGGTTGCGGCGCTGAACAAGGCGGTCGTCATCGGTGCCGACGGAATTGCGCACCTCGCCACACCAACGCCGGTGGCGATTGCCGACTACAAGCAGTTCGGCTTCGGCCTCCCGGTCCCCGCCAACGTGAAGGTCACGGCTGCGGGTGTGACGGGCAAAGACGCTTCGAACGACAACGGCAGCGTGCTGGCGTCTTCTGGCGGTACCAGTCTGATCCTGGTGTGGAACAAGGTGAGCCCGCCGCTGACGGCGCAGGAGTCAGTCGTCGGCGCGTTCAACGTGCTGCAGTCGCTGACGCAGGCGCAGTTCGAGGCACAGGGTGCGGGCCAGGGCCTGACGGTGGACAACCAGCCCGGTTCTTACGGCACGTTCGTCACGCGCGATGAGCGCAGCACGATCGTGGGTGTGGGGATCATCGGCGGCTGGATCTGCCCGAACGACAAGCGTTCGTACGCGATCACGGTGACGGGCAAGGACCTGGAGCCGGTGCAGCAGTCGTTCGTCTATCTGACCAACGGATTTCGCTGCGACGCGGGCAAGACGCAGACGAAGCCATAGGACGAGCCACGGGCGAAGCGCCCACGGTAGGAGGCACGCCATGATTCCTATACATGTCGGTCGACGGACGTTGCGACGGCTCTGGCGAGTGGTACTGGTGCTGGGGGTATTCACAATCCTCATGGGGTACGT
>SHXV01000007.1 GCA_009693105.1 Dehalococcoidia bacterium
AGCGAAGAGCCGCCGCGCTTCTAGCCCCGCGTTGCCGCTAAAGTCGGTCCATTGCTATACTTGAGTCCCGTGGGGCTGTAGCTCAATTGGTAGAGCGTTTGTCTGGCAGACAAAAGGTAGAGGGTTCGAATCCCTCCAGCTCCACCACTTACATACCCCCAGAAAAGCGGCCTCCCCGGCCGCTTCATTGTTGTCCAACACCCCCAAATGGCCCGGACATTCCGTGCCGTTCGGCCCTAGGGACGCGCCGCTGCATTGCGTAGAACAGAACGGATGCGGTAATAGGAGCGCCCGGAGGGCGGCTGAAACACGGAGGATCAACATGGCGCGGTACTATCAGGCGATCTCAGCGGACGGCAACCTGGAAAATCCCCCGGAGGCGTGGGTGAAGTACGTTCCGGAAAAGTACCGGGACCGCTCCCCGCGCCTGATCAAGCTGGAAGGCGATGGCGAAGGCTGGATCGTGGAAGGGCGCCCGCTCCTCCACAACGGTCGCAACATCAACGGCGCCCGCACGCTGGCCCCCGGCGCCACTACCTCAGGGGTGCGCTCTGAACACGAGCCTAATACAACCCGGACGGCACGCCGGCCCCCGGCGCGGGGGATGCCGTCCAGCGCCTGCAGGAACAGGACCTGGACGGCATCGATGCGGAAGTGCTGTACCCGCCCGTGTTCGCCGTCGGCTTTGTCGAAGGCATCACGGACAAAAACGTCTACCTCTCCCTGGTCAAGGCCTACAACACCTTCCTGGCAAAGGATTACTGCGCAGTGGCCCCGGACCAGCTCATCGGCACCTACACATGCTCACGCGCTACCTGGCGAAGGAATGCGCGCCGGAGGTGCGGGTGAATGCGATCAGCCCCGGCGGCATGCGCCCGGAGCCTCCCGCGGAAGGCATCGTCCTGAACCCGCAGAGCAGAAACCCGATGCAGCGCACCGGCTACGCCGACGACATCGTGGGAGCGCCGCTGTACCTGGCCTCCGGCGCATCCAGCTACGTCACCGGTACGGTGCTCTTTGTCGATGGCGGGCACACGGCCACGGTGACTTGAGGCACGAAGCCGCCGCTGCCTGTATAATTTCCCCACACCTATCGCCTAGCCCAGACAAGGAGAGCGGCCTTGGCCGACCGCTACGACCCCACCGAGATCGAACCGAAGTGGCAGGAACGCTGGGAGCGCGATGCGCTCTACCACGCCGACGACGATGATCCGCGCCCGAAGTGGTACGCCCTCACAATGTTCCCCTACACTTCCGGCAACCTGCACATCGGCCACTGGTTCGCGATCGCCCCTTCCGATGTCCAGGCTCGCTTCATGCGCATGCGCGGCCACAATGTGATGTTCCCCATCGGCTTCGACGCTTTCGGGCTGCCGGCGGAGAACGCGGCGCTCAAGCAGGGCATCCACCCGGCCAAGTGGACCTGGGACAACGTCGCCACCATGCGCGGCCAGCTCAAGTCGATGGGGGCGTCCTTCGACTGGCAGCGGGAGATCGTCACCTGTGACCCTGCCTACTACCGCTGGACCCAGTGGTGGTTCCTTAAGCTGTTTGAGACGGGCCTGGCCTACCGCGCGGAGGCCCCTGCGAACTGGTGCCCCGGCTGCCAGACCGTACTGGCGAACGAGCAGGTGAAGGACGGTGCCTGCGAGCGCTGCGGCTCCGTCGTGAGCCGGCGCAGCCTGGAGCAGTGGTTCTTCCGCATCACGAAGTACGCGGAGGAACTGCTGGACTTCGGCAAGCTGCAGTGGCCGGAGCAGGTCATGACGATGCAGCGCAACTGGATCGGCCGGAGCGAGGGCGCGGAGCTGTCCTTCGCCCTGGAGCAGCCCGCTGGCGAAACGCAGGAAATCCGCGTGTTCACCACCCGCCCGGACACCGTCTACGGCGTCACTTTCATGGTGGTCGCGCCGGAGCACCCGCTCGTCGCGGCGCTGACCACGCCGGACCACCGCGCTGAGGTCGACGCCTACGTCGCCGCCGCTGCCCGCGCCACCGAGATCGATCGGCTCTCCACCGAGGGGGAGAAGACGGGCGTGTTCACCGGCGCCTACTGCGTCAACCGGCTGAGCGGCAACCGCGTACCCATCTATATCGCGGATTATGTCCTATACAGCTACGGAACCGGCGCCGTCATGGGCGTTCCCGCCCATGATCAGCGCGATTTCGAGTTCGCACGGAAGTACGGCATCCCGATCGTCCAGGTGATCACGCCGGTCAAGGGCGAAACGCAGGCGCTGGACGCCGCCTATGTCGAGCCCGGCTCGATGATCGACTCCGGCCCCTTCGATGGCCAGACGAACGCCGAGGGCTGGCAGGGCATCGCCGATAAGGCGGAGCGGGAGGGCATCGGCAGGCGCACGATCACCTATCGCCTGCGCGATTGGCTGATCTCCCGTCAGCGCTACTGGGGGGCGCCCATCCCCATCGTCTATTGCGAGAAGGACGGCATCGTCCCCCTGCGGGAGGACCAGCTTCCCGTGCTCCTGCCGGACGACGCGGAGTTCCTCCCCACGGGCCAATCGCCGCTGGCGCTGCACCAGGGCTTCCTCCACACCACCTGCCCGAAGTGCGATGGCCCCGCCCGCCGGGAGACGGACACGATGGACACGTTCATGTGCTCCAACTGGTATTACCTGCGCTACGTCTCGCCCCATTTCGATGGCGGCCCCATCGACCCGGCGCTGGCCCCCAAATGGCTGCCCGTCGATCAGTACACCGGCGGCGCGGAGCACGCGGTCATGCACCTGCTCTACGCCCGCTTCTTCACCAAGGCGGCGCGAGACATCGGCGTCGTCGCCATCGATGAGCCGTTCACACGGCTGTTCAACCAGGGGCAGATCATGGGGCCGGACGGCCAGCGTATGAGCAAGTCCCGCGGCAACGTCGTCGCGCCAGATCAGCAGGTGAGCCGTTACGGCGCCGACGCCTTCCGCTGCTACCTCATGTTCCTCGGCCCCTGGGACCAGGGCGGCCCCTACGACGATAGCGGCTTTGCCGGGCTCTCCCGCTGGCTGCACCGCGCCTGGACCATTGCCACCGAAGAGACGCCGACCACCCGCGACGGCGAATCAGCGCGGGCCGTGCGCAGCCTGGCCCACCGCACGATCCAGCGGGTGACGGAGGACATCGAAAAGTTCCGCTTCAACACCATGCTGGCGGCGCTGATGGAGTACACCAACGGGCTGGCCCGCCTTCGCGATGCCGGCCCCGTGGACGGCGCCGCCTGGACCGAAGCCATCGAATCGCTGATCCTGATGCTCGCGCCCGCCGCGCCGCACATCGCGGAGGAGCTGTGGGAGCGCAGCGGGCACAGCTACAGCGTGCACACGCAGGCGTGGCCGCGCTGGGACACCCGCTACACTACCGTGGAGGCCGTCACCATTGTCGTGCAGGTGAACGGCAAGCTGCGCGACCGCATCCAGGCGCCGACGGGGCTGTCCGAGGCTCAGGCGATGGCGCAGGCGATGGCGAGCGGCAAGGTACGCCCCTTCCTCGATGGCAAGGCGGTGGGCCGCACCATCTACGTGCCGGACAAGCTGCTGAACATTGTCATTGGCTAGCCGCCAGGCCGTGACCCCGCCCTTGCGATTTGCTATGCTCGACGCACGAGGTCTCCTCTGACGAAGATCACATTCATCGGCGCCGGAACCATGGGAGAAGCGATGATCGCGTCGCTGCTCCGGGGCGGCACGGCGCCCGCCGAGATCACCGCCTGCGAGAAGGTGGCGGCACGGCGGGAGCAAATCGCCGCGACCCACGGCGTCGCCATCAGCGACGACGCGCGCTCAGCCGCGGCAGGGGCCCCACTCATCGTGCTGGCCGTGAAGCCGCAGGACTTCGCGGCGGCGGCCAAACCGCTGAACGGCAGCCTGACCGAGGACCAAACGGTCGTCTCCATCATGGCGGGCGTGAGTCTGCGGGAGATGGAGCGCGTGTTGGGACACGATCGTCTGGTACGGGCCATGCCCAACACGCCCGGCCAGATCGGCGCCGGCTTCGTGGCCTGGACGGCCACGGCCAAGGTGAACGCGAAGGCGCGCACCGCCGTCGGCGCGCTGCTGGCAGCACTGGGCAGCGCCGTGGAAGTGACGGACGAAAAGCAGGTCGACATGGCGACGGCCGTAAGCGGCAGCGGGCCGGGGTTCGTCTACCTGATCATCGAAGCGTTCATCGATGCGGGCGTGCGCATCGGCCTGAGCCGGGAGCTGGCGACCCGGATGGTGGTGGAGACGGTGCTGGGCAGCGCCCTGCTCATGCAGGCCACGGGGGAACATCCGGCAGTACTGCGCAACAGGGTCACCTCCCCGGGCGGCACCACGGCCGCCGGGCTGGAGGAAATGGAAGCGCATGGAGTGCGGGCGGCGCTGGAGGCGGCGGTGATCCAGTCTTACCAGCGGGCGCGCGATTTAGGAGCATAATCATTAACACGTTCATCATCCAGTTCGTCGATATCCTCACCACGGTGCTTACCGTCGGGATATTCCTGCGGGCGATCGTCTCCTGGTTCCCGATCGATCCGAACAACCCCTTGATGCAGATCCTGATCCAGCTCACGGAGCCCGTACTGGCGCCCATCCGAAGGATCATGCCCCGCATCGGCATGATCGACCTGACCCCCATGGCGGCGATCATCCTGCTGCAGGTGCTGTCCAGCGCGGTCACGCGGGGTATCGCCACCTAGCTCAGCCTCGCCCGCAGCGCTGCATCGTCCATCCCCGCCACCTCGATCGTCTTATCCCGCGACGTCGCCCCCGCGGCCAGGGTTACGTCCCCGCGCGGCAGGCCCAGCGCCTCCGCCAGTAGCCGCAGCAGCGCCTCGTTCGCCCGCCCATCCACCGGCGGCGCCATGACCCGCACGCGCAGCACACCGTCCCGCCACCCGGCGATGCCCTCCCGCTTCGCCCGCGGCGTCAGATGCACCCGTAAGCGCGCCACATTACTTCTCCCCTACATTCAAAAACAGCCCCGAGCATACCATTGCAGAACACGCGTTCGTGTGCTACGATGCCGCCGATACACGTAAGGAATGTGCGAAAGAGACGACACGGAAAGGACTTCCCATGGTAGCAGCAGCGAACAACAACACCACCCTAGACGCGACGATTGCGGACATCGAGAAGCGCTTCGGGCGCGGCGCCATCATGCGGCTGGGCGAAGCACAAATGGTCGCGGTGGAGGCCATCCCCACCGGATCGCTATCCCTAGACATCGCCCTCGGCATCGGCGGCATCCCGCGCGGGCGCGTCAGCGAGATCTACGGCCCGGAGTCCGCCGGGAAATCGACGCTGGCACAGCACATCATCGCGGAGGCGCAGAAGGGCGGCGGCATGGCAGCCTACATCGACGTGGAGCACGCCATGGACCCCGTCTACGCAGCGGCCTGCGGCGTCAACATCAAGGAACTGCTCGTCTCCCAGCCGGATACCGGCGAGCAGGCACTGGAGATCGTGGAGGCGCTGACCCGCAGCAACGCGCTCGACATCATCGTCATCGATAGCGTCGCCGCCCTCGTCCCCCGCGCCGAAATCGAAGGCGACATGGGCGATTCCCTCCCCGGCCTGCAAGCGCGGTTGATGTCGCAGGCGCTGCGCAAGCTGACCGCGGCGATCAGCCGCTCTAACACCGCCGTCCTCTTCATCAACCAGATGCGCGAGAAGATCGGCATCGTCTTCGGCAACCCGGAGACCACCCCCGGCGGACGCGCCCTCAAGTTCTACAGCTCCGTCCGTATCGATATCCGGCGGGTGGAAGGGATCAAGCAGGGCACGACGATCGTCGGCAACCGCGTACGGGCGAAGGTAGTGAAGAACAAGGTCGCGCCACCCTTCCGCCAGGCCGAGTTCGACATCATGTTCGGCACCGGCATCAGCAAGGAGGGCGACATCGTCGACCTGGGCGTGGACTACGGCGTGGTCCAGAAGCTGGGCGCGTTCTACACCTACAACGAAACGCGCATCGGCCAGGGACGGGAGAACGCCAAGGAGTTCCTGCGCAACAACGGGGAGATGGCAAAGGAGATCGAGACCGAGATCCGCTCCCGCGCCGACGCCGCCCGCCTGGCCGGCCTGAGCACGAACGGGGCGAAGCCCGCCACCAACGGCGCCAAGCCGGCCCCGGCCCTCGCCGACGACGACGACGCTGCGGCCGAGGAGTAGCCGCCGCACCCCATGCGCATCGAACGCATCGACAGGCTGCCGCGCACCCGCCGACACGAGATCGGGGCGGGCGGCGACGTCGTCCTCACGCTCTCGACCGATACGCTACAGCTCGCAGGGCTGCAGGTCGGCGACGAGCTGACCGAGGGCGACGTCGCCCGCCTCCGCTACCAGGACGACCGCTCCCGCGCTCTCACCCGCGCCCTGGCCGCCATCGCCCGCCGCCCCCACAGCGAGGCGGAGCTGCGCGATACGCTGCGGCGCAAGGGATTCGGGCGCGTCCTCATCGATGAAGTGCTGGGGCGGATGCGCGAGCTAGGCTACGTCAATGACGCCGCCTTCGCCGAGTTCTGGATGGAGACGCGACAGGCCGCCGCCCCCCGCTCCCGCCGGATGCTGCGCTGGGAGCTGGCGAGGAAGGGCATCAGCACGGAGGTCACGCAGACCGTCGTCGAGCCTCTGGATGATGGCGACTCCGCCTACCGCATCGGCATGCGGCGGGCCCGTGCCCTGGACCGCGGCGATGAGGCGGCCTACCGTCGCCGGCTGGCCAGCTTCTTGCAGCGGCGCGGCTTCAGTTGGGAGGTCACCCGGCGCGCCGTAGAGCGCTGCTGGGCCGAAGATCAGCCGCCTCCGTAGATTCAGCGATACCGCCGATTCCTTGACACCGCCTTCCTACGAAAACTATGATGGGGATCAATAGCTCATCGAGCTAGAACCTAAATCGTATTAAGCGGGGTACTCGCGATGATCGAAATCGTCATCGGCCTCGCTGCCCTCATCATCGGTAGCGCCGCCGGTTTCCTGGTGCGGCGCAACACCGGTCGGGAACAACAGCAAGTGGCGACGGCGGAAGCCGAGCGCCTTGTTCGCGAAGCTGAGCGGCAGCAAAAGGAAACCCTCCTTGAGGCCAAGGAGGAAGCCATGCGCATCCGCACTCAGGCTGAAGCGGAGTTCAAGAGCCGGCGCGATGAGGTCCAGAACATGGAGCGCCGGGTCGCCGGGAAGGAAGAATCGCTCGACCGCAAGGTGGAGACGCTGGAGCAGCGCCAGGCGACGCTAGAGCAACGCCAGGCCGAACTCCAACAGCGCAGCGAGGAGGTCGAGCACCTCCGCCAGCAAAAGCTCGCCGAAGTCGAGCGCGTCGCCGGGCTGACCCAGGCTGAAGCCAAGGGCGAGCTGATCAAGGAGATCGAGGGCGAAGTTCAGGAAGACGCGAACCGGCGGGTCCGGGCGGCAGACTCCTGGGCCAAGCAGGAATCCGATCGCCGCGCCCGTGAGATCCTCTCCACCATCATCCAGCGCGTCTCATCGGAAGTGGTGCATGAAAGCACCGTTACCGTCGTCCCCATCCCCTCGGAGGAGACGAAGGGCCGCATCATCGGGCGGGAAGGGCGCAACATTCGCGCCTTGGAGGCGGCCACGGGCGTCGACCTCATCATCGACGACACCCCGGACGCCGTCACCCTCTCCGCCTTCGACCCGGTGCGCCGGGAAGTGGCGCGGCTGGCGCTGACCAAGCTGATCCAGGACGGCCGCATCCACCCGGCGCGCATCGAGGAGATCGTGGCCAAGGCGCGACAGGAGCTGGACGCCACCATCGCCGAAGCGGGGGAACAGGCCGCCATCGATGCGGACGTGCCGGGCATGCACCCCGACCTGATCAAGTACTTCGGGCGGCTCAAGTTCCGCACCAGCTACGGCCAGAACCAGCTCCGCCACGCCGTGGAGAGCGCTCACCTCGGCGCCATGATCGCGATGGAGTTCGGAGCGGACATTGATGTGAGCCGGCGCGGCTCCCTCTTGCACGACCTCGGCAAGGCCATCGACCACGAAGTGGAGGGCACCCATGCCGCCCTCGGCGCGGAGCTGGCCCGGCGCTACGGCGTCAAGGAGCCGGTTGCCCACACGATCGAGGCGCACCACGAAGAGGTCGAGCCCAGCACGATCGAATCTCACATCGTCATCGTCGCCGATGCGATCAGCGGCAGCCGCCCGGGCGCGCGGCGAGAGTCGTTGGAGCGCTACATCCAGCGGCTGGAAGCGCTGGAGAGCATCGCGGGCAGCTTCGTTGGCGTGGACAAGGCATTCGCCATCCAGGCCGGGCGCGAAGTCCGCGTCCTCGTCGACCCGGGGACCATCGACGACCTCGGTTCCATGCGGCTGGCGCGCGACATCAGCAAGAAGATCGAGGAAAGTCTGCAGTACCCGGGCCAAATCAAGGTGACCGTGCTCCGGGAAACGCGGGCCTCCGACTACGCGAAGTAGGCGCCCGACGTAAACCCGTCACGCAGGGGCGTCGCTCGACGCCCCTGCCTCGTTTATGCTGGTCCAGTCACGGCATGGTGAGAGGTTTCGCCCCTATGAGCATCGCCGATTTCCATTCCCACTCCATCCGGTCCGATGGAGTACTCACGCCCACGGAATTGGTACGCCTGGCCGCCGGCAACGGCGTCCGCCTGCTCGCCCTCACGGACCACGACTCCATGGAGGGCATCCCGGAAGCGGTGGCCGCCGCAAGCGAGGCCGGCATCCAGATCATCCCCAGCATCGAGATGAGCACCGATATCCCCGGCGACGAAGCGCACGTGCTGGGCTACTTCCTGGACCCTGAGGACGCCGATCTGCAGCGGACGCTCGCCGGCATGCGCGACTCCCGCGTCGCCCGGGGGGAGGGAATGGTGCGCAAGCTCCATTCCCTCGGCGTTGAAATCAGCTGGGAGCGCGTAAAAGAGATCGCCGGCGACGCTTCCGTCGGCCGTCCCCACGTGGCGAAGGCGCTGATCGAAGCCGGGCACGTCGCCACGTTCGACGAGGCGTTCGAGCGCTACCTGGCCAAGGGCAAGCCCGCCTACGTGGAGCGTGACAAGCTCACCCCGGAGGATGCCGTCCGGTTCATCATCGACCACGGCGGCGTCCCTGTACTGGCTCACCCGCGAGAGATCGACAACCTGGACGCGGTGCTGGATAGCGCTGTTCCGGCAGGGCTAGCCGCCCTGGAAGTGTATTACCGCAGCTACACCCCCGCTGATATCCAGCGACTGCTCCAGTTCGCCCGGACGCGGGGCATCCTCCCCCTGGGCGGGAGCGATTTCCACGGCCACGGCAGTGATGGGGAGCGGAAGCCGGGCGATATCCCCCTCACGGAGGAGACCATCGCCCGCTTCCTGGACGCCAGCGGACAGCGGATCGGCGAGGCGCGCATCCGCCCCTACCGGCACTCCCTCACCGTAAGCTGACCGGCTTCCGCCATAGGACGAGCGATTATGGACGCTTCCGAAGAACCACCCCTGTACTGCGCCCGGCACTCCTCCACGGAGACGCTGCTGCACTGCGGCCGCTGTGACACCCCCATCTGCCCACGCTGCATGGTACAGACGCCCGTCGGGGGCCGCTGCCCGGACTGCGCGCAGGTGCGCAAGCCGCCGATGTACATCATCGGCGCGCAGCACTACCTCCGTGCGCTGGCGGCGGCGTCCTTCGTGGGCGTGGTTGCGGGATACGCCTGGGCGCAGTTCCTCCCCGGTCGGATGGGCATCTTCTTCGCCGCCATTATTGGTCTCGGCCTGGGCTGGGCCAACGCGAAAGCGAGCGAACTCGCCACCGGAAGGAAACGTGGCGGCGGGATGCAGCTCTTCGCCGCCTCGGGCGTGGTGCTAGCCTACGCCGTGCGGAGCGCGCTGCTGGGAAGCCCCATCGGGAACAGCCTGGACGATCTGATCGTGATCACCGTCGCCGTGCTCGTGGCGACGACCCAGCTGCGCTAGGGCCAGGTGACCGCTAACGCGCCAATGGCGGAGAAGATGATGATCGCCAGCACGGCGATGCGCACCAGCTCCCCCCGCACATGGCCGTAATCGCGGGTGAGCCGCGCGGAGGCGGGCACGGCCGCCCCAGCGGCGCGCACCACGCGCAGCTTTCCGGCGCCAGCATCCGGGGCCGCAGGCGCGGGAGCCGCCGCCTCAAGTTGCGCCTGGGCCGGGCGCAGCGCGGGCGTCCGGCGGTTTTGCGGAGCGCGCCGGGGACGGTTGCTGCCGCCAGGGTTCGCTGTGGAGGGCACGGCGTATCCTTCCGTCGTCGGGGATGAGGCCAGTATACCGTATCGGTCAGCAATGGGGCGCGCATTGACACCATTCTCCAAGCGACTCTATAGTGAAGAGGTACAGGGCCCAACCGGGGCCCTCGTCACGTCCTGCGGCCCCGTGGTGTAGCGGTCAAACATGCCACCCTGTCACGGTGGAGATCGTCGGTTCGAATCCGATCGGGGTCGCCATCACCGCACCGGCCAAAGCCCGCTCTCCTCACCGCCCGGGAGGACAGCGGGCTTTCGTTTCCGACCGACACGGCAGCCATGAAAGCACAAACCGAAGCATGTCCGGCAAAGTACCGGCGAGAATAGGCCACTGATCATGCGTTACGGAGCTATCTTCCCCACCACCGAGATCGGCAACGACCCAGCCCAGATTCGCGCCTACGCCCAGGCCGTTGAGGGCATGGGGTACGACCACCTCCTCGTCTACGATCACATCGTGGGAGCGGACCCGGACCGCCCGGGCGGCTGGACCAACCGCCCCTACGATGTCGATACGCCCTTCCATGAGCCGTTCGTCCTGTTCGGCTACCTCGCCGCCCTGACGACCCGGGTGGAGCTGGCGACCGGACTGATCATCCTGCCCCAGCGCCAAACGGTCCTCGTCGCCAAACAGGCCGCCGCACTCGACGTGCTCAGCGGGGGCAGACTCCGCCTCGGCATCGGGCTGGGCTGGAATGAGGTGGAGTACGAGGCGCTGGGGGAAAACTTCCACAACCGAGGGCGGCGCATGGAAGAGCAGGTGGAGGTGATGCGCGCCCTCTGGACCCAGCGCACGGTGGACTTCAGCGGGCAGTGGCATCGGATCGACCGCGCCGGCATCAACCCCCTGCCGATACAGCGGCCCATCCCCATCTGGATCGGGGGCGGCGCGGAGCCCGTACTGGAGCGCATCGGCCGCATCGGGGACGGATGGCTCGCGCTGGCCCGCCCAGAAGCCGCAGCGCCCATGGTGGAGAAGCTGCACACCGTTGCGCGGGCGGCGGGGCGCGATCCTGCCGCCATCGGCATCGAGGGACGAGTGAGCGCGGCCGGCTCCCCCGACGACTGGGCGGCCTCCGCGGAGGCGTGGCGGAAGATTGGCGCCACCCATCTCACGTTCGGCACGATGGGCTCGGGCTACACCACCACCGATCAGCACATCGATGCGCTGCGGCGGTTCAAGGCGGCCGTCGGCTAGCCTCTTCTACAGCGCGTCGAAGAAGCCGGACACCGCGTCCGCGATGTTGAGGAAGGCGTCCTTCGCCGATTCCATAGCAAAGAAGCCGGGCGCATAGCTGTGATTTTCAGAGGCCAGCAGCCCCAGGACAAGCGAGAGCACGGTGAACCCGGCCAGGTTCGCCGCCATCGCCTGGCCCGGCGTCGCGCTGGTGGTCTCCTGAAGGGCGATGTTGACCAGCAGGACCGCCGCCACCACGCTGAGCAGCCCGATGGAGAAATCGACCATGGGGATGAACATGATCGCCGCCAGGGCGATAGGGGCAAACGCCAGCCCCATGACCCGCATCATCTGCGCCAGGTCCGCCGCGGAGCGGAAGCCGTAGCTGAGCACGGCGTAGGCAACCAGCACCCAGACAAACCAGAGCCCGAACTGGGCCAGGCTCCCCACAATGAAGCTGTCGATGAACATTTGGCCGACGTCCATGCCCTGGACATCGATCGCTCCCCAGAGGAAGGATCCCAGCCCGGAAAGCAGGCTCAGCACGGCGACGAGGGCGATGATCGGCAGGGTAGCGGTGGTGTCCCGACGCGCTTCCTCAAACGGCGAAAAGTCCAGCCGGACAACCCTGAGCACCCAGTCGATAATCCCCTCGTACTGCTGAAATACACCACGATTTGGCATTCGGCCCCCTTTTGGTTACCGGGCTGATTCTAACACAAAGCCCCGTTACGTTAACCTCTGCTCCCCAGAGGCCTTCGCCGGGGGATACCCGCCCGCCGGGGATAACGCGCCGGCGTGGGCCGCTCCTTGCGCACCAGCACGACCGATGGCGCCGAGGCCCCCTCCCCCGGCAGTGCCGGCAGCGCCAACACCTCCGCCGCTCCCCCTCCCAGCTCCCGAAGCGCCAACTCCGCGCTCGCGATCTCCTCACGCGCGCGGCTGCCCTTTATCGTCGCCAGGACGCCGCCTACGCGGAGGAAGGGAAGCGCCAGCTCCGCCAGCACCGGCAGCGGCGCCAGCGCGCGGGCGAAGGCGATATCGTGCTGTTCGCGCTCCTCCGGCAGGCGGGCGGCATCCTCCGCCCGGGCGTTCACCACGCGCAGGCGCGGATGCAGCCCCAGATCGTTGACCAATCTCAGGAGGAAGCCGGCCCGCCGCCCGTGACTCTCCACCAGGGCGATGCGCAGCGTCGGCGTCGCTATCGCCAGCGGAACGCCCGGAAAGCCAGCGCCGCTCCCCAGGTCGACCGCACTCGCCCCCTCCAGTGAGACGCCGGCCCGCGCCAGGACCGGTGCCAGGGCGAGCGACTCCAGAAAGTGGCGCCCCTGCACCGCCGATGGCTCCACAACCGTGGTCAGACCGGCCGACTCGTTCTCCTCCACCAGCAGCGCGTAGTAGCGCGCAAAGGCACCACGCTGCTTCTCCGTCAGCGCGATCCCCAGCGCGGCGGCCCCTTCCCGCAAAACAGTACCGTCGTATTGAATAGATCCGATGGAACAGCCCTTCACGCGTACTACCCGTTGATGCTACAATAAATATCGCATTACGTTCTCGCCGCAGTTCACCGAAGCGTCCAGCCCACGACGCCGGCCCGCCCTTGCGGAAGCTGAGACGTAGAATCGCGGATGAACCCAGCAGCGGAGGGGCCACTTGCTCGACCCGAACATTGTCACGGTCAATGACGCCGCGGAGCGCTTTCTCCATTCCCTGGATGCGGAGACGCGAGCCACAACGCAGTCGGAGATTCAGCGATTCATGCGCTGGTACGGCAGCGACAGACCGCTTGGTGCCCTCCGCCCCCATGAACTGGAAAGCTACAGCATCACCGTCACATCCACCACCACCGATGGCCGTCACCGCCTGGAAGCGCTGCGGGCATTCCTCGCCTACACCAAGCGCACCGGGCTCATCCAGGAAAACCTGAGCACCCACGTCCGCCTTGCCCGCACCGGGACCAAGGAACGGGCCCTGGCGGCTGCCGCGACGATGATCCGTCTCACCCCTGAGGGCTTTGTGCATCTGGAGGAAGAGTTAGACTCGCTCCGTAACCAGCGCGGCCAGATTGCCGAAGACCTCAAGCTCGCAATGGCGGACAAAGACTTCCGCGAAAACGCCCCCCTCGATGCCGCCCGTGAACAGCAGGCGCACGTAGAGGCGCGCATCCGGGAGATCGAGAACACGCTGCGCCACGCCACCCTGATGGACAGGTCCGACCGCAAAGGCGGAAAGCTCATCGTTCAGCTGGGATCGACGGTGCGGCTGACCAGCCTTGCCGATGGCAAAGAGCTACGCTACACGCTGGTGGAGCGCTCCGAGGTCAATCCCCAGCAGGGCAAGATCTCGATTGAGTCCCCGGTGGGGCGAGCGCTCCTGGGCCATGCCCCGGGCCAGGAGATCGAAGTCGTCACCCCCGGCGGGGCCCGCAAACTCCGTGTCGAGAAGATCGAGGAAATCTAGCAATCCGTCCACGACTTCCCGCCCCGTACTCACTTTGGGCGGTTATGCCGTCTGTGGGGCCGGCCGAAGCTGTTGTGCGGTACTGAGGGGCTGCCGCCCCCTTCCTCTTCTTCGCCGGTTTGACTGGCTGCCTCGCTCGTGATAGAAAGATCGAACGGGCGCGCCTGCTCCCGCTACTTCATCACCCCACGAGCTCCAATGCTATGACTCGCGCCCAGAAGCTCGCTGTCGTCACCTGCGTTGCCACATACGTGCTCATCGTCATCGGTGGGATCGTGCGCATCACCGACTCCGGCCTCGGCTGCCCGGACTGGCCCCTCTGCCACGGACAGATCATCCCCCCACGGGAGAAAGCCGTCCTTATCGAGTTCAGCCACCGCAGCGCCGCCACCATCGTCGGATTCCTCATCGTCGGTATGGGAATCGGGATCTGGCACCAGCATCGGGAGCGGCTGATGCGGGGCCTCATGCTGGCGGTCTACCCGCTGCTCGCCCTCCAGGTGGTCCTGGGCGGCATCACGGTGAAGCGTGAGCTGCCCGCCTCCATCGTCGCCACCCACCACGGCACGGCGATGCTCCTGCTCGGGCTGCTCATCCTCATCACCTCCCTCAGCATCCTGGGGAGTCGCGGCCGGATGCCGGACGCCGCGGCGGCCTACGCCCGCTGGGCGTTGGCCGCCGCGTTCGCCGTACTGGCGCTCATGGTCACCGGCTCGTACGTCGCCGCCAGCGGCGCGAGCCTGGCCTTCCCGGGCTGGCCGCTCTTCGATGGGCGGCTCCTGCCCGCCGGTGGCAACCGCTATCAGGATATTCATGCCCTCCACCGGATCACGGCGGCGGCGGTAGGGGTTATCATCGTAGCGTTCGCGACCTACACCGTGCGGACCGCGCCCCGCGTGCAACTGCTGGTACGGCTGTCCGTCGCAGCCGTGTGGCTCTACGCCGCGCAGGTAATCATCGGCGCGGCCAACATCTGGACCACGCGCAGCGCCGGTGTCGCCGCGGCACACCTCGCCGTGGGGGTATTGCTCTGGATCACCTTCGTCCTCATCTCGATCGTAGCGCTCCACTATGCTGAGCCGGCGGCTAAGTCGACGCGCGCAGAAGCGGGCAGACCAGGCCTCGTCCGTGAGTAGCGCCACCACGTTGGCCCCCGCCCACGGCATACGGGAGACCATCGCCGGGTATTACACCCTGACGAAACCGGGCATCGTCCTGGAGCTGCTGGTCACCACCGTGCCGGCCATGGTGCTGGCCGCCGGTGGTGTGCCGAGCCTGTGGCTGGTGTTCGTCACCCTGTTCGGCGGCTCGCTGGCAGCGGGCGGTGCCGGTGCGGTGAACTCCTACGTAGACCGCGAGCGCGACGGGGTGATGCAGCGGACGCAGGATCGTCCGCTGCCGCGAGGGGACGTCGCCCCGCGGCAGGCCCTCGTGTTCGGGCTGGTGCTGGGCGTCATCGCCTTCGCCTGGCTGGTGGCGACGGTGAACCTGCTGACGGCGGGGCTGGCGGTGGGGGCCATGGCGTTCTACGTCGTCGTTTACACCATATGGCTGAAGCCAGCCACCCCCCAGAACATCGTCATCGGCGGGGCGGCGGGCGCGGTGCCCCCCCTCTGCGGCTGGGCCGCCGTCACGGGGGACATCGGGACGCCCGCCCTGGTGATGGCGCTGATCATCTTCCTCTGGACGCCGCCCCACTTCTGGGCGCTGGCGCTACGCTACTCCGACGACTACGCCCGCGCCCGCGTGCCCATGCTGCCGGTGGTGAAGGGAGAGCGGGAGACGAAGCGGCAGATCCTGCTCTACAGCCTGGTGCTGGTGGCCAGCACGTTCCTCCTGACGCTCTACACCGGGGCGATCTACGCGCTGGCGGCGCTGGCGCTGGGTGGGGGCTTCCTCTGGCTGACCTGGCGGCTGTACCGCAGCGAGGGCCGCGCCGGGGCGATGCGGCTGTTCGGCTACTCGATAACGTACCTCACGCTGCTCTTCACCGCCGTCGCCGTCGACGTGCTGGTTCAATCCTGAAGGCGTAAATGCTGGTTGAATGCGCATCCTGCGAAGCACGGGTGGAAGCGAAGATCCTCGGTGAACTCTCTTCGTTGGATGACGAGACGAGCTTTAGCGATTGGAAAATCCGACCATCTTAAAGCTACCGCAAGTTGCGCCGGAAGGCGCCGCTGCGCACCCCCAGCGCGAACATGAGCACCGCCAGCACCGCCAGCACCGGCAGGTCGATCGCCAGGCCGTAGTAGCCGCTGCCGCTCTCCGCGTAGATGGCCAGGTGCAACAGGTCCACCGGGTACGTCACCGGGTTCACCGCCCCGAGCAGCCGCAGCCACCACGGCAGGTCGACAAGGGGAAAGAACGCCCCGCTGAAGAACAGCAGCGGGAACAGCACCAGGTTCATCAGCAGGTGGAAGCCGTGCATCGTGGCGATGCGGGAGGCGAACGCCTGGGCGATGCCCGCCAGCATCACGTTCATCAGCAGCACGGCACCCACCGCCAGCAACACCCCTTGCGCCACGCCGTACTGCCACTGCAGATCGATGGTGGGCAGGGCGATGGCAAGCAGCAGCACGATCGTCGCCTGGATGGAGCCGATCGCTACGCTGCCCAGCGCCTTGCCGAACATGATCGAGCGCTGAGAGTGCGGCGAGGTGAGCAGCACCTTGAGGATGCCGGAATCGCGGTCCTGGTAGAACGATGCTCCGGCGAAGGTGGAGCTGAACAGCGCTGTCATCGCGATCAGGCCGGGGGCAAGGTAGCTCGTATAGTCGCTGTCCCGCACCTTCTGCGGGTCCAGCCCGGACGATACGCCCGTACCCAGGATGGCGAGCAGCATCAGCGGCAGCAGCAGCGATGAGCCCAGCTGCGACCGGGAGCGGGAGAACTCCCGCAGGTCGCGGCGGAGCAGCGCCCCCCAGGCCAGCAGCGCCCCGCTCACCGCTCCGCCACCGGCTCACGCACCAGCCGCGAGCCCGCTTTCTCGAAGTAGGCGTCCTCCAGCGTCGACCGCTCGATCCGGATGCCGCGCACGTACTGCCCCGCCGTGTGGAACAGCGCCGGGACGAAGCCCATCGCATCGTCGACCATCACGTGCAGGTGCGGCTCCTCCGGGAACGGCCCGCTCACCGCACCCACGCCCGGCAGCGCGGCGATGGCGGCGATGGCCTCCGCTGGCAGGTCCGGCGCTGCCATCCACACGGCGTCCCGCTTGAGGCCGCGCTTCAACTCCTCCGGCGTTCCCTGCGCCACGACGACGCCGTGCTTGATGAACGCCACGTCCGTCGCGAAGTGGTCCGCCTCCGCCACGTCGTTGGTGGCGATCAGCAGCGTCGTGCCCTGCCGGTTGATCTCGATCAGGTGATCCCAGAGGCGGCGACGCGAATCGGGGTCGAGCCCCACCGTGGGCTCGTCCAGGAGGAGCAGGCGCGGCTCGTGCAGCATCGCCCGGGCCAGCTCCAGCCGTCGCTTCAGCCCGCCGGAGAGCTGGCCGGACGGCTGGTCCGCCCGATCCTCCAGCCCCATCGTCGCCAGCACCGCCGCGATGGGCGTGGACAACCGGTCGCCGCGTAGGCCGAACAGCCGCCCCTGCATCACCAGCGTCTCCCGCACGGTCATCGCCGGGTCCAGGCAGCTCTCCTGGAAGACCACGCCCACCTGCCGGCGCGCCGCAACGTCCGGCCCGGCCCCAAACAGCCGCAACGCACCCGCTTCCGGCGTGCGCAGGCCGTTCACCATGGACAGCAGCGTGCTCTTGCCCGCGCCGTTCGGCCCCAGCAGGGCGAAGCGCGAGCCCGCGGGCACGGCCAGCGTCAGCCCGTCCAGCGCGCGCGGGCCGCCCTCCGCGTAGGCGAAGACAAGCCCCTCCGCGGAGACGGCAGGGGCCGCGACGTGGCCGGCGGAGGGGGATGAAGACATGAGGGCTCCCACGCCATCTTAGCCCCGCCTGCGCGATCGTGAAAGCTGCCACGGCACAACCATCCTTGACCGCCACAGCGCGCCTGCCGATAATGGCTGCACAGGAGTTAGTGTAGAAGTGACACTACAGCCGCTGCGGGTCGTGCTGGCCCAGCTCAACACCACCGTCGGCGACATCGACGGCAACGTGCGCAAGATCTGCGACGCGATCGCGCGGGCGCGCGACCTGGGCGCCGACATCGTGGCTGTGCCGGAGCTGGCGATCACCGGCTACCCCCCGGAGGACCTGCTGCTCCGGCGCAGCTTCATCGACGATAACCTGGCGGCGCTGCAGCGCATCCTGCCGCAGTGCGGCGGCATCACCGCCATCATCGGCTTTGTCGATGCGACGGACGACATCTACAACGCCGCCGCCATCATCCACGACGGCGCGCTCATCGACGTGTACCACAAGCACTACCTGCCGAACTACGGCGTGTTCGATGAGAACCGCTACTTCCAGCGGGGCCAGCGCAACCAGGTCTACCGCATCGGCGGCGTCCTCGTCGGCGTCAGCATCTGCGAAGACGTCTGGTACCCCGGCGACCCGCTGCAAGCGCAGGCGCTGGCCGGGGCGCAGGTCTCGATCAACCTCAACGCCTCGCCCTATTCCATGGGCAAGCACGCCGTGCGGGAGCACATGCTGGCCACGCGCGCCACGGACCACTCCGTCGCTGTGTGTTACGTCAACCAGGTCGGCGGCCAGGACGAGCTCGTGTTCGATGGCGGCAGCATGGTCCTGAGCGAGCGCGGAGAGCGGCTGGCCATGGCCCGCCAGTTTGAGGAAGACCTGCTGGTGGCGGACATCGACGTGCAGGCCGTGCTCCAGACCCGCCTGCACGACCCCCGGCGGCGCAAGGAGCAGGCGGAGCGCAGCGCGCCGCTCCACCCGCCGATCGACGTGTCCGGCCCGTCCAGCACGCCCCGCCCGGCCCTGCCCCCATCCGACATCGCCCCCCTTGCGGACCCGGACGAGGCATACGCCGCCCTCGTGCTGGGCACGCGCGATTACGTGCGCAAGAACGGCTTCCACAAGGTCATCATCGGGCTGTCCGGCGGCATCGATTCCAGCATGGTCGCCGCCATCGCCGTGGACGCGCTGGGCAAGGAGAACGTGCTGGGCATCTCCATGCCTTCCCGCTATTCCTCCGAAGGCAGTATCTCCGACTCCCAGCGGCTGGCGGAGAACCTCGGCATGGAGTTCACAGTGATCCCGATCGAGGACGGCTTCGCCACGATGCTGAAGACGATGGAGCCGACCTTCGCCGGCACAGAGCCGAACGTGGCGGAGGAGAACATGCAGGCGCGGCTGCGCGGGCTGGTGGCCATGAGCATCGCCAACAAGTTTGGCCGGATGGTGCTAACCACCGGCAACAAGAGCGAGATGGCCACGGGCTACGCCACGCTGTACGGGGACATGGCGGGCGGATTCGCCGTGATCAAGGACGTGCCGAAGACGCTGGTCTACCGGCTGGCGCACTACGTCAACGCTCGCGCGGGCCGGGAGGTTATCCCGGAGAGCGTGCTCAGGAAGCCGCCCTCCGCCGAACTTCGCCCCAACCAGCTGGACCAGGACAGCCTGCCCGCCTACGAGGTGCTCGATCCGATCCTGCAGGCGTACGTGGAGGAGGACCGCAGCTTCGACGAGATCGTGCGCATGGGCTACGACGCGGCGACGGTGCGGCGGGTGATCGACCTGGTGAACCGGAGCGAGTACAAGCGCCGGCAGTCCCCGCCCTGCATCAAGATAACGCCGCGCGCCTTCGGGCGTGACCGCCGCTTCCCCATCGCCAGCAAGTACGCGGGGTACTAGCGATGCCCGTTCCAGACTTTCAAACCCTCATGCTCCCAGTACTAAGGCTCCACCGGGATGGAAGCGAGCACCCCCTCCGGGAACTCAATGACTTGCCTGCGAAGGAATTTAGGCTCACGGAAGACGAACTAGCCGAAAGCCTGCCCTCAGGGAGGCAGTCCCGCTTCGCAAATCGAGTTGGATGGGCCCGCACCTATCTGGCAAAAGCGGGATTACTTAATCTCCCAAGTCGCGGGCTGTCGCAGCTTACGGAGCGTGGTCGAACCGTGTTAGACAGCAATCCGCCCAGGATAGATATCGGCTTCTCGGAGCGATTCGATGAGTTCCTCGTCTTCCGGTGCTCCCAGAGAGACGGCGCCACACCGATCTCGGAGATCGCGCAGCAGACCGCGCTGGATCCGTATGAATTACTTGAACAAAGTGATAACGCGTTGCGCCTGACCGTACTCGACGATCTGCTTACCCGAGTGAAAACGATGCACCCCTCAAAGTTCGAACAATTGGTTGTGGACTTGCTAGTCGAGATGGGCTATGGAGGGACGAGAGAAGACGCAGGTAGAGCGGTCGGTCGATCTGGTGACGGTGGCATAGACGGCACAATCAATGAGGATCCGCTGGGCCTCGACATTATCTATATCCAGGCTAAGCGGTGGCAGGGAACGGTCGGTAGACCTAAAGTGCAGGCATTCGCAGGTAGCCTGGAAGGGCAACGTGCCGGAAAGGGGGTCTTCATAACGACATCGCGGTTCTCGCCCGATGCCGAAGAATACGTTACGCGAATCGAGAAGAAGATCGTCTTGGTGGACGGTCAACGTCTAGCAGCACTAATGCTTGAACACGGAATCGGCGTGACGACGCTTTATGACATAGCCGTACAGCGGGTTGACCAAGACTTTTTCTCCATCGAAGAGTAAGCGAGGGCGAGCCCAACAGCGTCCTCCTTGACACCTCTCTCTGTCCGAACAACAATGACCCCGCCTTTAGCGGGGTCATCTGTTCGTCAGGAGGATGTCATGGAACTATTCGAAGCCATCTACACCCAGCGGGCCATGCGGCGGCTGAAGCCGGACCCCGTGCCCGATGAGCTGATCTGGCAGATCATCGATGCCGCCATCCACGCCCCCAACGGCGGCAACTTGCAGCCGTGGAACTTCCTCGTCATCAAGGACTACGCGACGAAGCTCCAGCTCCAGGAGTACTACATCGATGGGCTGAACAGCGTCACCCGGCCCAACCAGCAGCTCGCCTCCAACGCCCCGCGCACGCCGGAGGAGATGGAGCGGGCGAAGCAAAGCCCGGCCCGCTACCTCGCCGATCACCTGGCTGAGGTGCCCGTCCTCATCCTCTGCAGCGTCCGTCTGGAGGACGTCGCCTCCACCACGCCGCCGGGCGCCTGCATCTTCCCCGCCGTGCAGAACCTCATGCTGGCGGCGCGCGCCCTCGGACTCGGCACCGTGCTCACCACCGTCATCCGGCACCGGGAGGCGGACGTACGCAAGTTCCTCGGCATCCCGGACGGCGTCTGGATCGGCACGCTTATCCCGGTGGGCTGGCCGGTGGGCAAGTTCGGCCCCAACGTGCGCAAGCCGGCGGAACAGGTGACCTTCCTCGACCGCTGGGGCCAAGGCATGCCGCGGGACGCGGGCGCCCCGGCGAAGAATCGAGAGCTTGCGGGAGCGGGCCGGCGCTAGCGGATACCTCCGAGAAGCTCCTGTGGGAAGCGCTGCGTGGCCGCGCTCTCCACGGCTGCAAATTCAGACGACAGTATCCCATCGATTCATTCGTCGCTGATTTCTGCTGCGTAAAGGCGCGCCTAATCGTGGATTTAGACGGCGGGGCACATCTCGGCCGTCGCTCCGCTGATGAGGAGCGGGACCGACGATTAGGCTTACTCGGATATCGCGTACTGCGAATTTCGAATGACGATGTGTCGAATGACATCAGCGCCGTGTTGGCTCGGATTGCGGAGGCGTTAACCTCACAGGGGTGAGGTCGGTACCCCTCCCTTACTCCATCGCGTTCCGGAACGCCTCCACCGTGAGGCCCAACCCCCCGTCCAGCGGAGTCACCGGGGCCCAGCCCAGCTCACGCTCCGCCTTGGAGGCGTCCAGCGAGATGCGGAACACTTCGCCCGGGATCGCCGGCGTGTACTGCGGCGCGCGGTCGTAGCCGGTAGCCACCGCCAGCGCGGAGAACAGCTCGTTGACGCTGGTCAGCCTGCCCGTGCCGATGTTGTAGGCACCGGTTAGGTGCGAGCTGCTGGCCAGCAGCGCCGCCTCCACCACATCACCCACGTAGACGAAATCGCGCTGCTGGTCGCCGCTGCCGAAGATGCGCACCGGCTCACCGCGCAGCATCCGCTCCGCGAAGATGGCGACGACGCCCGCCTCCCCATGGGGATCCTGCCGCGGCCCGTAGATGTTGGCCGGGCGCAGGATCACCCGCTCCAGCTCCCCCGTCGTGGCCATATCGAGATAACGTTCGAAGGTGTGCTTGCTCAACCCGTAGGGCGCAAGCGGGAAGACGGGACAGAGCTCGTCGGCGGGCAGCGCCATCGGCTCCCCATACAGCGCGCCGCCGGTAGAGGTGTAGACCATCCGCCGCACGCCCGTCGCCAGGCAAGCGGCAAGCAGCCGTAACGCCCCGACCACGTTGACGTCCGCATCGAAGTCCGGCCGCTCGATGGAGACGCGCACCGCCGATTGCGCCGCCAGGTGATACACCACCTCCGGCCGCCAATCGCCCAGGACGGCGGTGACGGCGTCCGCATCCCGGATATCGACCTGGTAAAGGTGAGCGCCGGAAGGCAGGTTCTCCCGCCGACCGGTGGCGAAGTTATCCAGCGCCGCGACATCGTGCCCCGCCGCCAGCAACCCTTCGACGAGGTGCGAGCCGACAAAGCCAGCGCCGCCGGTGACCAGTACACGCATAACCAACGCCTCCCGCGTCATTCTACGGCCCGCGGCAGGCGGCGGCTACCGGCGCCCGCCCCCCGGGGCGTACGATGGCACAGGAGGGATCGGTGGCCACCGCCGTCGCTCACGCAATCGTTGGGTACGCCACGGGCCGATCGCTGCGCCTCAGCGGGCGCGGCATCCTCGCAGCCATCATCTTCTCCAACCTGCCCGATCTCGACAGCATCCCTGGCCTCGTCCTCTACGAAGACGCCGGCCGAACGCACCACGCCATCGGCATGCATAGGCCGTGGTTCGCCCTGGTGACGGGTATCCTCGTGGCGATCGGCTATCGCTGGCGGCGGAAGGAGCGGGGCCGGGCGAACGCGGCGCGCTGGGGCCTGCTGGCGCTCGCTCTCGCCCATCTCGTCATCGATGCCCTCCATCCGCCCTACTGGAAGCAGGACGGCGCGATGGCGATCGTCTCCTACGTGGCGAACTCAGTGCTTGACGCACTCGTCTTCGGCGGGGCGGTGCTGGCGGGGTGGTGGGCGGGGCGGTGCCTGAGGCGGCGACGTGGGGCGTAGCGCCCACGGCCGGCGATAGGGGCTACGCGGTCGCTTCGTCCGAGGCGTCGCTAGCGGGGGCCGGCGACTCGACGGCGGCAAGCTTCGGCGTCAGCAGCTCGATATCGGAGAACAGCGCATCCTGGCGCGCCACCACCTCCGCGGCCTTGATCAGCTCCAGCACCGCCATGAACTGGACGATGACCTCGACGCGGGAACGGCACTCCTCGATCAACGCCCGGAAGCTAACCCGGTCCCGCCGGCGCAGCGCCCGACGCAGCGCATCGATCTTGTCCCGCAGCCGAATATGGTCGTTCTGCAGCACCCGGATCGGCAGCGGCGGCTCCCGGTCCTTGCGGGACAGCGCTTCCTGGAACAGGCGCGTCAGCATGTCCAGCGTGACGCTATCCAGCCCGGAGCCGGGCGGAAGCGCCGGTGCTGGTGCCTGGCGCGGATACGCCCGCAGCCCCTGCTGTTCGCGCTCCCGAAAGAGGCGAGCGGCCTCCTTGTACTGGCGGTACTCCCGCAACGCCTCCGTCAAGTCGATGGCGATCTCATCCTGATCCGCCTCGTCCGCGGCGGCCTCCGGTCGCGGAAGCAGCGCGCGCGACTTCAAGTACAGCAGCTTGCTGCCGATGAAGATGAACTCCGCCAACGCGGCGGCGTTCATCTCCTCCTCCGCGCGCAGCAACGCCAGGTACTGATCGGTCACCTGGACCAGGGAGATGGTCGTGATATCGAGGTTATCCTTCTCGATGAAGTGAAGGAGGACGTCCAGCGGCCCCTCGAACGCAGCTAACTTAAGCGCCCGCGTTGTTCCCGCGCTTTCCGGTGGCACCGTCGCCGTAATCGCAGGGGCCATCTCCGTCGCCATCAGCCGGCGACCGCCCCCTGGGAAGCCGGCACGGGAAGCGCGGGGGCCAGCGGGTGGCCGACGGCGTTCCCGACGCGCGTGACGTTCGCCATCAACTTCGCGAAGTTCTCAAACGTGAGGGACTGAGCGCCATCGGAGAGCGCGTGTTCCGGGCTGGGGTGCACCTCGATGATGAGGCCGTCCGCGCCCGCCGCGATCGAAGCCATCGCCATCGGCTCCACCAGCTTCCACTTGCCCGTGCCATGGCTCGGGTCCGAGACGATAGGGAGATGGCTTAACTCCTTCACCATTGGGATGGCGCTCAGGTCCATCGTGTTCCGGGTAGCGGTCTCAAAGGTGCGGATACCGCGCTCGCAGAGGATCACCTGGCGGTTGCCCCGCGCAAGGATGTACTCCGCGCAAAGAAGCCACTCCTCGATCTCCCCGGCAAGCCCCCGCTTGAGCATGATCGGCTTGCCCGTGTCCGCCGCTTCCTCCAGCAGGTAGAAGTTCTGCATATTGCGCGCGCCTATCTGGAGAATATCGGTGTAGCGGGCGACCAGTTCAACGTCCCGGATCGTCATCACTTCCGTGATCACCGGCATACCGGTCTCCGCCCGCGCCGTGGCCAGGTGGCGAAGCCCCTCCTCGCCCAGGCCGCGGAAGCTGTAGGGGGACGTACGCGGCTTGAAGGCGCCGCCGCGCAGGATGTGCGCGCCCGCCGCCTTCACCGCCCGCGCGGTCTGCACCATCTGATCTTCGTTTTCAATGGAGCACGGCCCCGCCATCACCACGATGCTGCCATCGCCGATCTTCACCCCGTTGACATCGATGATCGTAGAGTTCTGGCGGAACTCCCGGGATGCCAGCTTGTAGGGGCGGCTGATCTTCACCGTATGGTCGACGCCGGGCAGCGTCTCCAGCATCGTCCCCAGTTCCGGGAAGGTCTTGCCGACCACCCCGATGATGCTCCGCTCCACGCCCGCCGTGATTTCTCCGGACAGCCCTACCTCGCCCAGACGCTCAAGCACCTGGTCAATGTCCTGCTGCGTGGAGCCGACTTTCATTACTACGATCATGTTCTCTCCGTTCCTCCGGGTTCCGCGGTCAGCGCCCTGCGCTTGTCTTGGCGGGCGCCGCTTCCGCCGCAGCGACGAGATCGGGCCGGAGCGCTTTCGCGCCCCGCAGGTAGATATGCCTGATCTCATCCGCGCGCTTCGCCGTATTCACATGCATCAGTACGCGGAGGCACCGTTGCAGGCTGCCGGGAACGGCCATCTCCTGCGCCCCCATGAGGGCCACGCCGGTCCAGCCGATCTGCCGCGCCGCCAGCGCCGGGAACTCCGCCGTCAGATCCGGCGTAGTGGTGAAGAAGGCGCTGGCGATCTCCCCCACCTCAACCTCATTCGCTTCCACGATGGCGTTGAGCATCTCAATCGTCGCCGCGATGATCGCCTCACGGCTGTCCGCTTCGACGGTCGTCGCACCCCGTATGCCCCGGCAGCGGATCGCGTTGCTCACTTTCCCTTACCCCTGGACATGGGCGCTTTCACGGCCGGTAACCTGTTCCACATACGCCCTTACCCTCGCATACCGTTCCGCTGGCGGCGCATCCGCCAGGATTCGAACGATGGCGCTCCCGATAACGGCGGCATCGGAGTAGCGCCCCACCGCCTCCACGTGTTCCCGCCGGGAGATGCCGAACCCCACGGCTGTGGGAAGCCCGGCGTGCCGGCAAACCCGCCTCACAAACGCCTCAAGGTCCGCTGGCAACTGCTCGCGGACCCCGGTCACTCCCCGCACACTCACGCAGTAGACGAACCCTGAGCCCGACTGTCCGGCCAGCTTCAGCCGCTCATCGCTGCTGGTCGGCGCCACCAGCGGGATGAAGTCCAGCCCCGCAGCGGCACATGCGGCCCGCGTTTCGCCCGCTTCTTCCGGCGGCAGGTCGACCACGATCAGGCCGTCTATCCCCGCCTCCGCGGCATCCCGCGTGAATCGCGTTACCCCGTAGGCCAGCAACGGGTTGTAGTATCCCATGAGGACAAGGGGCGTCGCAACATTGTTATGCCGAATCTCGCGCACTATGTCAAGACACAGCTTCGGCGTGACCCCCTGTTCCAGCGCCGCGTGGCTGGAAAGCTGGATCACCGGCCCCTCCGCCAGCGGATCGCTGAACGGGACGCCCAGCTCGACGATGTCCGCCCCGCCATCGACCAGCGCCCGGACGATTTCCGGCGTGGCGGTCCGCTCCGGGTATCCCGCGGTCACGAACGTGATCAGGCCGGTCCGCCCCTCCGCCTTGAGCCGGGCGAACGTTGCCGTGATCCGGCCTTTGCCCGCGGGCACGGCTACGCCCCGTCCGCAAGCAGGGTGACGAGGAAGCTCGCCAGGTTAAACGTGAAATGCATCGCTACCGCCGTCCACAGGCTGTTTGTCCGATAGTATAACCACGCCAGCACCACGCCGACGAGAGCAAAGGGAATGACGCTCCCGGGATCCCAGTGCGCGACGGAAAACAGGGCGCTGCTCACGCCCGCCGCCGGCCAGAACCCCCCGCGGGTAAGCCCGGCAAACACAAAGCCGCGGAAGAACGCCTCTTCCAGCAAGGGGGCGGCCACCACGCTGATCGCGCCCGCGGCGATGATCGTGGCCACGCTATCGAACACGTCCTCCCCCAGGGTGCTCTCCGGGAGGAGTCGATCCGCCCCCAGCGCCTCAATAGCGATGCCATAGACGATAAGGATCGCCCACGCGCTGAGCACCCCCACCAGCGCGTAGCGAAGCTCTCGCCGCCCTAGCTGGCGTAACCCGAAGCCACGCCGCCAGCCTAGGCCGTGCCGGCGCAGCGCCAGCCGGTACGCCAGCAGGACCACCGCCGCATCGGCGATAGCGGTGGCGACAAGCCCGGTAAGGAGCACGCTGTTATCGGCCGGGTTCCCGCCCTCCACAAGATAGAGGACGCCGCTGCTAATCAGGAGAACGGCCACGATAGTGGCAAACGCCAGCGCGATGCCAAGAGCGACGGCGCGCGGGCCCCACGGGGTGCGATGCGGCGGCATCCCGATCATGCGCGGCTCCCGGACCGGTCGCTGCTGCCAGCGCCGGCGGCGAATGTGCGGGCGGGGGATGCCGGGCAGCCGCAGGTGCCAAAGCGGCAGCACCGGCAGCGCCGGGAGAGCCGGCCACTCCATCGAGGGGAGAGCGCGCGGCCACGCCCAGGGCCGGCGGAAGCAGACGCGCAGTGGCCAGCGCCATTCTTGGCGAGGGCGAGGGCGCGGGGGGCGTGGGCGCGGCGCGGGGGGCGGGACCGCCGCAGCCCACGGGGGGGCGGGGGCGGGCGGTGGCGATTGCGCCAGATGCCCATCGTGCCGGAGGTCATCGATGTCCAGAACGCCGGCGGGCCGCGGACGGGGAGGCCGCCAGGTCACCATTTGCAGCAGGTGCAAGGTACGCTGCCGGTCGTATTGCAGCCGCCGGCTCGCGTCGTTCAGCGCCTGCCACGCCTCGTTGATCTCCGGGATGCGGCGGGTTGCCTGAACCAACCGCTCCTTGCCCTGAGCGGTCCAGCGGTCCGGATGGTGCTGTTCGATCAGCGCGCGCCAGGCGGAGCGCAGTTCTTCCGCGCTCGCCGGTGGCTCTACGCCCAGTACGGCGTAATAGTCCTTCTTCGGATCCATGCGCCCTCAGGAGTGCCAGTTGCGCACTCCTAATGACGATCATCGACAGCTTTAGCTGAATCGGCCAACCCCAGGGCGGCGATCACGGTGTTCATATCTTTATCGCCCCGGCCGGAGAGGTTGACCAGAAGCGTCTTCCCCTCCTCCATCTCCCCCGCCATGCGGGCGGCGTAGGCCACGGCGTGCGCGGACTCCAACGCCGGGACGATGCCCTCCGTCTCGCAGAGGAGGCGAAAGCCGGCCAGCGCCTCCGCATCGGTCACGGCGACGTACTCCGCCCGCCCGCTGTCCTTCAGGTAGCTGTGCTCCGGGCCGACACCGGGGTAATCGAGCCCGGCAGAAATGCTTTCCGTCTCCTCCACCTGCCCGAACGCATCCTGGAGCAGGTATGACTTCGCGCCGTGCAGCACCCCAGGCGTCCCGGAGAGCAGGCTGGCCGCGCCGTGGCCGTCGCCCTTCCCCGCCGCCTCTACCCCCACCAGCCTGACCGCGGCGTCATCGAGAAAGGCGCTGAACATGCCGATGGCGTTGCTGCCGCCGCCCACACAGGCGACGACGACATCGGGCAAGCGCCCGTCCCGCTCCAGCATCTGGGCGCGCGCCTCCCGGCCGATCACGGACTGGAAGTCCCGGACGATGCGCGGATACGGGTGCGGCCCCACGGCGCTGCCCAGCAGATAGTGACTGCTCTCCACGTTGGTCACCCAGTCCCGGATCGCCTCGTTGATCGCGTCCTTCAGTGTGCGGCTGCCGCTGTCCACGGGCCGAACTTCGGCGCCCAGCAGCCGCATGCGGTAGACATTCAGGCTCTGCCGCCGGATGTCCTCCGTCCCCATGTAGACCACGCACTCCAACCCCAGCATCGCACAGACGCTGGCCGTGGCGACGCCGTGCTGCCCCGCGCCCGTCTCCGCGATGATGCGGCGCTTGCCCAGCCGCTTCGCCAGCAGCCCCTGGCCCAGGGCGTTGTTGATCTTGTGGGCACCCGTGTGCGCCAAGTCTTCCCGCTTGAGGTAGATACGCGCCCTCCCGCTGCGCTCGCTCAGGTTGGCCGCGTAAGTGATGGGTGTCGGGCGGCCGACGTAGTCGCGGTTGAGCCGCTCCAACTCCGCCCCGAACGTGGGATCGAGGCGGACCTCCTCGTAGGCGGCGGTCAGCTCCTCCAGGGCGCTCATCAGCGTCTCCGGAACGTAGCGGCCGCCGTAATCGCCGAAATAGCCCCGCTCGTCCGGCAGAATCGTCGTCATTGATCGATACCTCTCTCCCCTCGTCCGTAGGGACAGGCCTTCAGGCCTGTCCTAACCGCTCCGGTGGGCCCATAAACGGATATTGTTCCCGAGTACTGGTAAGCCCTGCGTTCACCGGATTATTCCAGATGTAGTCGGCGGCGACCCTGATATCCTCATCTCGCCTCAAGACATGGTCGTAGTAACTTCGCTGCCACAGTGGTCGACCGAACCGGCGCCGAAATCTATATCCCGTCCCCTGCTTGAACTGCTTCATAAAGGCTGGGAGTGAAGAGCCGTCGCTCCCCTTCACCAGCAGGTGCAGATGACTCGGCATAAAACAGTAGGCCAGCACATCGAAGCCGTGCTTGGCGGATATCGTTCCTAATAACTGGGTACAGTCGTCGACAAACGAGGCCATGCGAAAGTCATCTCGGGCAGCCGTGCTGATGGTCAGGCTATAGACGTACGGGCCGAGATAGTCGAAATTGGACAGTCGCGGCGAAGAGCGACGCGGGTTGAAGGACAGACCTGAAGGTCTGTCCGTACGGTCTACTGTCCTTTCACCGCCCTGCAGGGACAGGCCTTCAGGCCTGTCCCTCTGCCCTGTGGCCTTAACTTGTACGGACAGGCCTAAAGGCCTGTCCGCCTGCCTTACGGCCGCGACGAAGGCACGAATCTTTTCGTGGTCCTTGGCCCCGTCCGTCTCCACGCCGCCGCTCACATCCACCCCCCACGGCCGCACGGCGGCGATCGCCTCCGCCACGTCCTCCGCCGTTAGCCCTCCCGCCAGCATCGACGGTCGTGCTGCAGCGTAGCGGGCGGCGGCGGCGGCATCGACCCGCTCCCCCGTGCCGCCAAGCTTCGTCGCGTGGCTCGCCTCCAGCAGCGGCAGCATCGTCAGCGGAAGCGCATCCGGGTCGTCCCCCTCGTCCGGCCGCACCGCCACGATGAGCGGCCAGCCGTCCAGCGCCACCGCCTGCGCTAACGCGCTGCGGCCGGAAAGCTGGATCGCGTCCAGCCCGATGCTCCGGGCGGCCTGCGCGATCTCCTCCCCCGCCTCCTCGCCGAACACGCCGACGACGAGCGGCCGGCGCGCCGTCAGCGCCAACTCGAACCACTCCGCGCCGGAAGGGGGGATGACCGACATCATAGCCGGCCGCTCCCCCAGCTCCGCGACGATGGCGCGCGCCATCTCCGGGCCGGCGCGACGGCGGGACTGCGTCAGCACCATACCGATGAAGTCTGCGCCCGCGTCCGCCGCCGCGCGAGCGGCCTCTATGGTTCGAACACCGCAAATCTTGATCCGAACGCTCATCGCCCGTGCAGCTCCTTCATCTTCGCCACCACATCGCCCGCCGTCACCAGCGCTTCCCCCACCAGGATGACGTCCGCCCCGGCGGCGGCGACACGCGCCACATCGGCGGCGGTGCGGATGCCGCTCTCCGCCACCAGCAGGCAGTGCTCCGGCACGAACTTCGCCAGCCGCTCCGTCGTGCCCAGGTCCTCCTGGAACGTGCGCAGGTCGCGGTTGTTCACGCCGATGACTGTCGCGCCCGCGTTCACGGCCTTCGCCATCTCGTCCTCGTCGTGCACCTCCACCAGCGTGCCCATGCCCAGCGCCTCCGCCTCCGCCAGCAGATCGTAGAGCTGCTCACCATCCAGCAGCGCCGCGATGAGCAGGATGGCGTCCGCCCCGAAGGCGCGCGCCTCCTCCACGTGGTAGGAGTCGAAGAGGAAATCCTTGCGCAAAAGCGGCGGCCGCCCGTGAGAGAACTCGCCGTCCAGCCCCACGCGAATGTCGTGCAGCATGCCGATGCTGCCCTGGAAGTGCTTTTCCTCCGTCACCACGGAGATGGCGTTCGCGCCGCTGAGGGTGTAGTCGCTGGCCAGGTGAACCGGGTCCATGCCCTCCGGCATGAGCCTGCCCTTCGATGGCGAAGCGCGCTTCACCTCCGCGATCACGGCGACACGGCCACCCTGGGGCAGTCCCGTGGAGCCGCCGCGCAGCGCACCCTCGAAGTCGAGGGCGGACGGCTCCGCCCGCATCCGCTCCCGCAGCTCCTCGAGGGGGCGCTCACGGCGCAGCCGCTCCAGCTCCTCGCGCTTGTCGGCGATGATGCGATCGAGATAGGTGCCGGTGGAGCGTGGACCTGTCATCGCCGGTTCGTGACCTCCACAAAGCGCTCCATCGCCCGCTGCGCCGCGCCCGAATCGAGCGCTTCCCGCGCCTTGCGCAGCCCCTCCGCCAGGTTGGGGGCGATGTCCGCCGCCAGCAGCGCCGCCGCCGCGTTCAGCAGCACGATGTCGCGCAGGGCGGCCGGTCCCCCTCCCGCCAGCAGCGCGCGCATGGCGCTGGCGTTGGCCGCCGCGTCTGCGCCCTTCAGCGCTTCCGGCGTGGCGACGGCCAGCCCGAGGTCGCCGGGGGTGATGCGATAGTGGCGCACCGCGCCATTCTGCAGCTCCCACACCAGTGTCCCCGCCGTCGTCGTCAGCTCATCCAGCCCGTCCTCGCCGTGGACGACGAGCGCGTGCTTCGACCCCAGCCGTCGCAGCGTGTGGGCGATGCGCTCCCCCAGGTCCGGTGCCGGTACGCCGACGACCTGCGCCTTCGCGTGGGCGGGGTTAGTCAGCGGACCGAGGATGTTGAACACGGTGCGCACGCCAATCTCCCGGCGGGGCCCGGCGGCGTGCTTCATCGCCGGGTGGTACGCCGGGGCGAACATGAACCCCACGCCCGCCTCCGTGATCGCCCGCGCCACCTGCTCCGGTGACTGCTCCACCTTCGCCCCCAGCGCCTCCAGCACATCGGCGGAACCGGCCTTGCTGGAGAGGGCACGGTTGCCGTGCTTGGCCACCTTCGCCCCCGCCCCCGCCGCCACGAACGCCGCCGCCGTGGAGACGTTGAAGGAGCCGCTGCCGTCGCCGCCGGTGCCGCAGGTGTCGAGCAGCGGGCCGTCGTAGGGGACGCGCACGGCCATGTCCCGCATCACGCCCGCCATGCCTGCGATCTCGGCGTCTGTCTCCCCCTTCACCCGCAGGGCGATGAGGAACGCGCCGAGCTGCGCCTCCGTGGCGGTGCCGGTCATGATCTCCGTCATGACGTCGGCGGCCTCCTCCTCCGTCAGGTCGTGGCGGTCCAGCACCCGCGCGATCGCGTCACGTATGGTCATTGTCATCATCCCTTACAGGCTTCGCTGCTCCCGCATCTCCTTCGCCATCGCTTCGCTGGCTTCGGCCTGCTTACGCGTAGCGCCGACAATGCGCCAGGTAACGAACGCGTACACGGCCGTGACCACGATGAGCGCCAGCGACGCAAAAAGCGTGACGCTCGCATCATGGTGTTCAATCCAACTGATGAAGTCCAGCCACCAGTCCATTTTGGTACGGACAGACCTTTAGGCCTGTCCCTCCCCTTCACCCGGACAGACCTGAAGGTCTGTCCCTACGTTGCAGGTATGTCTGGTTACCTTGCCGGAGCCACTTCCTGCATTGCGAGGAAGTTGCGGAGGATGTCCTTCCCCACCGGCGTCATGATGCTCTCCGGGTGAAACTGAACCCCCTCGATGGCGTACGTCCGGTGGCGCAACCCCATCACTACCCCGCTCTCGCTGCGGGCACTGATCTCCAACTCCGGCGGGCAGCTCTCCGGCGTCATCGCCAGCGAATGATAGCGCACCGCCGGGAACGGGTTGGGCAGATGGCCGAACACGCCCTTGCCGTCGTGGGTGATCTGCGACACCTTGCCGTGCCGGATCTCGCCCGCGTTCGTCACCACCCCCCCAAACGCCTCCGCGATGCACTGGTGCCCCAGACACACGCCCAGGATCGGCACGCGCCCGGCGAAGCGGCGCACGAGCTCCGTGCTCACGCCCGCCTCCACCGGTGTGCACGGTCCCGGCGAGATGACGATCTGCCCCGGCGCCATCGCCTCGACCTCTTCCAGCGTCACCTCGTCGTTGCGGACGACGCGAACGTCGGCTCCAAGCTCCCCCAGGTACTGGTAGAGGTTGTAGGTGAAGCTATCGTAGTTGTCGATCAGCAGCAGCATTTGTTCTCCGATCCTTGGGATCCGTTCCCGCTTGAAGGCTGGGGCCGCACCCTCTCCCTGCCCTCTCCCTCCCGAGGGCGAGGGGACTGTTGTCGCAATCCCCTCGCCTCCGCGATCCCCTCGCCTCTCCGGGGAGAGGGTTAGGGAGAGGGGTTACGCCCTAGTACCCCCTCTCCCCTGTGGGGCCGGTCCGCTCGCCCACCTCGGCCTCCGCCTTCTCCAGCGCCCGCAGCAGCGCCCCCGCCTTGTTCAGACTCTCCTGGTGCTCCGTCTCCGGCACGCTGTCGTACACCAGCCCGCCGCCCGCCTGCACGTGGGCCATGCCGTCCTTCACCACCATCGTGCGGATGGCGATCGCCGTGTCGATGTTGCCGGAGAAATCGACGTAGCCCACCGCCCCCGCGTACAGCCCGCGCCGGTCCGTCTCCAGCTCCGCGATGATCTCCATCGCCCGTACTTTCGGCGCGCCGGAGACCGTGCCCGCCGGGAAGCAGGAGCGCAGCGCGTCCAGCGCCGTCACGTCGTCCCGGAGCCGGCCGGTGACGTGGGAGACCAGGTGCATCACGTGGGAGTAACGCTCGATCTCCATCATCTGCGTTACCCGCACCGTGCCGGGGACGCTGACCTTCCCTACATCGTTACGGCCCAGGTCCAGCAGCATCGTGTGCTCCGCCAGCTCCTTCTCATCGGCCGCCAGCTCCCGCGCCAGCGCGTCGTCCTCCTCCGGCGTCGCGCCGCGTGGCCGCGTCCCGGCGATGGGGTGCGTCTCCACCAGCCCATCCTCCACCCGCACCAGCATCTCCGGGGATGCGCCGACGATCTGGAAATCGCCGAGGTCCAGGTAGTACATGTAGGGGGAGGGGTTCACCGTTCGCAGCGCCCGGTAGATATCGAACGCGGGCACGCCCACCTCGCGGGACAGCCGCTGGGACAGCACCGCCTGGATGATGTCGCCCGCGATGATGTACTCCCTGGTGCGAGCGACGAAGCCTAGGTACGCCTCCTTGCCCACGTTGGAGCGCACCGTCTTCGACGCGACCGGCGTGGCCCCTATCTCCTGCTGGGGCACCGGCCCCGTCAGCCGGTCCGCCAGCTCATCGATGCGGCGGATGGCGGCGCGGTAGGCAGCGTCGATATCGCCGTCCAGCCGCACGTGGGAGACGACCTTGATCGCGTGCGCCACGTGGTCGAACACCAGAAGCGAATCGGTGAACATGAACAGCGCCTCCGGCAGGCCCAGGGCGTCGTTGGGGGCCATGGGGACACGCGGCTCGAAGTGGCGCACCGCTTCATAGGCGAGATAGCCGACGGCCCCGCCGGTGAAGCGCGGCAGCGCAGGTGGGTGGATGACCTTGTACCGCTTCAACTCCTCCTCCACCGCCAGCAGCGGGTCAGCGGAGCCATCGGAGACGTACACCCGGTACGGCTCCGTGCCGATGAAGCTGTACCGCGCGATCCGCTCGCCCCCCTCAACACTCTCCAGCAGGAAGGAGTAGCGGCCATGGGCCACCTTCAGGTAGGCGGACACGGGCGTTTCCAGATCGGCCCGCACCTCCCGGTATACCGGCACGATGTTGCCGCGCCCGCTGGCCGCCAGCTGCTTCACCTCTTCGAGTCCCGGTGAGTACATGGCCATGCTCCTCGTCCGGCCCCGCTTGAGGCGGGGATCACAAAACCCCTCGGTCCCATACGTAAGGGACGAGGGGTACTCGCGGTGCCACCCTTGTTGACGCCCCACAGCGGGAGCGCCCACTTCAATGTCGAGACACGGCCACGCAGGACGCGGGCGATGCTCCAGGCTTCGATAACGGGGCCATCCCGGCGGTGCCTACTTGCCATCCGGCTCGGGCCATCTGGCGTTCGGGCCGCGGCTCCCAGGGCCATTCGGCTGCTGCGCTGGCGCCGGGCTTCCACCACGCTCCGGCTCTCTGTAGCCCCGCTTCGCGGCGTACTCTTCCTGTTCGCAGCGATTCGGTATTCGGTTGTAGGCACCAGCCTAGAACCGCGCCGATGCTATGTCAAGCGCCGGGGGGCGGGTCACCCGGCCGCACCACGTTGCGGTGAATCTGCTCCGTCAGCCCCTTGATCTGGGTCGATAGCTCCGCTACCTGCCGGGTGAGGTCCGTGTTCAGTTCCAGCAGCTTCATCTGGTTGCTGGCCAGCACCTCCCGGTGCCGCGCATCCGCATCGGACCAGGTGCGGTCGCGGTCGGCCTGCCGCGTCTGCGCCAGAAGAATGAGCGGCGCGGCGTAGGCCGCCTGCGTGCTGAACGCCAGGTTAAGCAGGATGAACGGGTAGGGGTCGAAATGCGTAAGCGCCACCGCGTTCCCCGCGATCCAGAGCAGGACCAGGCTGGTCTGCACGATGAGGAATCGCGGTGTCCCAAACGACCGCGCGAACCTCGCCGCAAGCTGCCCGAACGCGTCCGCTCCGAACGGGGTTCCAAGATGCGCATGCGTTTGGTGGAACCGTAGATGAAGCATGAACCCTCTCTTCCAACGGGCGTGCGTCGCCGTTGCGCGCCGCGAAGGCAGTGTACGCGGACAGATTCCTTGACACCATTAGAGGCCATTGATACGATCCCCGCGCTCTCGGCATCCCGTGTGCTCTGCGGCTGCGCGGCGCTGTACGCGGGCCTAGACTGGTCAAGAAGAGGCCGGAATGAGCGAACGCAGCGTTGTTCTCCGCAAGCGCGGTCCCGTAGCCCGGCTCACGCTTGCCCGCCCGTCCCAGGCGAACCGGCTCAGCCCGGAGTTGCTGCGGGAGCTAGCGGACGCCGCGGCGAGCATCGCCGAGGACGACGCTGTCCGGGTCGTTATCCTGCGGGCGGAGGGCGCCGACTTCTGCGCCGGATGGACACCGGAGGCCATTGAGCAGGCGAGGGGGGGACTCACGGCCGCGTTCGAAGCGATCGCCACGCTGCCCCAGTCGGTCATCGCCGCCATCCAGGGCAACGCCCTGAGCGGAGGGCTGGAACTGGCGCTTTCTTGCGATGTCCGCATCGCCGGGGAGGACGCACGCTTCGGGTTTCCGGAGACGGAGCACGGGCTGATCCCGCTGGCGGGGGGAAGCGCCCGCCTGCCCAGGATCGTCGGACGGGGCGCCGCCATCGAACTGCTGCTGACCGGCCGCAGCGTGGAGGCGGCGGAGGCGCGGCGCATCGGTCTGGTGAGCCGGGTCGTCGCCACGGCGGATCTGGCGGCGGAGGTGGAGGCCATCGCCGCCAGGATCGCCGAGCGCGGCCCCATCGCCGCCCGCCTCGCCAAAGAAGCGGTGCGCCGGGGAATGGACCTTCCCCTGGACCAGGCGCTCCGAATGGAGACCGACCTGACCATCCTGCTTCAAACAACGAAAGACCGCGCGGAGGGGGTCCGCGCATTCAAGGAGAAGCGACCACCGCGATTTCGCGGGCGCTAATACGGAAGGAGACAGGAGTGCAGATCATCCTCAACAAAGAGGAAGCATGGGCGCTCATGATGTTGCTCTCGTCCCAGGTCATGGACGGGGCGGAGCTTTCGGAGGACGGCAAGGCCGCAATCCGGCGCTGGCGCAGCAACCGCAACATGGGCGATTCCGAGATGGACGACCTCACCATCGAGTTCAACGAGGCGCTTGGCACCGTACTCGATGACCGCATGCGCAAACTGCTGCGGCGGGGAAGCATGTACATCTCGAGCGATGACGAACTGCGGAGGTAGGACAATGCATATCGAACTGGACGCCGACGAAACCTGGGCGCTGCTTTCCGCACTGGTCAAGCGGGTGGCGGAAGAACCATCCCTGACCGATAAGGATCGCGCCAGCATCCGCCAATGGCGAAGCGCGAAGATGAAGCCGGGAAGCGAATTGACCCGGGCCCTCACGGCCAAGGTGAATGAGGACCTTGCCCGCACGATGAAGAACCAGGCACGGAGCCAGATTCAGAAGTCGGACTGGCGCTGAGCCGCCGAAGGCAGGCCGGTGGAATCACTCGTCCTCTACGATAAACGGGACAGCGTCGCCTGGATCACCCTCAACCGTCCCCGTGCGCTCAACGCGGTCAACTTGGCCATGCGCGACGAGCTCTGGGACGCCTTCCTCGCCGTGCGCGATGACCCGGATGTGCGCGTCGCCGTCATCACCGGCGCGGGGGAGCGCGCATTCAGCGCCGGCGCCGATGTCACGGAGTTTGGCACGGCGCCGTCCTACATCGCGGCGCGACGCTCCCGGCAGGAGCGCGATGTCTGGAAGCTGATGCTCTCCCTGGACAAGCCGCTCATCGCCGCCATCCACGGCTACGCCCTGGGCGCCGGCTGCGAGATGAGCCTCTGCTGCGATATCCGCATCGCCGCAGAAGACGCGCGCTTTGGCCTGCCGGAGACGACGCTGGGATACATCCCATCGGCAGGTGGAACACAAACGTTCCCGCGGCATGCCCTCCCCGGCCTGGCGCTGGACGTGATCCTGACCGCCGAGCCGATCGACGCGGCGCGGGCGCTGGAGGCCGGGCTGATCCAGCGGGTGGTTCCGCGGGAACAATTACTCCCGGAAGCGGAAGCGCTCGCGCTCGCGCTCGCAGGGCGTCCGGCCGCGGCCCTCGCCGGGGCGAAACGCGCCGCCTACGGCGGGCTGGATCTGACCATGGATGACGCGCTCGCCCTGGGCGATCGAATCAGCGCCCTGCTGCTGCGGGCCGCGGGTCGCGACGCCATCGCCGGCTTGTGCGGGTAAGGGCCGCCAGATACCAGATATGGGGGGCAATGTGATACGATGCGCTTGAATCTGCGCCAGCGGGAGGAACAGGCATGAACACCTTCGAATTCTTACAGATCAGCTCCATGGTGGTGCCCGATCGGGTCGCGCTCGGGCAGGAGGGCCGAAGGGTTACCTTTACAGAGCTATCCGAGCGTGTAACGAAGCTTTCAAACGTCCTCCAATCGCTCGGTGTCGGGAACAAGGACAACGTCGCCATCATGGCTATGAACTCGCCGGAGTACATCACCGTGTACTACGCCTGCGCCAAGCTGGGCGCGACCTTCGTCCCCCTGAACTTCCGCGCCAAGCAGGAAGAGCTGGTGTACATGGTGAACCAGGCGGAAGCGAAGGTGCTGTTCATTGGGGAGCGCTACCTCCCCCTGGTCGAGGCAATCCGTGACCAGCTCACGACGGTCCGGCACTACGTCAGCATCGATGCGAAGGTCGATGGCCTGCCCTTCGCCGAAGAACTGATGGCCACCGCCGGCGATGAGGAGATTTACACGGAAGTGGACGACAGCCAGTCGTCCATCCTCATGTACACCAGCGGCACCACCGCCATGCCCAAGGGTGTGGTCCTCACCTACCTGACCCTCTCCGTCTACGTCACCAACACGATGGCCCCCGCCAACCCGGAGGAACATCACCACGAGGTCACGCTCCTCTCCGTCCCGCTGTACCACGTGGCCGGCGCGACGACGATGCTGTCCTCCATCTGGGGCGGGCGCACGTTGGTCATCCTGCCGCAGTTCGATCCGGAGGTATGGATGAAGTCGGTGCAGGAGTACGGGGTGACGCACAGCTTTGTCGTGCCGACGATGCTCAAGCGCATCATGGAGCACCCGGACTTCAACAAGTACGACCTGTCCACCCTCCAGCTCATCACCTACGGCGCGGCACCCATGCCGTATGAGGTGGTCCGGCGGGCCGTCGACATCTTCAAGTGCGGGTTGATGAACGCCTACGGGCAGACGGAGAGCACATCCACCCTCACCTTCCTCGGGCCGGACGACCACAAGATCGAAGGAACGCCGGCGGAGCAGGAGAAGAAGCTGAAACGGCTGCGTTCCGTCGGCCGGCCGATGGACGACATCGAGATCAGCATCCGGGACGATAACGGGGTCCCGCTGGGCCCGGGCGAAGAAGGCGAAATCTGCGTCACCGGCTCGCGCATCATGCGGGAGTACCACAAGCAGGCCGAAGCCACGAACGACGCCATTCGGGACGGCTGGCTGCACACCGGCGACGTCGGCTACCTGGATGAAGATAACTACATGTTCATCACCGGCCGCAAGAAGGACCTGATCATCCGCGGCGGAGAGAACATCTCCTCCGGGGAGATCGAGGCAGTGCTGGAATCGCACCCCGCCGTCGATGAAGCAGCGGTGATCGGCGTGGCGGACCAGGACTGGGGCGAGGTGGTGAAGGGCATCGTGGTGCTGGCCAAGGGCGCCACCGCCACCATCGAAGAACTGCAGCAGTTCTGCAAGGGCCGGCTGGCGTCCTACAAGGCCCCAGCCTACATCGCCTTCGTCGATGAACTGCCGCGCAACCACCTGGGCAAGGTGCTGAAGACGGAGCTGCGTAAGACGCTGGCCACCGGCGCCAGCGAAGACCTGCGGGCGGGGGCGGCGACGCGCTAGACGGCGCACGGGCGCCCAAAGTGTTGTGGTGGCACACTTGCTTCCCAAGCAAGGAGCGCGGGTTCGATTCCCGCTGGGCGCTCCACCAACGCATCGAAAAGAGAGCAGGCCCCGCAAGGCCTTCTCTCTTCGTGTTGCCAGCGCCCGGCGGCAGGCGTACAGTGCAGGCATGATGAACACGCACGATATGGATATGCACGACAGTCCCGACTGGCGGACCGTGGAGACGGACGCCTTTCGCTTCCGCTACAAGTTTCGCACCAACGCCAACGACCGCGGCCCCACGCTTGAGGTGTACGGCCTGCTGGACGACGGCGAGTGGAAAGAAGTGCTGAAGTTCGATTGCTTTGAGAGCGGGCCGCACTGGCACCGCTGCTACCCCGGCCGCGCGGACGATGTGTTCAATCAGGAGCCGGCCGGCTTCGACGCCGTCATCGCCTTCGCCTCCACCCAGCTCAGCGGCGACAGCCTGCCCACGATGCTGCGGGAGCAGGGCTACGCCGCCCTGACGACCCCGGAGCGGATCGCGGCGGCGCAGGCGGCCGTCCCCACCGTTATCGCCGCGATGCGACAGGTCGTGGCTGAACACGCGGGCGTAAGCTAGCCCGGCAGCCCCCAGTCGCCCGGGTCAAACTCAGTAAGAGAGCCCAGAACCGCGGTCGCGTTCGTGAACGAGGCAGCATCCGTCCCCGCGGTAGGAACCGCGATAACCCGGAGCCCCGCCGCAACCACTGCCTCGACTCCGGATGGCGCGTCCTCAAACGCAAGGCACAACCCCGGCACCACGCCCATTCCCTCCGAAGCCCGCAGAAACAGATCGGGCGCCGGCTTTCCGTTCTTCACATCGCTTCGCGTAATAACGCAGTGAAAATGCGCCAGCCACTCCGCGTGCCGCCGTGCCTTCAACTCGTAGCCCTCTCGGCTGGAGCTCGTGGCGATCGATATCGGCACGCCGGTCCGGGAGAGGTGCTCTACCAGTGCGACCGCGCCCGGAATCGGCTCCGCGTTGCCCAGCATGGTGCTCAGCAGATGTTCACGCTCGGCGTGAAACTCCGCCGCGCTGACCGGCAAACCGTGATGCTCAACGATCATCTGCGTCACGACCGGGCTCGGCCGTCCGATGTAGCTCATCCACAGCGCCCGGTCCAGTATCCGACCGTAGCGATCAATCAGTTGCTGCGTCGCCGCCAGATACAGCGGCTCCGTATCGAGTCGCAACCCATCCAGGTCGAAGATGACGGCGGGTACGGGGACGTGGAGGGCCATCCTGCCCCTACTCCTCCGGCGCCGTGATCCGCAGGGGCGAGCCCGGCTCCGTCAGCAGTTGCGCCTCCGCCTGCACCCGCACCGGCAGCCCCCACAGGTCGATGAAGCCCGGTGCGGAGCCCTGGTCGAACTGATCGCCCCGGTCGTACGTCGCCAGCGCGTAGCTGTACAGGCTGTGCTCCGCCTTGCGCCCCACCGGCGTCGGCGTCCCCTTGTGCAGCCGCATCCGCACCTCGCCCGTGACATAGCGCTGCGTGCTGCGCACGTAGGCCGCCATGTCCTGGTGGTGCGCCGTGAACCACAGCCCGTTGTAGATGAGGTCCGCGTACTCCTGGGCGATGCGCTCCTTTAGCCGCATCTGCGGCTTGGACAGCGTCATCTGCTCCAGCGCCTCATGCGCCGCCAGTAGCGTCACCGCCGCCGGCGATTCGTAGATCTCCCGCGACTTGATGCCGACCAGCCGGTCCTCCACCATATCGATCCGGCCGATGCCGTGCAGCCCCGCCAGCTCGTTCACATGGCGCACCAGCGTCTCCCCGTCCAGCTCCTTACCGTCGATAGAGACGGGCATCCCCTGGCGAAAGCCGATCGTGATCGTGGCGGGCTCATCGGGCGCGTTAGCGACGGAGCGCGTCCAGCTGTAGATGTCCTCCGGCGGCTCGTTCCATGGGTCCTCCAGCACGCCCGCCTCGATGCTGCGCCCCCACAGGTTCTCATCGGTCGAGTACGGGTTCGCCCGCGTCACGGAGCCGATCGACAACTTGCGCTCCTCCGCGTAGGCGATCTCGTCCTCCCGGCTCATCTTCCACTCCCGCATGGGCGCCACGATCTTCAGCTTCGGCCCCAGCGACCGCACGCCCACGTCGAACCGCACCTGGTCGTTGCCCTTGCCCGTGCAGCCGTGCGCCACGGCGGAGGCCCCCACCTCCTCCGCCACGTCCACCAGCAGCTTCGCCATGAGCGGACGAGAGAGCGCCGTCGCCAGCGGGTAGTGCCGCTGGTACACCGCACCCGCCGCCAGCGCCGGGAACGCGAAGTAACGGATGAAGTCCTCTTTCCCATCCCGCACGAACACCTTCGATGCGCCCGCGGCAAGCGCGCGCTCCCGCACGGCCGTGAAGTCCTTCTCGTTGCCCACGTCGATCGTGCAGGCGATGACGTCGTAGCCGTAGGTTTCGATCAGCCAGGGGATGGCGACGGTCGTGTCCAGCCCGCCGGAATAGGCGAGGACGATCTTTTCGGCCATGGTGGATGCGCTCCTTTACGGGGTGCCCCTATTGTCGCCGCCCGGCGATAACCGGACAAGAGCGCGGTACGATTAGCCCTGCTTCAGCCCGGCCAGCGCTTCCGTGAGCGAGCGCTCCAGGAGCGTCGCCGCCTCATCGACCTCCGCCTCCGATACATTGAGCGGCGGCATCAGCCGGAGCGCCGTGGGCTTGACCACATTCACCAGCAGCCCGTTAGCGATGCAGCGCAGGTTCACCGCGTCCGCTATCGCCTCGTGGAACTCGATGGCGCGGAGCAGCCCCATGCCGCGCGTCTCCTTTACTTCCGGGTGCCGATCTTCGATGCCGCGCAGGCCGGCCATGAGCCGCTCCCCCTGGCGCTCCGCATTCGCCGGGATGTCGTGTTCGATGATATAGCGCAGCACGTCCCGGCCCACGGCGGTCATCAGCGGATTGCCGCCGAACGTATTGCCGTGGTCGCCCGGCTCAAACACACTAGCGTGCTCCTTCGCCAGCACCGCGCCGATGGGGACACCGGAGCCCAGCCCTTTGGCCAGCGTCATGATGTCCGGCTCCACGCCCGCCCGCTCGTAGCCGAAGAGTGCGCCCACCCTGCCGATGCCGGTCTGCACTTCGTCCAAGATGAGCAGCAGGTTGCGCTCATCACACCAGTGGCGCACCTGGCGCAGGTAATCGGGCGCAGGGACGTTAACGCCGCCCTCCCCCTGGAGCGGCTCCAGGATGATGGCGCAGGTGCGCTCGTTCGTCGCCGCCCGGATGGCCTCGACGTCGTTGTAGGGGACGAACGGGAAGCCCGGCATGAGCGGCGTGAACGGCTCCCGGTAGCGGGCGGTACCCGTGGCACTCACCGCCGCCAGCGTCCGGCCGTGGAAGCTGTTCTCCGCCGCGATGATCTCGAACGCGCCGTCCTTGTGCAGCTTGCCCCACTTCCGGGCCAGCTTAAACGCCGTCTCATTCGCTTCCGCACCGCTGTTGACGAAGTACACGCGGTCCAAACAGGAGTGCTCCACCAGCAGTTCCGCCAACTCCACCTGTGGCACGGAGTAGAACACGTTGGAGACCTGGAGCAGCGTCGCGGCCTGCTTCGCCAGCGCCGCCACCACCACGGGCGGGCAGTGGCCGAGACTATCGACGGCGAAACCGGCGGTAAAGTCCAGGTAGGGGCATCCCTCCTCGTCCCAGACACGCACTCCCTCGCCGCGGACCAGGGTCAGGGGCTGCCGCTTGCCGGCGCGCATGAACACGCGCGCTTCCCGTTCAGGAATATCACTCACGTTCGTACCTCGCCTTATTCGCCTAGCG
>SHXV01000044.1 GCA_009693105.1 Dehalococcoidia bacterium
TGCTGGGCTTCGCCGTGCCCTGCCGAAAGCGGAGCTTGACCTGATGCCGATGGCCGATGGGGGGCCTGGTACGGTCGATGTCATGCTGACGGCACGGGGTGGTGAACGCCGGACGAAGACGGTTACGGGGCCGATGGGTGAGCCGGTGGAGGGGTACTGGGGTCGGTTTCCGGACGGGAGCGCGGTGTTGGAGATGGCGGCGGCGGCCGGCATCGCACTGGTGAAACCGGCGGACCGAGACCCGGAGGTCACGACCACGTATGGCTGCGGTGAGCTGCTCCGCGCGGCGCTGGATGAGGGCTGTCGTGAGTTCATCTTCGGGTTGGGCGGCAGTGTCACGATCGATGGGGCGGCCGGGCTGGCGCAGGCGCTGGGGTATCGGTTGCTCGATCGACACGGGCGCGATCTGCGGCGCGGCGGCCGGGCGCTGCTGGATCTGGATCGGATCGACGCCTCCGACGCCGATCCGCGGCTGGGGTCTATACGGATGCACGTCGCCTGCGACGTGGAGACGGCGATGGTGGGTGAGCACGGCACGGTGCAGATATTCGGGCCGCAAAAAGGTGCCACGCAGCCTCAGATTGTGACGCTGGAGGCGGCGCTCCGCCGTCTGGCGGCAGTGGTATTGCGGGACCTTGGCGTGGACATGCTGTCCTTCCCTGCGGGCGGGCCCGGGGGTGGCATGGCCGCGGGTCTGGCCGCGTTCGCGCGGGGTGAACTGGAGGCGGGAGGGCTGCTCATCGCCGACTGGGCGGGGTTGGAGGCGCATATGGCGGCAGCGGACGTGTGTGTGACCGGCGAGGGCAGCCTGGATTACCAGACCACGATGGGCAAATCGGTGAGCGTGGTGGCGGGCGCGGCGCGGCGGACCGGGGTGCCGTGCTATGCGCTGGCCGGTCGCATCGGTGAGCGGGCTACCGTTGAGGCGCTGAGTCTTGCCGGGGCATGGGCCGTTACGCCGCCAGGCATGGCGTGGGATGAGGCCAAGGCTCGCGCCGCGGAGTTGCTGGCGGATGCGGCGGAGCGGCTTGGCCTGCTTCTTCTGTCCGGCAGGGCGCACGAGTAACCAGGTCGTTCTTTCCTATGTCTGGACCTGGTGCCGAATAAAATCGGTCAGAAACACGTTTCTTGTTGTATGCGTGGCGCGTATCGGGTACGCATTCCACGCGTTCGGATAGATCTGAGTGGATTATCGGGTGGGAACGTCCAACTCTTAGGTCGCGGGGGTATCTCCGGACGGAGGTGCGGTGGGGTGAACATCGATGGTGACGGGAGCTGCCCTGCTGCGGCCGATACGGTAGTGGCGTAGCTCTGGCATCCGGGCGGCGATGAGGGCGAGGACGGCAAGGCAGCCGGCTCCGCCGCTAACGACGGCGAAGGTCGCGTTGGTGACAGCGGCGACGAAACCGGATTCGACGCCGCCGAGCTGGTTAGACGCGCCGATGAACACCATGTTCACGGAGCTGACGCGCCCGCGCAGTTCATCGGGAGTGGCGAGCTGGATGGTGGTTTGGCGCATGACCACGCTGACCTGGTCGGCCATGCCCACGGCCATGTAGGCGGCAAGGGAGAGGGGGAAGGACCGGGAGAGACCGAAGACGATTGTGGTCACGCCGAAGGCAGCGACGCTCAGGAGAAGCGCCCGCCCGGTACGTTCGATAGGTGGGATGAGGACGAGCGCGACTGACATGAGGAGCGCGCCCAGGTCCATGGACGCTGAGAGCAGGCCGAAGCCCTGGGGGCCCACGTGGAGGATATCGGCGGCGTAGATGGGGAGCAGCGCCTTGGCCCCCCCGAAGATGACGGCGAACATATCGAGCGTCATGCTGCCCAGCAGCACCTGGCGCTGCCAGACGAATTGCACGCCCTCCAGGATCATCGCGACGCTCACGGACCGGCGCTCACCTTCGAATGGGCGTGGACGAAGTAGAGGGAGCAGGAGCGCACCGGCAGCGATCAGCACCAGGTGCGCTCCGTAGGCGCCGCTGACGCTGCCCCATCCGATGATCACGCCGGCCAGTGCGGGCCCGGTGACGAAGGCGAGGGAACCGGCGGTGCTGCTGACAGTGATGGCGTTGGAGAAAGTAGCGTGGTCAACCAAAGATGGGAGCAGAGCCTGCCGGGCGGGGGCCTCAAAGGCGGAGGACAGCGCCGTGACGAGCACGACGGCGTAGATGAGCGGGAGGCCCACTATATCGGCGCGGGTGGTGAGGAAAAGGGCGAGGGAGCCGGCGAAGGGGAACACCTGCGCGGCGAAGAGTATGGCACGGCGATCGTGCGTATCGGCGTAGGCACCGCCCACCAGGCTGAGCCCGAGCGCCGGGAGGAAGCGGACGAGGCCTATCATGCCGAGTTGCAGGGGTGAACCGGTGAGCTGGTATACCTGCCACAGGATGACCGCCTGCATCATGGTCATGGCGGCGCTGCTGAGAAAGCGGCTGGCGGTGTAAAGGAGGAAGTTCGGTTGGCGAAGGGCAGCGAGCGGATCGTACCGCGGCGTGTCCGAATCTCCGCCCGGCGGGCGGTTCATCCGATTCCTCCTGTCCCTGAGCACGCGCAGTAGGTTCTGCCGCTTGCTTTCGTTGCTGGGCACGAACGTTTCGTGTACGGTATTTCCGGCTCCACTATCTTACTTCATCGCGCCACCGCTTCTCATGGATATGGCATACCGGAGCAGATGCGCCCCATGCTTAGGTCGAACGCTGTCATGCTATTACCGTTCTTTTCGAGGTTCTATTACGGGTGGACCATGGTTGGGTCGGCGCTGGTGATTAACATCGTGGGGACCAGCATGAACCCGGTGGTGTTTTCGTTCTTCCTCGGTCCGATGAGCGACGACCTGGGGGTGGGGAAGAGTGCGCTGTCCTGGGCGCTGACGATCCGGCTGATCACCGCGGGGGTGACGGCCCCGATGTTGGGCATGCTCCTCGATCGCTATGGCGCGCGCTGGCTAGGTGTGGCCTCTGGGCTCGTCGCCGGCTGCATGCTGATAGCGCTGGCCGGGGTGCGTGAACTCTGGTTGATTTATGTGATGTTCGGTATTTCCGGCATGGTGGGGATCGGCGGCCCGGCAGGGAGCCTGCTGACGCAGGTACCGTTGGCGAAGTGGTTCGTAGCTCACCGGGGTCGGGCGATGGCGATCGCTACCATCGGGTTGCCGGGCGGGACGGTGCTGGCGATCCCGCTGGTACAGTGGCTCATTCATTCGTTCGGATGGCGGCCCGCCTGGGTCACGCTGGGTATTGCCATTGCGGTGGTCATTCCGCTAGTGAGCATTCTATTTGTGCGTCGTTCCCCGGAGGATATGGGTCTGGCTCCGGATGGGGCGGCGGTGCAGGTCGATGGCGTGGGGGTAGCGCCGGCCGTGGTGGAGGTAAACTGGACGGTGGGGGAGGCGCTGCGCACGCCCGCCCTCTGGATTGTCCTGACAGCGATGGGTGTGATAGGGATGGCGCTGACCGGCACGCTGGTGAGCCAGGTGGCGTTCTGGGAGGACATTGGCATGGTCCCGGGAGTGGTGGCGCTGGGAGTGGCGTTCGATCCGTTCACGGTCATCTTCTCATCTTTCCTATTTGGGACGCTGGGAGATCGGATCGCCGTGCGCTACTTGGGCGCTATCGCCGGTGGTGGGCTGGCGCTTTCGATGCTGACCATGGTGTTTCCGACGACGCATGCCTACTCCATCTTTGTACACAGCTTCGTCTGGGGGGCGGCCGCTGGCGCGTTCATTACGGTGAATAACCTGGTGTGGCCGAAGTATTATGGGAGGCGGTTCCTAGGGACGATACGGGGGATTGTGCTGCCGGTCTCGGTAGCGGCGGCCGGGCTGGGGGCACCCGGATATGGCTACTTGTTCGATGCCGGTGTGAACCACGAGATAGTGTGGTCGATGTCGCTGGTGCTGTTCGCTCTCGGGGGCGTGCTGCTGCTGATCGCCCGCCCGCCACGCACACCCCGGCCGATCACGGCCGCCTAGCGACGTTTCTGGACGGCCGCGGCTGGCCTAGAGGCTCTTCTCCCGCAAGCAGCGAGCGGCCGTACTCGCCTAGCGCCTGCGGGGGGAGCAGCCGCGCGAGGTGTTCCATGATCAGCCTGGCGCCGCGTTCCGCCTCTTCCGCGGTGATTCGGAACACGGGAGTGAGCCGGAATGGTTCCCCAAAGCGGACGGTCACGCGCGGGCGGAGGAAGGGCAGAAGGGGGAATTTTGCCAGTATCTCCTGGGTCCCCCAGACGGCGACCGGGACGATGAGTGCGTTTGTGCGTAGCGCCAACAGGGCGACGCCTGGGTAGGGGCGGCCCAGCCCACGGCCGCGCGCGCGGGTGCCCTCCGGGAACATGCCGAGAACGGCGCCGGAGTTGAGCGCGGCCTGCGCCTGGCGCAGAGCTGAGAGGTCTGCCTTTCCCCGCCGGACGCCGAAGGCGCCGTAGAGTCGGGCAGCCCAGCCCAGCACCGGCATACGAAAGATCTCCTGCTTGGCCATGAAGATGATGCGACGAGGCATCGATGCCGCCAGTATCGGCGGATCGGCGTAGCTGACGTGGTTGGCGACGAGGATGAACGCGCCTTCCTGGGGGACGTGCTGTCGCCCCTCCACCCTGTAGCGGGTGAAGGCGATTAGCTGGGCACGCAGGAGCCCGTTGGCGATAGCGTTGAACCAGCGGGCAGCAGCGTTCGGGCGCTCATCCGGGATGGGCGGCATCGGCAGGGTCCGTATGAAGGTCGTGGGCGAGATCGGCGATGCGCTCGACAACCTGGTCCAGAGTGAAGGCATCGGTCTGAATGATCACCGCATCGGTGGCGGGGCGAAGGGGGGAGACGTTGCGCTCGGAATCGAGGCGGTCACGCTCGGCGAGGGCGGCTTCCACCGCGGCCAAGTCGGGGCTGTCCATTTCCGCCGCCCTTCGGCGGGCCCGGCAGGTGACGGAGGCGTCTAGGTAGACCTTAAGCGGGGCATCCGGCAGGACGACGGTGCCGATATCCCTGCCCGCCATGATGACGGCGCGACTTCCAGCGATGCGGCGCTGCTCCCGCACCATCGCCTGCCGTATCGCCGCAATGGCGGCGACGGTTGAGACGGCGCGCTCGACCTCGGGGTCGCGGAGAGAAGGGGTGATGTTCTCCCCGTTGACGTACACCAGGGTCCCTTGGGGGCCGGGCCGGGCGTCGATGCGCGCCGACGTTATGAGCGCAATGAGCGCTCGCTCATCGGACAGTGGCACGCCGGTGCGGAGCGCCAGCCAGGCGCAGGCGCGGTACATCATGCCGGTATCGATGAAGACGCGGCCAAGGCGGTTGGCTAGGCGCTGTCCGACGCTGCTCTTCCCTGAAGCGACGGGGCCATCGATGGCGATGGCGGGTGGGCCGGTCATCCGCGGTCCCGCTTCCAGACGGACCCTTCGGCCGTGTCCTCCACGGCGATGCCGCGTTCGGCGAGTTTATCGCGGATATGGTCGGCCTGTTGGAACAGCTTCGCGGTGCGCAGCTCCCTGCGTACATGGAGGAGCAGCTCGATGAAGGGGGCGGCCTCGATCGCGCCGTTGGTTGCGTTCGGTGGGGGGAGACGCAGGCCCAGCACATCGGCCAGTTCGCGCAGCGTGCGCTGTGATTCGTCGATGCCGCGTCCCTCCGCCTGACCACGGTTGATCTCGCGGGACAGGTCATGGAGCGCGGCAATGGCCTGTGGGGTGTTCAGGTCGTCATCCATGGCGTCGAGGAAGCGGGCGCGGAAAGAGGAAGCATCGACGTTTTCGGCGGCTTCCGCTGGTCCGCTGGCGTTAGCGGCGACGGCCAGCCGTTCGATGCCTCGGGACGCGGCCTCCAGGATGGTTTCGCTGTAAGTAAGCGGGTTGCGGTAGTGGGAGCTCAGGACGAAGGCGCGGAGTCCATCGGCGCCGTAGCGGGAGACGCCATCGCGGATGGAGACGATGTTTCCTAGGGACTTGCTCATCTTTTCTCCGCCCATCTGGAGCCAGCCGTTGTGGAGCCAATAGCGGACAAACGGGTGGCGGCCGGTGAAGGCCTCGCTCTGGGCGATCTCGTTCTCATGATGGGGGAAGATGAGGTCGTGTCCGCCGCCGTGAATATCGATGGGGTCGCCCAGGTACTTGAGGGACATGGCGGTGCATTCGATGTGCCAGCCGGGACGGCCCGGGCCCCAAGGGCTATCCCAAGATGGTTCGCCAGGCTTGGCGGCTTTCCACAGGGCGAAGTCCAGCGGGTCTTCTTTCTCCGTGCTCGGTTCCACGCGAGCACCGGAGAGGAGGTCATCGACATCACGGTGGGAGAGTTCGCCATACCGGGAAAGCCTGCGTACGCGGTAGTACACATCGCCACCGGGGGTGGAGTAGGCGAACCCCTTTTCGATGAGGGCGGTGATGATGGTGAGCATCTCTGGCACTTCTTCCGTGGCGCGGGGGTAGACGTGCGGTTGGTGAACGCCAAGCGCTGCCATGTCCTCTACATAACGCTGGATGAAGCGCTCCGCCAACGCGATGGGGGCGATGCCCTGTTCGTTGGCGCGGGCGATGATGCGGTCATCGATGTCGGTGAAATTTTGGACGTGGCGCACGGTGTAGCCGCGGTACTCGAGATAGCGACGAAGCACATCGAAGATGATGTAGCTCATGGCGTGGCCGAGGTGGGAATCGGTGTAGGGAGTGACGCCGCAGACGTAGATCCGCACAACGTCGCCCTGGGGGATGAACTCGGTCTTTTCGCCGGTCAACGTGTCGGACAGTTTCATTGGTCGCCCTTCGGAGGTGGAGTTTTCCCGCGCGGCGATGCCGGGGGGCCGTCCTGTTTTCGCCCGTGCCGACGCTGCTCCAGCTCCGCAACGCGGCGTTCCAGCTCTTCTATGCGGTCCCATTCCGGGTCCGGCAGCCGGAGGATGGTGTCATCGCCCGGGTCATGATACGCGATTACGTGTCCCGGTACACCGACGACGGTGGCGTTGGGTGGCACGTTGGTGACGACGACTGATCCGGCGCCGATACGGGCATTATCACCGATTTCGACGGCGCCGAGGATGCGGGCGCCCGCTCCTACGGTGACGTTGTTGCCGAGTGTGGGGTGGCGCTTGACTCGGCGGGTGCTGGTGCCGCCAAGCGTGACGCCCTGCATGATGGTGCAGGTATCGCCGATGATGGTGGTCTCGCCGATGACGACGCCCATGCCATGATCGATGAAGAACCCCTCGCCGATGCGCGCGGCTGGGTGAATCTCGATGCCGGTGAGTAGGCGGTTGGCGTAGGCGATGATCCGGGGGACAATGGGAAGGCCCGCCTCGTGCAGTGTGTGCGCCAGTCGGTGAAGCTCCCGGGCATGGAAGCCGGGGTAGGTGAGGATCACGAGAATAGCGCTTGTCGCCGCCGGATCACGCTCTTTCGCGGCACGGATATCGCCGCGGATCTTGTCGAGTAGGGTCACTGATTCATCCTCCCTGTGTGCTGGTGCTGCCTACGGGGCGCCCCCTTCCGCCGGGAAGGACGCCCTCGTCAACAGGCGCCGGTGGGCCGCGGTGGCGCGGCCGGGGGAGGTAGGCAGGCTTGTCGGTGTCTCATCCGTCTGCGAATTTGATCAGAGCGACGGCGTGTGCGGCGATTGCTTCGCCCCTTCCGATCGCGTCAAGTCCCTCGTTCGTCTTCGCTTTAATGCCAACCGCGTCGGGCGGGATTTCCAGTGTTTGGGCGATAGCGTTGCGCATGGCGTTCCGGTATGGCCCCAGCTGGGGCGCCTCTGCGATGATCGTGACATCGATGTTGACCGGCATCCAGCCCTCCGTGGCAAGGGCGGTGCGCACCTGCGCTAGGAGCGCTCGCCCGGTGATGCCAGCATAGCGCCGGTCGCCCGGGGGGAACATGGCGCCAATATCGCCCTTGCCCGCCGCCCCCAGGAGCGCGTCGGCTATGGCGTGCATCACGGCGTCGCCATCGCTGTGGCCGCTTAGTCCCCATGAGTAGGGGATGTGGACGCCCCCCAGCATGAGAGGAATCGCGACCGCGGTACGGTGCAGATCATAACCCACGCCGACACGAAGATTCAACCATATCCCCTTTGTAGCAGGGATTCCACCATGATGAGGTCTTCCGCTGTGGTGACCTTTAGGTTGCGCCGGTCCCCTGGGAAGATGACGACGGGGATGCCCAAGCGTTCCACCATCTGCCCGTCATCGAGGGCGTCCTGTTCCGTCTCCGCCTCGTGCGCGCGAAGGAGGAGTTCGCGGCGGAACGCCTGGGGGGTCTGGATGGCGCGGAGAGTGGCGCGATCCAGTGTTTCGGCCACGTGCCCATCGGCGCTGATACGCTTGACGGTGTCCGCCAAGGCGATGCCGGGTACGGCGGCGCCGGTCTCGCGCGCTCTGGCCAGTGCAGCGCCGATGAGGGAAGGGGTGACGAGCGGGCGTGCGCCATCGTGCACCAGCACCCATTCGCAGCCGGGGAGGGCGTTAAGGCCGGCAAGGACGGAATCGCGCCGCCGTTTGCCCCCGGGGACGCAGGCGCAGGGGGTGGCCGGGCGGTATTGCGCTATGAGGTGCTGCGCTTCCTTCAGGCGGGTCGGCGCAACGACGAGCGCGATCTCATCGATCTCCGCGGCAGTATCGAAGGCGGCGATGGAGTAGCTGACCAGGGGCCGGCCGAGCAGGGTGGCGAAGACCTTGTCCTGGCCGCCCATGCGCTCGCTCCGGCCCGCCGCGACGATGATGGCGCCTATGCGTGCTGCTGGCATGGTGACACGATACCGCGTGGCTCTCCGGAGGGCCAGTGGCGAAGAGAGAGGGGCCGCGTCCACGGCTCCTCTCTCTCCGGTGTCAGGTGGTGGGTGCTTACTGGACGACGGTGATCTTTCCGGTCATTTCCGTGGGGTGGAAGTCGCAGCGGAAGGCAATCGTTCCGGCTGCAGCGAATGTGGCATTGAGGGTGGCGGTGGCTCCGGCGCGAACGGTGTCCGGGTTGGAGATG
>SHXV01000008.1 GCA_009693105.1 Dehalococcoidia bacterium
GCGGCAAAGATGGGGGAGCAGCCCACCGGCAACGCCCGCGCCATCGATTACCGCTTCCCGCCCATCGTCCGCATGACGAACACCTTCATCGAGCCGGGCCAGGCGTCGTTCGAAGACATGCTCGCCGGCATCGAAGACGGGCTGTACGTGAAGAACTGGTACGGCGGCACCACCAGCATGGAGATGTTCACCTTTTCCGCCGGGGAGGCCTACCGCATCCGCAAGGGCCGCGTCGAGGAGTTGGTGCGCCCGGTTCAGCTGACGGGCAACCTGTTCACCACCTTGGCAAACCTGGACATGGTGGGCAACGACCTGGACATGAACCAGGGCGGCGGCTGCGGCAAGCAGGGGCAGTCCCCCCTGCCCGTGTCCAACGGCAGCCCTCACATCCGCATCCAGAAGTGCCTCATCGGGAGCGGCGCATGAGCATAGTCGCCGGAGACGCCGTCCTGGAACGCATCCTCGACCTGGCGAAGCGCTCCGCCGACGCCGTGGAGGTCTTCGCCATCTCCGCGGAGGAAACCCCCGTCCGCTTTGAGGCGAACCGGCTGAAGCAACTCTCGACGCGGCAGACCCAGGGCATTGCGCTGCGGCTGCTCAAGAACGGCCGCATCGGCTTCGCCGCCAGCACCGCCCCGGACGACGCCGACGCGCTCGTCGCCATGGCGCTCGATGTCGCCGCCTTCGGCGCGGAAGCGCACTTCACCTTCCCCGGGAGCGCCGCCTATCCCACCGTCGATGTCTACAATCCCGCCGTGCTCACCGTCTCCACGGACGCCATGGTGCAGCTAGGCCAGTCCCTCATCGACCGGGTGCGGGCGCAGGCGCCGGACCTCCTGTGCGAAGGCTCCGTTCGCCGCACCACGCAGGAGGTGCGCCTCCTCACCAGCGCCGGCGCCAACATGGGCTACCGCGCCACCAGCTTCTCCGTGGGCATCGAAGGGACGCTGGTGCGCGGCACCGACATGCTCTTTGTGGGCGATAGCGACGCCTCCAGCCACCCAATCACGGATATCGGCGCCATCGCCCAGAACACCCTGCAACAGCTGGAGTGGGCGCGGGAGACCGCCTCCCCCTGCACCAGCGGCACACTGCCCGTCATCTTCACGGCGGACGGGCTGGCCGGCGCCCTCCTCGCCCCGCTGGCCTCCGCCTTCTCCGGCCGCTCCGTCTACCTCGGCTCCTCCCCCATCGGCCACCGGCGGGGTGAGCGCGCCTACGACGAGCGGATCACGATAACCGATGACGCCACCCTGTCCTTCCGTCCCTCCAGCCGCTCCGCCGATGACGAAGGCGTCCCCAGCCGCCGACTGTCGCTGGTGGAGGGCGGCGTCATCGCCAACTTCCTCTATGACTTGCAGACGGCGGGACTCGCCGGCGTGGAGAGCACCGGCCACGGCGAACGCGGCCTTGCCACCCAGCCCGGCATCAGCAGTTCCACCCTCGTCTTCGGGACGGGGAACACCACCTTTGAGGCGATGGTGCGCGGCATCGATGAAGGCGTCGTCGTTGAGGCGCTCATGGGCGCCACGCAGGGCAACGTACAGGGCGGCGACTTCTCCGGCAACGTACTCCTCGGCTACAAGATCGAACGGGGGAAGATCGTTGGGCGGGTGAAGAACACCATGGTGGCCGGGAACGTGCACCAGGCCCTGACGGACGTGCTGGCGATCGGCTCTGAGGGCCGCTGGATCGGCGGCTCACTCTTCCTGCCGCCCATCGCCTTCAACGGCCTGAGCGTCTCCACGAACGAATAGGGAATGTGACGATGACCATCCGCTCCTACCTCGCTGAGCTTGCCGATGAGGGCCGTCCCCCGGCGGTGGCGCAGCTAAAGAACCTGTCCTCCCTTGCTTCAGCCGACCTTTCGGCGCTGCGCGAACTATGGCCGTCGATCCCCGCCCCCCGCCGGGCCCACGTCGTGCAGCGGCTGGTCGAGCTTGGGGAAGAGAACGTGGACCTGGATTACAGCGCCGTCTTTCTGAGCGTGTTGGACGATCTCGATCCCTCCGTGCGGCTATCAGCGATGCAGGGCCTCTGGGAATACGAAGGGCGCGACCTTATCGACCCGCTCCTCGCCCTGCTGCGAGATGATGAGGAGCCGGGGATTCGCGCCGGCGCCGCCCTCCTCCTGGGCCAGTACGAGTATCGCGCCGAGTTCGATGATCTGCGGCAGGCCGACGTCAGCCGCATCGACGCCGCCTTGATCGCGACGGTGCAGGATGAGGACAGCTCGATCGAGGTCCGCGCCCGCGCCCTGGAAGCGGTCAGCGTGCGGACGATCCCCGTGGTACGCGACCTCATCGAAGACGCCTACGAAAGCGGCAACCAGCGGCTGCGCATCAGCGCCATCCACGCCATGGGCCGCAACTGCGATCCGGACTGGCTCCCCTTCCTCTTCGATGATCTGGCGGACGATGACCCGGAGGTGCGCTGCGAGGCGGCCATCGCCTGCGGTTCCATCGCCGATGACGCCGCCACGGAGGAGCTGCTCCCCCTCCTGGACGACGAGGACGTTGACGTGCACGTGGCCGCCATCTCCGCACTGGGCGCCATCGGCGGGCCGCAGGCGGCGCAGGCGCTGCGCACGCACGATAGCGGCGGCAATGAGGCGATCCGGCAGGCGATCGAGGACGCCCTCGATGAAATCCAGCAGATCCAAAACGTCTTCGATTTTGGGCTGAACTAAATGAGCGCGCGGCGATCATCCGGCCCCCTGGAAACCCGGCAGGCCACCTCCGCCGGGGGCATCGTCTATCGCCGTGACGGGGACGGCGGAGTAGAGGTCGTTATCTGCGGGCGCACGCCGGATAAGCTCTGGGGGCTACCCAAGGGCACGCCCAACCCGGGGGAATCGCTAGAGGAGACGGCGCTGCGCGAGGTCTGCGAGGAGACGGGGTTGGACGTGGCGATCGAGCAGAAGGTGGGCACCGTCACCTACTGGTTCGCCCGCCCGGCGGAGGGCGTGCGCTTCCACAAGTCCGTGCACCACTACCTCATGCGCGCCACCGGCGGCGATGTCGCCAACCATGACCATGAGTACGATACGGTGGTCTGGCTGCCCGCCGACCACGCCCTGCAGGCGCTGAGCCATGAGAACGAGGCGAACATCCTGCGTAAGGCGCTGGCGCTCATCGCGGCCGAAGCGCCGTGACGATCGAAGACGCGCTCCGTCCGCTGAGCGATGGCGAGGTGGTCATGCGGGGCGAGCGCGTGACGCTTCGCCGCAAGCGTCTGGCTGACGCCGGCAACGACTATGCCTGGCGCGCCGACCCTGAGCTGGCGCGCTTCGACGCCGCTCCCCCGCTCCGGATCGACTTCCAGGACTTTCTCCTCATCTACGCCGATGATCTGGAGCGCCCTGACCCCCGCCGCCGCACCTACGCCATCGAAGATGAGCGGGGGCGGCACATCGGCAACGTCATGTATTACAACATCGACCAGCGGAAAAAGCAGGCGGAACTGGGGATCACGATCGGGGAGCGCGACGCCTGGAGCCAGGGGTACGGCAGCGATGCGGCGCGCGCCCTGTTGCGGGTCGTCTTCACCCAGACGGACCTGACGCGCGTATTCCTCAACACCCTGATCTGGAACGAGCGCGCCCAACGCGCCTTTGAGAAGGCGGGGTTCCAGCGCTGTGGCCGCGACCGGCGCGATGGCTACGACTTCATCGTCATGGAAGCGCTGCGCAACGCCGGCGAGGACAGCGAGTAGACCCGCCCTACTGAATCCGCCGGTACGCCGGGACAAGGACGACCATCGCCGCCACGAACACCGTGACGATGATCCCTGCCATCGCGATCGTCATCGGCGCACCAATGCTGTCGGCGAGCATGCCCATCGGCATCGCCGAGAGCGGCATGAGCGAAAACGTCATCATGAACACGCTCATGACCCGCCCGTAATACTGCTCGTTCGTGTGTTCCATGATCATGGAGTTGTTGAGTGACATGTAGGAGCTGCTCACCAGCCCCAGCACCGCCACGGAAATCAGCGCCATTACGAAGGACCCGGACAGCGCGAACCAGATCAGCGCCAACCCAAACCCGATGCCCATCACCGCCTGCACCCGGCCGCGGCCCTGCATATCGCTGAATGAAGCGATGGCGAGCGAACCGAGAAGCGCACCCACGCCCACGGCGGCGTACAGGATCCCCAGCCCCAGCGAGCCGACGTGGAGCACGTCCTTCTGGAATACCGGCATCAACATCTGGAACGGCATGCCAAACAGGATGGGAACGAACGCCAGTCCGATCAGCACCACCAGCGTCTGGTTCTTGCCGATGTAGACGAACCCCGACTTTAACTCCTGGGCCATCGGCAGGCGCGCCCGCGTGGAAACCTTGCCTGCGGGCAGGAGAAACAGCGACCACACGGCGAGACCATACAGGGCCGTCATGAAGTAGAACGTCCCCGTCATACCGACGAAGGGGACGCTGATCAGGATGCCGGCGAAGGCCGGGCCCAGGATGCGGCTGACGTTCATGCCCGCGTTGTTCAGGGCGATGGCGTTCATCAGCTTGTCGTGCCCCACAAGCTCCGGGATGATCGCCTGGCGAGAGGGCATGTTAAAGGCGAAGATGGTGCCCTGCCCCAGACCCAGCACAAACAGATGCCATATCTCGATCAGGCCAGTGTGCACCAGCACCGCCGTGATCAAGGAGAGGACGCCCATGCAGGTCTGGGTGGCCAGCAACACGCTCCGTTTCTGAGCGCGGTCCGCCAGGACGCCGCCGAAGAGGGAAAAGACTAGCATGGGAACGCCCCAGGCTAGGCTGACGATGCCCAGTGCCGTGGCCGATCCCGTCAGGTTATACGCCAGGTAGCCCCGCGCCACGATGTTCAGCTGCATTGCCACGAAGCCGGCCACCATCCCCCACCACATCGTGCGGTAGGCGGGGATGCCCAGGGTGCTGAAGGTGCGCCGCCACCCCACCTCCCGAATAGAGATGTTGCGGTGCATACGGGCATCGGCTGGCAAGGGACGGGGAGACGTGGCCATACAGGGAACCTCAGCGGGGCAAGGAAAGCCCCGGCCAGTATAGCCGGGGCTTTCCTTCACGTCTACGTGAGGGTGTGCGGCGTCAGCGATTCACCGCTTCAGCACCTTCGCCATCGTGGCACCGATTTCCGCCGGGCTGCCGCAGATCACCGCGCCCGCCTTCGCCAGCGCATCCTTCTTCGCCGCCGCCGTCCCCTGGTTGCCGGCGATCACCGCGCCCGCATGGCCCATGCGCCGCCCGGCGGGAGCGGTGCTTCCAGCGATGAACACGACCACCGGCTTCTTCATAGACGACCGGATATACTCCGCCGCCTCCTGCTCCGCCGTCCCACCAATCTCGCCGATGAGTACGACAGCGTCCGTCCCCGGATCATCGTTGAACATCGCCAGCGCCTGGGTCTGCGTCGTGCCGATGACCGGGTCGCCGCCCACGCCGACGCAGGTGCTCTGCCCGATGCCCAGGGCCGTGAGCTGATCGACCGCCTCATACACCAGCGTGCCGGAGCGGGAGATCACGCCCACCCGGCCCGGCAAAAAGACCTGTCCCGGCATGATCCCCACGCGCGCCTCGCCGGGGGTGATGACACCGGGACAGTTGGGGCCGATGAGGGTAACGCCGCTGCCCCGCAGCGCCCGCTTCACCCGCACCATGTCCAGCGTAGGAATGCCCTCCGTGATGCAGACCACAACCGGGATCCCCGCCTCGGCGGCCTCCAGTATGGCATCGGCGGCGCCCGCCGGCGGCACAAAGATGAGGCTGACGTTGGCCTGCGTCGCCTTCACCGCTTCCCGCACCGTGTCGAAGACCGGCCGCTCCAGCACGATCTCGCCACCACGGCCGGGCGTGACGCCCGCCACCACGGTGGTGCCGTACTGGATGCAGCGCTCCGTTTGGGCGCTCCCCTCACGTCCGGTCATCCCCTGCACCAGGAGGCGGGTCTGCTTCCCAACAAGAATGCTCATGCCTTACTCCCCCCGGGGCCTGCGGCCCCGCCTATTCATTTCAGCAACCGTGAAACGGTCTTACTTCGCCGCCTGGACAGCCAGTTTTGCCGCCTCCCCCAGGTCCTTCGCCCGGATAACGTTGACCTTGGCGGCGGCGAGCAGCGCCTCCCCCTCGTCCACGTTCGTCCCGGCCAGCCGGGCCACCACCGGCACGTCGATGTTGAACTGCTTCTGCGCGTCAATGATGCCCTGGGCGATGACGTCGACGCGGGCCATGCCGCCGAAGATGTTGAACAGCACCACCTTGACCGCGGGGTCAGCCGTGATGATCTTGAGCGCGTTCACCACCCGCTCCGAGTCGTTGACGGTGCCGATGTCGAGGAAGTTCGCGGGCTCCCCCCCGGCCAGCTTGATGCTGTCCATCGTCGCCATGGCCAGGCCGGCGCCGTTCACGACGCAGCCGATGTTGCCATCGAGCTTGATGTAGTTGAGGATGCCCATCTCGTGGGCCTGAACCTCCAGTGGGTCCTCTTCGTCCTTGTCCCGCAGCTCCACGAGGTCCTTGTGACGGAAGTCCGCGTTGTCATCGAACGTCACCTTCGCGTCCAGCGGCAGCAGCCGGCCGTCAGTGGTGACCACCAGCGGATTGACCTCGACAAGCGAGCAGTCCTTAGAGACGTACAGGTCGTACAGCGCGCCGAAGAGCTGAACGGCGGAGCGCAGGAGATCCCCCCTGAGCCCCAGGCCGAAGGCAATCTGGCGGCCCTGGTACGGCTGATATCCGGTGGCCGGGTCCACCGGGATGCGGATGATCTTCTCCGGCGTGTTCGCCGCAACCGCCTCGATGTCCATGCCACCCTCGGCGGAGGCCATCAGGATCGGCATGCCGATAGCGTTATCAAGCAGGATGGCGAAGTACAGCTCCCGCTCGATCGGCATCTGCTCTTCGATGAGCACCCGCTGCACCTTCTGGCCCTGGGGGCCCGTCTGGTGGGTGATCAGCTGCATGCCGATGATCTGGGAGGCGACCTTCGCCGCCTCATCCGGGGAGTTCGCCAGCTTCACCCCCCCGCCCTTTCCGCGTCCGCCGGCGTGAATCTGCGCCTTGACCACGACCTTGCCGCCAAGGTCCTGCGCGATCTTCTTCGCCTCCTCCGCTGTGGCGGCGACCTGGCCGCGAGGCACCGGGACGTTGAATTGCTGAAAGAGCTGTTTTGCCTGGAACTCGTGAATCTTCACGTTGGCCTCCGAGGGGAAATTGGGGGAAACGCCCCTCGGGTTATAGCCTACCTCGGCGGCACGGGGCAAGCGCCGGCGCTTACAGTCTTGCCGCTAGCCGCGCCAGCAGCGCCCCGGCGGCGGCCCGGAGCGCGCCTGCCCCCAGGGAAGCCGCCCACAAACGCCAATCGCTGATCTTCGCCGGATCGAACGCCGCCACCACCTGCAGCACCGCCACAACGGCGGCCACCAGCGCCGCCCACACCAGCTCATCCCGCTGCTTGAATTCGTATCGCATCCGCTCCTCCAATCCACCGCCGGCGCCGTCGCCCGCCGCTATTGTCCGGCCCCGCCGGACGCCCCGTCATCGCCCCACTGTCACCGGCGATTGCGAGGGCGGGAATGGGATGCTATACTGCAAAACGTACACGGCACTTCTTCAAAAAGTGGGCGGCGCCGCCCACTTTTTTGTTTGGTCATTCTTGGGAGAAGGGCGAAAGGAACCGGACACCAGAACGCTATGAAGAACGATTTTCTTGTTGCGATCAGTCAACTTGCCGCGGAGAAGAACCTCTCAAAAGAGGTCGTCCTTGAGGCGGTGGAGACGGCGCTTGCCTCCGCCTACAAGAAGGACGAGGTCCACGCCGATAACGTGAGCGTGCGCATCGACCCGGCCACCGGCACGATGCAGGTCTTCGCCCACAAGCTCGTCGTGGAGGACGTCACCAACGACCGCGAAGAGATGGACCTGGGTGAAGCGCGCAAGTTCAAGCCGGACGCCGCCCTTGGTGAGACGATCGAGTACGAAGTAACCCCCGCTAACGCCGGCCGCATCGCCGCGCAGACCGCGAAGCAGGTGGTACTTCAGCGGTTGCGCGAAGCGGAACGGGAAGTGGTGTTTGAGGAGTTCGCCCAGCGTGAAGGCGACGTCCTCTCCGGCACGATCCAGCGCGTCGAGTCCCGGCAGGCGCTCGTCGACCTGGGCAAGACGGAAGCGGTCATGCCCTCATCGGAACAGGTGCGCAACGAACACTACCGCCCGGGCCAGCGGATGAAATTCTACATCGTTGAGGTGTTCCGGGCGAACAAGGGGCCGCAAATAGTAGTCTCCCGCGGACACAAGAACCTGGTCAAGCGCCTCCTGGAAATGGAAGTGCCGGAGCTGTTCCGCGGAACGATCGAGCTCAAGGCCATCGCCCGGGAGGAGGGCTCCCGCACCAAGGTCGCGGTCTACTCCCGACAGCCGGACGTGGACGCCGTCGGCGCCTGCGTCGGCATGCGGGGCGTCCGCATCCAGAACATCGTCAACGAACTGGGCGGCGAGCGGATCGACGTCATCCAGTGGGACCCGGACCCGGCCCGGTTCGTCGCCAACGCCCTCAGCCCGGCCCAGGTTCTGGCCGTGCGGCTGCACGAAGCGGAGAACACCGCCTACGTCGTGGTGCCGGACCGGCAACTCTCCCTCGCCATCGGCAAGGAGGGGCAGAACGCCCGGCTCGCCGCCAAGCTGACCGGCAGGCGAATCGATATCAAGAGCCAGACCGCCGCCGAGATCGAGTACGGCGGGATCATCCCGCCTGTCCCGGAGCCGGTCGCCGTCGCGGCCGCCCCCACCACGATGGAGGCGCAGCTTCTGTCCGCAAGGACGGGACTGGCGGAGGCGCCGGAGGCCGTATCCACGCTCCCGCCAGAGGAAGAAGCCGCCCTGGCGTTCCAGGACGTGGTGGCGGAGGCGGAACCCGTCGCCGCCGCGCCCGTAGCCGTAGCCGGGGCCCCGGAGGACGGCAACAAGCCCCAGATCCGGTTTGCAGAAGACATTTTGGGCGGGGCGGCCGCCCGCGCTGCCCGTGCCGACCGGCGCGGACGCAGGGACGATGAGCCTGAGATCCCCGCCCGGCCGATCAAGAAGAAGTCCCGCCGTGTCGTCACCGAAGATGAGGATGAGGACGTCGATGCGGAGTACCCCGGCCTGCGCCGGTAACCGGTGGTGACGGCCGTGGCCGGCAGCAATCAGATCGTGGCACGGAGAGCGCCGGAACGCACCTGCATCGGCTGCCGGCAGACGGCGGGCAAACGAGCGCTGGTGCGGGTGGTGCGAACAGCGGAGGGCAACGTGCAGGTGGATCAAACCGGCCGTCGCAACGGGCGTGGGGCCTATCTCCACGCCGACCCGGCCTGCTGGCGCACCGCGCTGGGCCGCGACGCCCTGACCCGGGCGCTGCACACCGCCGTCGCCCCGGCCGATAGGGAAGCGCTGGAAGCATATGCCGCCGCGCTGCCCAACCGGGACAGCGCCACCCCATGAGCGGCCCAACGCGGAGCAATTTGGCCCCTCACTAACAAAGGACGGGCCGGTGGAAGGAACAAGCATGTCCACGCAAACCCCGCCCCAAACGACGCAGGAACCGGAAGAACGCCGCGTCCAACTTCCACGCGCCCTGACGGTCAAAGAGCTAGGCGATACGCTCGGCACCTCCGCCATTGAAGTGATCAAGGAACTGATGAAGAACGGCGTGATGGCGTCGATCAATCAGGTGATCGACTTCGACACCGCCGCTATCGTCGCTACGGACCTCGGATTCGAGGTGGAGGAGGAGGCCCAGACGGCCGCGGAGGAAGCGGCGCCGGAGGCGACCACCAGCCGGCGCATCGTCGATGAGACGGCCACCACGCCCCGTCCACCCGTCGTTACCGTGCTTGGCCACGTCGACCATGGAAAAACCAGCCTGCTGGACGCCATCCGCCGCACCAAGGTGGCGGAGGGCGAGGCGGGCGGCATCACCCAGCACATCGGCGCCTACCAGGTCGATGTCCAGGGCCGTCTTATCACATTCCTGGACACCCCGGGCCACGAGGCGTTCACCTCCATGCGCGCACGCGGGGCGCAGGTCACCGACCTCGCTATCCTCGTCGTCGCGGCCGACGACGGCGTGATGCCGCAGACCGTAGAAGCGATCAACCACGCGCGCGCGGCGGACGTGGCCATCGTCGTCGCCCTGAATAAGATCGACGCGGGCAACGCGAACCCGGACCGAGTCAAGCAGCAGCTGCTCAACAGCGGGCTCGTTCTGGAGGAACTGGGGGGCGACGTCATCTGCGTCCCCGTCTCCGCGCGCACGGGGGAGGGGCTGGACTCCCTGCTGGAGAACCTCCTCATCGCCACGGAAGTACTGGAACTGAAGGCGAACCCTGACCGCGCCGCCGTGGGCGTGGTGATCGAATCAGAGCTCGATGTCCAGCGCGGCCCCATCGCCACCATCCTGGTGCAGACGGGGACGCTGCGCGCCGGCGACGCCGTCGTCGTCGGGCAAACGTGGGGCAAGATCAAGGCCATGTTCGATGACCGCGGCGCCCGGGTGACTGAGGCGGAGCCCTCCAAACCGGTAGTGGTCATGGGCCTGCAGGAGGTGCCGGTGGCGGGCGACCGCCTGATCGTCGCCCCGGACGAACGCACCGCCCGTGCGGAAGTGAGCAGCGGTCGCAGGGAGCGGGAGGCGGATGCCTTCCGCGATCAGCGGTCCATCTCCCTGGACACCCTGTTCGGCGAGATCAGCGCGGGCAAGATGAAGGAATTCAACATCGTCCTCAAGACGGACGTGCAGGGCAGCATCGAACCGATCCGCAACTCGCTGGAGCGGCTCACCAACCAGCAGGTGCGCGTCAAGATCATCCACACCGGCACCGGCCCGATCACGGAATCGGACGTGCTGCTGGCCGCCGCCTCCCGCGGTATGATCATCGGATTCAACAGCCGCCCCGATGAAGCGGCGCGCCGGCTGGCGGACGTGGAGAAGGTGGATATCCGCCACTACTCCATCATCTACAAGCTGATTGAGGACATCGAAGCGGCGCTCAAGGGGATGCTGGAGCCGGTGTTCGAAGAGATCATCGATGGTCACGCCGAGGTGCGCCAGGTGTTCAAGATCGGCCGCAAGGGCAACATCGCCGGCAGCTACGTGCGTGATGGCGACGCCCCCCGCGGCAGTCTGGTCCGCGTCACGCGCAAGGGCGAGAAGGTGTTTGAGGGGCGAATCGCCAGCCTCAAGCGCTTCCAGGAAGACGTACGGGAGGTTGCCACCGGCTTCGAGTGCGGCATCGCCCTGGAAGGCTTCGAAGAATTCCAGGAAGGCGACGTGCTGGAATTCTTCCACAGCCAGCGGGTCAACACCTAGCATCCTGAGGGGGTGCCCCTATGTCCCGAAGAACGGAGCGGGTGAACGCCCTCATCCAAGAGGATCTGAGCGAACTGATCGCCCGCGAGGTCAAGGATCCCCGGATCAGCGGCATCATCAGCATCACAAAGGTGGAAGTGTCACCGGACCTGCGCCACGCCCGCGTCCACATCAGCACGCTGGGCGATGAAGCAGAGCAAAAGGCGATGCTAACGGCGCTCCAATCGGCGGCGCCGTTCCTCCGCCGGGAGCTCAATCGCCGGCTCACCATGCGCTACACGCCCGATCTCTCCTTCCGCCTGGACGACTCCATCCGCAGGGGGGCCGAACTCATGGCCCTGATCCACAACCTGGACAGTGATGAGGAGCGCACGCCCTGAGCGAACAGCCGTGGGGCATCCTGATCATCGACAAGCCGGGGGGACTCACCTCCCACGATGTGGTGGCCCGGTTGCGCCGGCTCCTCGGCATCCGCCGCATCGGCCACGGCGGCACGCTCGACCCGCTGGCGACGGGGGTCCTCCCCGTGTGCATCGGTAGCGCCACCCGCGTCGCGGGGTTCTTCACCCGCTGGCCCAAGACCTACCGCTGCACCATGCGCATGGGCATTAGCACGGACACGTACGATGCCGCCGGCGCCGTAGTGCGTGAGGACGATGCCTCCGCCATAACCGCGGCGGACATCGAGCGGGCGCTGGAGGCGTTCCGGGGGGAGATCGCCCAGACTCCGCCGGCCTACAGCGCCGTGAAGCTGGCCGGGCGCCCGCTCTACGATTACGCGCGCAAGGGCCAGCCGGGGGAAGTCTCCCCACGCAGCGTCCACATCTCCAGCCTGCATCTCACCGGCTACCGGACGCCGGAGGCAGATCTGACAATCGAGTGCGGCTCCGGCACCTACGTCCGCGCGCTGGTGCATGATCTGGGCACGGCGCTAGGGTGCGGGGCGCACGTCACCGCCCTTCGGCGCACGGCGGTGGGCCCCTTCACCGTAGAGCGTGCCCTGACCTTAGAGGCGCTGGCAGCGGAGGTGGAGCGCAGCGCCTGGCAGCAGCATCTGCTGCCCGCGGACACGGTGCTGGCGTCCCTGCCTCGCGTCCTCCTCACGGAGGCGGAAGCGGGTCGCGTACTCCACGGCGGCGCCATCGAGCGACCGGCGCCTCCGTCCGATGATCATGCGCTTGCCCGCGCCTACGACGCCTCCGAACGCTTCCTCGCCATCCTCCGTTATGACACCGGGGCGGCGATCTGGTCGCCGTGGAAGGTATTCAATCCGGGAAATCTATCGGCATAGATTCGTTTGAGGCTTGACACGACTGTCTGAGCGGCTATGATGCGAACAACCCGTGCACAGATTCAGATCGAATACGGGTCCGAGAGCGGGCGCAGGCGTGCCCATGAACACGAAAGGAAGGCCCGAATGGAAGCATATTGCCTCAAGTGTCGCACCAAGCGAGAAGTCCAGGGCGCGAAGCAGATCACGATGAAGAACGGAAAGCCCGCCACCCAGGGGAAGTGCCCTGTCTGCTCAACCACCATGTTCCGTATCGGCAAGGGCTAGAACCACACCGAAACACTGCAGAGGGGGACGCCGATGGCGTCCCCCTCTGTTATCTCTACCGCTCCACGCCGCTAGAGCGGGCGCGTAACCTTCAGTGAGCCCAGCTTCTCCAGCAGCAGCAGCGGGTTCCTGACCGCGATCTCCTCCACATCGGACTCGTCCAGCCCGGCGCCCAGAATGATCCCCCGCACCCGTTCCTCGCTCAGGAAGTCCAGCACGTGATTATCGGAGTTGACCAGCAGCCGTGCGCCCGTCGCCTTCGCCACCTTCGCCACGTGCCCGTTGGTGAAGGCGTGCGTGGACTTGCCCGATAGCTCGATGAACACATCGTTGCGGGCCGCCAGCGCCGCCACTTCCGCCGTCATCAGCCCCGGGTGCGCCAGCACATCGACATAGCCGCAGGTCACCGCCGCCAGGTTCGTCCCCCCCTCCACCGGTTCCGCGATCGTCTCCCCGTGCACGATGACGATACGCGCCCCCAGCCGCTTCGCTTCCTGCGCCGCCTTCTCCACCGCCCCCGCCGGGGTGTGTGTCAGCTCCACGCCCGGGTACACCGGGATGCCCCAGTGCGCGGTAGCGATCTCACAATCGATCCGCAGCTCGTGCGCAAAGCGCTCCAGCTGCCCTACGCCGGCGTGATCGGTGATCGCCATCCCCCTGTACCCGGCGACGACGGCGCGCCGGATCAGCTCAATGGGCGAAAGCTCGCCATCGGACAGGGTGCTGTGGGTGTGAAAGTCGTAGACCACGGTCGCTCCTTCATTACAGCCGATCCGCCAGCCCATCGAGCTTGCGCTCCAACGCCTGCTGACGCACCGCCACGGTGAGATCGCCACGCGTCTTCTCCAGCACCCCCCGCAGCTGATCGGTGGTGCGGCGGAGACCGCCTGTAATGGCATCCGGGTAGTCGATGGTGATGAGCACGGCGTAGACATCGTCCATGATGGCGAGCAGCGATTCGCATCGCTCCACATCGCCCCGCCGGAGCGTATCCAGCAGGTGGCGGCGCAGCTCGCTCGCCGCTTCCGCCAGCCCGTTGAGATAGGCCGCGGCCCCCACGCCCAGGTCCGCCTCATCGGGCGCGCGATGCCCGGAGACGAACGCCAGCGTCAGGCTGGCCTCCGCGTATTCCTTCTGGGCGTCGTGGACGAACCCCGCGTGGTAAATGTCGGCGTGGCCGATGAGGAGATCGTTGATCTCCCCCAGCCGGTCCCCGGCGATGCGGAGAAGCTCCCGCCCGCGCTCGTACTCCAGCCGGTGCACGGCACGGATGGCGTTGGCGGAGAGCTGGATCACCTCACGGCAGCGGGGCAGCGCCGCCTCACGTGCCTCGTGCTTAGCGATGAGCTCCCCCCGGGATGAGGCGACCAGCGTATCGATGTCCTGCTCCACACCGAGGTGCGCGCGGGCGTCAACGCTCACGGTGTGCTCCTTTGCGAACGGGATCGAGCGGGGCTAGGCATCGAACGGATCGGGGTGCATCGCCTCAAACTCTTCCGTCTGGGAGGGAAGCCCGGCCTCAATGCGGCGGTTTTTATCGATCTCGTATCGCGCGGTCTGCGCCGCGTCGAAGCGCTCAACCGGGTCTTCGCCGGACTCCGTGCGGTCCGCCAGCTCGCGGAAGCGCGCCCCCCCGGATTCGCCCAGATCCTCGCTCATCCGGCGCGCCCAGATGGCGAACTCCCCCCGCTCCATCGTGTCGCTCACGCCGTTGAGGGCGCGGTCGCTGGCGAAATTGGAGAAGCTGGCGTTGGGATCGCGGCGGGCATAGGTGCGGGAAATGAGACGCTCCACCGTGGCGCTGCCGCAGTGCTCACACGCCGCCGCCACACCGCCCGCCGCCGCCGCCACGGTGCGAAAGAACAGGCTGCTCGTCCCGCCACAATCGTTACAACGGTACTCGTAAATCGGCATTCATCGCCCCCGCGCCACGCGCCGCGATCTCTTCACGCCGCGGGCAGATACCCCGGAAGTCGCAGAAAGTGCACTGCGGACCGACGTCCGGCGCGTACTCCCGCTCTCGCGCTATCTCCTCCACTGTCTGAAGGACTCCCGCCTCTGCCTCGGCTAGCTCCGCCGGCGTCGGCGATGCCGACCAGACGGACCCGTCCTCGAGGTAGAGATAGGAGGTCATTCCCACCGGCCGGCCGGCCGTGCGGGCCAGTATCATAGCATAGATGCGAAGCTGCTCCGGGTCCGGTTCTTCCTGAGCCCGCCCCGTCTTGTAATCGATGACATGCAGGTCCCACTGCGCGCGCTCATCCACCCGGTCGATCCGGCCGAACAGCCGCACCCCCTCCGTGAGCGCCACTATCCACCTGCTGCTCCAGCGCCAGCGGCCTCCCCCCCGCCTCCGGCAACGCCACGAATCGCTGCTCCAGCGCGCGCGACCGCCAGCGCGCCTCCTCCGCCAACCCGCTGAACCCGGTGCGATTGACCGCCCAGGCCGCCCGCAACAGGTCTGCGGCGCGGGCGGCGGTCCGCTGCTCCGGCGGCAGGCGCATCAGGTCACGCAGGGCGGTATGCACGTGGGAGCCCATCGTATCGTGCGGGTTGGGAGGTACAGGGAGCCGCTCCACGTAGCGGTACTTGTACAGCCGCCGGCAGCGCCGGAACGTGGAGAGGCGAAAGTGGGAGAGGCGGAACACGGCCATACCCTAGTCCCCTTCTCCTTCCACGGCGTTCTGGACGTGGCGCAGGCCGCGCAGCCTGCCGTCCGGGTCCATATCCACGGCGATCACATCGATGCGCACGTCCCCGGACAGCCCCTCCCGCGCCGCGTAGGAGGCAGCCAGGGTGCGCAGGCGCGCCGCCTTGCGCCCATCGATCGACTCCAGCCCATCTCCCATGGCGGGGCCCCGGCCGGCGCCAACCTCCACCAGGACGGTGATCACCCCTGTGCGGGCGACAATATCGATCTCCCCCTCCGGCAGCCGCACTTTGCGCGCCGCCACCCGGTAGCCGTTCGCCTCCAGGTGGGCGACGGCCAGCCCCTCCCCTACCACACCGAGCGGGGGCGTCGCACGCTCATAGCTTCGACGCCCCCGCTCCGACCGGGACGCGGGCCAGCAGCTCTTCCAGGTGGCCGTCCCCGCACAGGCGGGAGCGCACCGGTGCGAACGTTCGCCGGTGCACATTGCTCACGCCCAGATCCCGGATCGCCTCCAGGTGCGTGCGGGCAGCGTACCCCTTGTGGCCGGCGAACCCGTAGCCGGGGTATTCCCGATCCAGCGCCACCATGAATCGATCCCGCGAGACCTTGGCGACGATGGACGCCGCCGCGATGGAGCACACGGTGGCGTCGCCGCGGACGATGGCCGTGGCCGGCGGCCAGCCCCGGCGCCCTACGGGCCTGCCATCGATGAGCAGGTGATCGGGCAGCGCGGGCAGCGCCGCGATGGCCCGCTCCATCGCCAGCCACGTGGCCTGGAGAATGTTGACCCCGTCGATGACAGCCACGCCCGCGTAGCCGACCGCGACCGCAACCGATTCCTCCCGTATGGCCGCGGCTAGGCGCTCACGCGCCCGCGCCGTCAGCAGCTTGCTATCCCGGAGCTCCCCGAGCCACGCCGGGCGGCGGTCCGATGGCAGCACCACGGCCGCCGCCACGACCGGACCGGCAAGGGCGCCCCGCCCGACCTCATCCAGCCCGGCCACGGTGCCCGTCCCGGCCGCCCACAGCGCTAGCTCACGGTCCAGCGTCGGCACAGGGACAGGAGACGCTATATGGCTCATAAACCTTCGCCGTTGCACCCTTCGTTGGCGCGATACTACCGCAAAACGGCCGGGGGCGGTATCTCGCCCAACGGGACCATCGCGCCGGGGCGGGGACGGCTGCTATTCTCTGTACCAGAACCGAGGAGGACACCATGCCGATCATCAGGGTAGAAATGTGGGCGGGGCGCACGCGGGAGCAGAAGGCAGAGCTGGCAAAGGCGATAACGGATGCGGTGGTGAACATCGCGCGCACGTCGCCGGAGAGCACGATCGTCATCTTCGACGACGTCCAGCGGGAGAACTGGGCGGAAAACGGCAAGCTGTCATCGGAAAGCTAGGGGCCGATCTTCCCCGCCGAATCCGCTCATCTCGTGGTGCGTTTGCGCTGGCGAAATACCGCCCCCTATAATGAACGCATCATCCTTTCGCATGGCGTAAGCCCCGGATAAGCGCGAAAGGACGATCGTTTGGAGTATTATGTCCTCTCGCTGGCTGCGCAATAGCTTCATCTACCTCCTGATCCTGGTTGCGGTTACCGCTGTACTCTTCTCCTTCTTCCAATCGGGGACGGGCAAGGAGAGCAAGCCGTTCGGCACGGTCATTGAAGACGCGAAGGCCGGACGCATCGAGCGGATCAAGGTATCCGACGATACGCTCGCCCTGACCTACAACGATGGCCGGGAGTTCACCTCCCGCAAGGAAACCGGCGCCACCATCGCGGAGCTACTCCAGCAGGCCGGGGTCCACACCGGGCCCAACGGCGTGCAGGTGGAGGTGGCGGAGCCCAGCCAGTTCGGAAGCATCCTTGGGCTGATGCTGAACTTCCTGCCCATCCTCATCTTTGTCGGCATCATCATCTTCATGATGCGGCAGGCGCAGGGCTCCAATTCCCAGGCGATGAGCTTCGGCAAGAGCCGAGCCCGCATGTTCGTCGGCAACACGTCAACCGTGACCTTTGCCGACGTCGCCGGCGTGGACGAATCGAAGGAAGAGCTGCAGGAGATCGTGGAATTCCTCAAGTTCCCGGAGAAGTTCGCCGCCCTGGGCGCACGTATCCCCCGGGGCGTCCTGCTGGTGGGCCCGCCCGGAACCGGCAAAACGCTCCTGTCCCGGGCCGTGGCGGGTGAAGCCGGCGTCCCCTTCTTCTCCATCAGCGGCTCCGAGTTTGTGGAGATGTTCGTCGGCGTGGGCGCATCCCGTGTACGCGACCTCTTTGAACAGGCCAAGCGCAACGCCCCCTGCATCGTCTTCGTGGACGAGATCGACGCCGTCGGCCGCCAGCGTGGTGCTGGCCTGGGCGGCTCTCACGATGAACGGGAGCAGACCCTGAACCAGATCCTGGTGGAAATGGACGGGTTCGGCACCAACACCAACGTCATCGTCATTGCCGCCACCAACCGGCCGGACATCCTGGACCCGGCGCTGCTTCGCCCCGGCCGGTTCGACCGCCAGGTGGTGCTGGACCGCCCGGACGTGCGCGGCCGCGTCGCCATCCTCAACGTGCACGCCAAGGGCAAGCCGCTAGACGCCGATGTCGATATGGACATACTGGCCAAACAAACGCCCGGCTTCTCCGGGGCGGACCTGGCCAACCTGATGAACGAAGCAGCCATCCTTGCAGCCCGCCGAAACAAGAAGAAAGTGGCCATGGATGAGTTCGAGGAGGCGGTGGACCGGGTCATCGCGGGGCCGGAACGCAAGAGCCGCGTCATCAGCCCGCGTGAGAAGGAAATCATCGCCTACCACGAAGCGGGACACGCCCTTGTCGCCTACACCCTCCCCGATGCCGACCCGGTGTACAAGATCACGATCGTCTCTCGCGGTATGGCCGGCGGCTACACCCGCTTCCTGCCGGACGAAGAACGCCACCTGGGCACCAAGCGCCAATTTGAGGCCATGCTCGCCTCCATGCTCGGCGGCCACGCGGCGGAGGAACTCCAGTTTGATGAGATGACGACGGGCGCGTCCGATGACATCAGCCGGGCGACCAAGCTGGCCCGCCAGATGGTGACCCAGTGGGGCATGAGCGAGAAGTTGGGCCCGCGCACCTTCGGGCGGAAGGAAGAGCTCATCTTCCTCGGCCGCGAAATCTCGGAGCAGCGTGACTACTCTGAGAAGGTGGCGGAGGAGATCGACGAAGAGGTTCGCGCCATCATCGATGCCGCCCACCAGAAAGCGCGCCGCTCCCTGCAGGGAAACCGGGACAAGCTCAGCCGGATCGCCAGGGTCCTCATCGAAGAAGAGACGATCGAAGGGGAGGCGCTGAAACGGCTGTTTCAGTCCACCGATGACGCGCCGCCGCCCTCAGAGATCGGGACGACCGCTTCCGCGGGCAGCGCCCCGGCCGCGCCGACGGCAGACGAACGCGAAACGCCCCGCCCATCCAGCACAACCGGGCTGGCATGGGGGGGAGGACCGGCCCAGTCCACCCTAGAGCCGGACCCCGGCCCGACGCCTGCCTAACCCTGCCACCAGATTCGATTCGTTTTGACGCAGCAGTACCGGCACGATATGATGTCGTTCCGATCAGGAAATGGAGCACCTATGTACGCGGTGATTCGCACCGGTGGCAAACAATACCGGGTTGAACCGGGCATGACCCTCGAGGTCGAGAAGCTCGCCCTCGAGCCCGGAGACCGGGTAGAGTTCGACGCGCTCGCCGTGGGCGACGGTGAGAACATCACCATCGGCGCGCCCATCGTCGCGGGCACCCGCGTGGTGGCGGAGGTGCTGGAGCAGACCCTGGGCGACAAGATCATCGTCGCCACCTACAAGGCCAAGGTGCGGACGCGCCGCCGCATCGGCCACCGCCAAAAGTACACCCGGCTGGCGATTCGCGAGATAGGCTCGGGCGACGGACACTCACAACCAGAGGTCGCCGCCGCGGAATAGGCCAGATGCGGCGTTCCGTCACGCCACCCGGCCCTGCCGGAACGATTCCCGGCACCGTACGTTAGTAAATCTGGGAGATTGAACCATGGCACACAAGAAGGCGGGAGGCAGCTCCCGTAACGGTCGCGATAGCAACAGCCAGCGCTTGGGCGTGAAGCGCTTCGATGGGGAGCGCATCAACGCCGGCACGATCATCGTGCGGCAGCGCGGCACCCGCATCCACCCGGGGGAGAACGTGGGCGTCGGCCGGGATCATACCCTGTACGCCCTCATCGAGGGCCAGGTGAAGTTCGCCCCCTACTCCAAAGACCGTAAAAAGAAGGTCAGCGTTTTTGCCCCGGCTGGCTAAAGCGCGAAAGGAACACCGTTGAAAGCGTCCATCCACCCCAACTACGTCGAGAGCATCGTCCGCTGCGCCTGCGGGAACGAGTTCACCACCCGCTCCACCCTGCCCCAGATGCGCGTGGAGTTGTGCAGCAAATGCCACCCCTTCTACACCGGGGAGCAGCGCCTCGTCGATACGGCCGGCCGCGTCGACCGGTTCAACCGCCGCTACGCCAAAGCCGCGGCCCCCAAAGCCCCCGCCGAAGAAGCCCCCACGGCCGAAGCCCCTGCCGCCAGGGCGCCCACCCGCAAGGCGCCCGCCGTCAAGCGGGCGGCAAAGTAAGGGTATTCCCCTAGGGGAATTCTTTCCCAAACCACCGGCAAGTCCCTCATGTTTCCCTGCAGAGGTGCCAACTATTATGGCACCAGCCGCACTGTATGCGGCGGAGTCCCACTCTGCGGGAGGAGCATCTTGGAATCATCCGATCAAGCGGTTACCCACCCAGCGCCGCCGAAAGGTCCGCTCGTTCAAGCGGAGCATATTCGTCGTCGGCGTTCTCGGCGCGCTCCGCCTGCTCGTAGCTACGGGTGTGTCATTCACGTCAACGAACGGGGAATCCTCCACCATCATCAGCGCCGGCGCCGCTAACTACGGCGACGTCTACGCGTCCTCCTGACCGTCGGGGCGGCGGCGGCCGGACTCGTGATCATCCTCATCGCCAGCGGCCGCAGGAGGGAAACCTAAGCGTGCGCCCCAGACGATCCCGGAGAACCGGCCAGACACGCGTATCGATCGTCTTCGGGCTCCTCTTCGCCGTGGTCGCCACCCTCTGGGTGTTCTCCCCCAGCGTCTCCACTAGCAATCCCGGTCATACGCTCGATGCAGCAACCCCATTCACCCGGCGTACGGGGCCGGACCGCATCTCCCTCCAAGATCACCGCGCCGCTCTCCTTGCGGCCGGGCAAACGCCCGCCACCACCCGTCTCCAGATCGGAGAAGCAGAGAAGGCAATAGGACAGGCTATCCCCTCATCCGGCGCAGGCATCGGCGGGAGGATTGCCCCTGCGCCCGGCGGGATCGCGTCCGGCAGCCTCTCTCTGGCGATCATGGCGGACCTCGCTTCCTCCACCGCTGGCGGACGGCCCTTCCGCAACCCGGTCGACTTCTGGAGCATCACGAGCCAGATGTGCGCCGGCCAACCCGCTCACCCCCATCGCGGGGCCGTGGACCCCACGGCCGAGCTCCTGCTACACCACCCCGGTCGATAGCTGATCGCCCCCCTTCATGCTATGCTTGACTCGATGAAGACTCTGCTCCTCATGGCGCTCGCTCGGCCTTACTACTACGGCGGACAGGCCGTGATGGAAGGCGTGATGATGCGCGGCGCGCGGTCGATGGCCGTCGCCGTCCGCACAGGCGATGGCGGCATCCGGCTGCACCAGGAGCAGCTACGCGGCCTCTACGTCGGCCGCATCCGCCGCGTGCCGTTCCTCCGCGGCGTCATCGTCCTTGCGGAGACGCTGACCCTGGGCATGAAGGCCCTTCTCTTCTCCGCCAACGCCGCGCTGGAGGATGAGGGCGAGGAGGAGATCAGTAGTGGCGCCATCGCGGTCACCCTAGCGGCCTCGCTCACATTCATCGCTGCCGTCTTCTTCATCGCACCCCTGCTGGCCACGGGGCTCATCGGCCGCCTGTTCTCGACAAGCGGCACCGGCCTGTTCGCCCTGGAGGGCGGCATCCGCCTGGCGATGTTCCTGGGCTATGTCGCGCTCATTGGTCGGCTGAAGGACATCCGGCGCACCTTCGCCTACCACGGAGCGGAGCACCGCACGATCCACGCGTGGGAGCAGGGGGCGCCGCTCACCGCCGCCGGCGTCCTGCCCTTCCCCAACGCCCATCCCCGCTGCGGCACCGGCTTCCTCCTGGTCGTCATGGTGGTGGCTATCGTCGTCTTCGCCGCCGTCGGGGATCTGCCCTGGCCCCTCCTGATCTTCTCCCGCGTCGCGCTGCTGCCGATCATCGCCGCCATCGCCTACGAGATCCTGCGCTTCTCCGCCGCCTTCTGGCGCTTCCGCCTGGTCCGGCTCGTGTTCCAGCCAAACCTGAAGCTGCAAGCCCTGACAACGCGAGACCCGGACAGCGACCAGATCGAGGTCGCGATCGCCGCCCTCCACGCCGTCATCGCCGGCGATGCGAAGGCCCAGGCCACCCCCGCCACTTCCCGTTGACGCCCGTCCCTGAAGGTGACAAACTGGAGCTCAAAGCTCGACTTTATGTCGGCGGGGGACTCTCATGCGCGTCGATCGTTCCGCTCTCAAGACTAACCAGGCACTCATCGTCATCCTCACCGTGCTCGCCTTCGTCCTGGGTGGAGACGCCGGCACCTGGCTGGTGCTTTTCACCGGCCTAGTCCTCGCCATCGGCACCGTCGCGCCGCCGGTCGCCCTCTTCCAGCAAATCTACCACCGGCTGCTGAAGCCGTTGGGCCTGGTCAGGCCCAACGTGATCGCGGAAGACCCGATGCCGCACCGCTTCGCCCAGGGGCTGGGCGCCGTCTTCCTGCTGGCGGCGACGGCGTTCCTGCTGGCGGGCAGCCCCGCCGTGGGCTGGACGCTCTCCTGGATCGTGACGGCGCTAGCCTTCATCAACTTCACGATCAACTTCTGCGCGGGCTGCTTCATCTATTTCCAGCTCGCCCGGCTGGGGCTGATCCGCTCCGCCGGTCACGCCCAGGCTCCCTGATGGAGCGCATCCTCCTCGCGCTGCTCCTCCTCGCCGTCTTCGCCGCCGCCGTCATAGCCGGGCGCTGGTGGGTACGCCGCCGCGCCGGGAGCGCGTTGGCGGCCGCGGTCAGCGTCGCGGGGGAAGAAGATGTCGACCGCGTTCTGCTGTTCACCACGGAGGACTGCGTGCAATGCCGAGAGATGCAGCGCCCCGCCCTGGAGCGCCTGCGGGAGCGCTGGCCCCGCCCGCTCATCGTCGAGGAGATCGACGCCATCGCCCGGCGGGACATGGCGCGGCAGTACGGCGTCCTCACCGTGCCCAGCACGGTCGTGTTCGCCGGTGGCCAGCCCCGCGGGGTGAACTACGGCTTTGTCCCGGCGGAGAAGATCGCCCGGCAGCTCCGCGGCGATAGCTACACAATCTAGCTTGCTAGCCCGGCATCCCCTCAGCGGAGAAGAACGCGCCCGTCACCTCGATGTACGCCTGCGGCGTCGTCACGTGTGGCGCGTGCCCGGCCATCGGGAAAGTGTACTCGCGGACATTCGACAGAGGCAGCGCCCGCGCAATTGCCGCAACAACAGGCGCGAAAAAAGGCGGGCCATTCTCTCCCCGCGTCACCATCGCCGGGTAAGGGAAGCGCTCCAGCGCGGCGAGATCGATGGCGAACACGTCCGGGTCCCGCATCTCGTCGTACCAGGTGAGCGCGTTGGCGATGAACAGGTCCTGCATCGCCGGGGGCAGCTTCGCCCAGGCGCCCGGCCCGAACCCCACCGTTTCCACAAACGCGAACGCTCCGCCCGCCAGGTCGCCCGCACCAAGCTGCTGGACCACCGCGTCGACCCGCTTGCGCAGCTCCGCCAGCACCGGTTGCGCCGCCGCATCATCGGCCAGCACCCCGAACAGTGGCGGCTCATGCACGGCCAGCGCCCGGAACAGCTCCGGCCGCAGCGGCGCCAACCGCAGGACGATGGCCGCGCCGTAAGAGTTTCCGGCGATGTTGGCGGGATCGAGGCCCAGCGTCTCGATGAGGGCGGCCAGGTCGAGCGCGTCCTCCTCCATGCTCCCCGGCGACGTGGCGGGGGCGCTGCGACTGTGGCCGCGGCGATCGTAGGTGAGGACGGCGAAGCGCTCCGCCAGCCCCGGCACGACGGCGTCCCAGTTGCGCCCGTCGCCCCAACTTCCGTGCACCAGCACCAGCGGCGGGCCGAGTCCGGTCAGCTCGTAGTACAGCGACGTGCCGTTGACCGGCGCAGTCGGCATTGCTCTTCTCCTAAGTGGAAGCGGGAGTGCGCAGCTCTTCCGGGATCTCCGCGAAGAAACAGGATCGCTCGCCCGTGTGGCAGGTGGGGCCCGCGGGGGCGGCGCGGATGAGGATGGCGTCCTCATCGCAATCCGTCTTGATGCTGCGCAGCGTCAGCACGTTGCCGGAGGTGGCACCCTTGTGCCACAGCTCCCGGCGGGAGCGGCTGTAGAACCACACCTCGCCCGACTGCAACGTCCGCCGGATCGACTCCTCATTCATGTAGCCCAGCATCAGGATGTCGCCGCTGGCGTCGTCCTGGATGATCGCCGGGATCAGCCCGTTGTCCTTGTACTCCAACATGCTTAACGCTCCTCGATCTCAGTCGCCAGGGGCCGCACGGGCACGCCGTGCCGGCCCAGGTAGTCCTTCACCGCGCCGATGCTGTACGTGCCGAAGTGGAAGATGCTGGCCGCCAGGACCGCATCGGCCCCGCCCTCCAAGATGGCAGCGCGCAGGTGCTCCGGCGTGCCCGCCCCCCCACTGGCGATGACCGGCACCGGCACCGCCTCGCTTATCGCCCGCAGCATCGGCAGGTCGTACCCTTGCAAGTGGCCGTCCGTATCCATGCTGGTCACCAGCAGCTCGCCCGCGCCCAGATCCACGACCCGCTTCGCCCATTCGACGGCATCGAGGCCCGTGGGCCGGCGCCCGCCGTGCGTGTACACCTCCCACCGCCCCTTCCCCACCTTGCGCGCATCGATGGCGACGACGATGCACTGCGCCCCGAAGCGAGCGGAGGCGCGGCCTACCAAGTCCGGCTCCGTCACGGCAGCCGTGTTGATCGAGACCTTGTCTGCCCCCTGCTCCAGCAGCATCCGTATATCGTCCTCGCTGCGGATGCCGCCGCCCACGGTGAGGGGGATGAATAACTCGTCCGCCACGCGGCGCACCATGTCGTAGACCGTCGTGCGATCCTCGTGGGACGCCGTTATGTCGAGGAATACGATCTCGTCCGCGCCCTGCTCGTCGTAGAGGCGCGCCAGATCCACGGGGTCGCCGGCGTCGCGCAGCTCCACGAAGGAGACGCCCTTCACCACGCGGCCGTCCGCCACGTCGAAGCAGGGGATGATCCGTTTCGTCAGCATGTCAGTCCGCCACCCGCTCCGCCAGTGCCCGCATCGCCTCCGGCAGCGCGATATCGCCCGTGTACAGCGCCCGCCCGATGATCGCCCCCTCTACGCCGATGTCCGCCAGCCGCAGCAGGTGCTCCACGGAGGCGATTCCCCCCGCTGCGATCACGGGCACGCCGGCGCGCTTCACCAGCGCCTCCAGCGCCGCGTAGTTCGGCTCCGTCAGCGTGCCGTCGCGCGAGACGTCGGTGAAGATAAGCCGCCGCACGCCCAGCGCCAGCACCCGGTCCACAAACGCATCGATCGGCTCGCGCGTCTGCTCCGTCCAGCCGTTGACGGCCACCATGCCATCGCGCGCATCCACCGATACGACGATCCCCTGCGGATGCTCCCGCGCCGCCGCCTCCACCATCGCCCCATCGGACAGCGCCGACGTGCCGATGACGACGCGTTCCGCGCCCGCGTCCAGGTAAGCGTGCACCGTCTCGATGGTACGGATGCCGCCCCCCACTTCCACCGGCGCTTCCGCCGCCCGGATGATGTCCTCGATCGCCTGGCGATTCACCGGCTGGCCGCTGCGCGCGCCGTCCAGGTCGACGACGTGCAGCCGCCCCGCTCCCAGCGCCACCCAGCGCGTGGCCGCCTCCACCGGGCTATCGGGAAACACCGTCTCTTGCGCGTAATCGCCCTGGTACAGCCGGACGCAGCGCCCATCGCGAATATCGACGGCGGGGATGATCTCCATCAGCCCGCGCCCTCGCCCGGCCGAACGGCCTGCCCCGTCAGCGCGCGCTCCGCTATCCGCAGGAAGTTGGCGTACAGCCGAAGCCCGGCGGCGCCGCTCTTCTCCGGGTGAAACTGGGTGGCCACCAGCGACCCCCGCGCGATCACGCTGGGGAAGGTTCGCCCGTAATCCGTCTCCCCAATGATGACACTCTGGTCCTCCGGGTCCACGTAGTAGCTGTGCACGAAGTAGAAGTAGGACCCGTCCGGGATGCCCTCAAACACCGGGTGCGGCCGTAGCTCATGCACCGTGTTCCAGCCGATTTGCGGCACCTTCAGCCCTGGGGAGAAGCGCCGCACCCGGCCGGGGATGACATCGAGGCAGCGATGCTCGCCGCCCTCCTCGCTCACCGTGAACAGGGCCTGCAGCCCCATGCACACGCCCAGGAACGGCGTGCCGCGCGCGATGACTTCTCGCACCGGCCCCACCAACCCCGATTCAGTGAGGTTGCGCATCGTGTCCGCCGCCGCGCCTACGCCGGGGAGGATGACCGCATCCGCCGCCAGCGCATCGGCCGGGCTGGCCGTCACCGTCGCTTCATAGCCGGCGCGCGCCACCGCCCGCGCCACGCTGCGCAGGTTCCCGGCGCCGTAATCGAGGATGGCGATGTTCATCTGTCCCCTGCTTTAGCTGATCTTGATCGGTCCGACGCCCGGCTTGCGCACCACAACGTCGCCGCCATGCACACGGGCCTGGCAGCCCAGGCGAAAGTGCTTTGGACCGGCGGGGCCCCGCCCTTCCTCCAGCGCCCGCCGCTCACCGCGGCCCATGTCATCCAGGTGCTCCCTACCCTCGATGACGACGGTGGCGCAGGTGGTGCAGATCGCCTGGCCGCCGCAGGTGGTGGGCCAGTAGTAGCCGGCCTCGTGCGCCGCGTCCATCAACGTATCGCCGTCGTTCGCTGCGAACTCGATACCTGACGGCTCGACCCTGATCTTCGGCATATCACTCCCGTTCGAATCAGATTCCAGTGTAGCATGGCGGCCCGTTCGCTACGCCAACGCGACGACCACCGGTATCTCCGCGCAGTGCTCCAGGATGGGGCAGCTCACGCAGTCGCGCAGCAGCTTCTGTGGCGTCCGCACCGTCCGCCGGAAGCCCGCCCGCTCGAACACCGGCAGCGACTGCGCGTTCACCAGCGCGTACAGCTCCCGGAAGCCCCGCTCCCGCGCCGCCACCTTCGTCGCCTCGATCAGGCGCAGCCCCAGCCCGCGCCCGCGGCTGCCGTCATCGACCGCCAGCGAGCGCAGCTCCGCGATCGTTCCCTCCGCGGGCGAACGCTCGACGTTGAGCAGGCGCAGGTGCCCTTCAAGGTGGTCCGCCGTCAGCCGTGTGCGCAGGCTCGCGAGCAGGCGCTCCTGCTCCACCGGCAGCCCGTACACCACGAACGAACAGCAGCCGGCGACATCGCCCGTGGCGGAGATGGCGGTGAAAAAGCGGCCTCGCCCCTCATCCGCGATCACGGCGCGGATGCCATCGGCGCCGACGGGAATGAGGGAGCCACTGCCATCGGCGCGGAAGCTCTGCCGCGCGATCAGCGTGGCGATGGCAGCGGTGTCTTCGGGCCGGCTGGCGCGAATCTCCGCCTCCACCGCACCCGGCGCTTTCTCATCCATTTGCACTCCCCGGAATGAAAGCGCCCCTTCCACAGCGGAAGGGGCACACAAGGTACTCAGAATTCCGCTCCGCTACAAACCGGCCCCATGACGGACGCGAGCAGCCGTGCCGCGCAATGAGGCCCGGTGTTCCGTGGCGCGATGGTGGACGAGGTTTCGAGCGATCATCGTACTGAAAAGGCTACCGGCGCCGGCGGCATGTGTCAACTGATCCGGCGGTGTGCTAAAGTCGCCTCACCATGCCGAAACCGACACTGCAGGCCGGCCTGACCGCGGAGCAAACGTTCACCGTCACGGCGGGGATGGGCACGCCCCACCTGGCGAACCCCGTGCTGGCCACGCCGTTCATGATCCAGATGATGGAAAGCACCTGCCGCGAGCTGCTCACCGCGCACATGGAGGAAGGGGAGGAGTCCGTCGGCTTTCACGTCGATGTCCACCACTACGCGCCGGTGAAGATCGGCGAGCAGGTGCTGACGAAGGTGACGCTGCGCGAGTTCCGCGACGGGCGCAAAGCGTTCTTCGATGTCGCCGTCTACCACGAAGGCGGCACGAAGATCGGCGAGGGCACGCACGAGCGCCGGATCATCCGGGTGGACCGCTTCAGCCAAAGCGCCGCCGGCCGCGGCTGACCGCCGCTGCTAGCGCCCGTCCTCTAGCCGCACGCGCACAAGGGGGCTGCGCGCGATCCAGTCCTCCAGGTCGTCCTTGAACTGCGTCCAGCGTTCGCCGAGCTGGCTGGTGAAGAAGGCGCGCCGCTCCGTCACGTCCGTGATCGGCGTCGCCGTCGCCGGGATGTCGCGCTGCAAACTCTGCTTCAGGTGGAAGGTGAAGCGCGGGTCGGCGCGCATGTTGGCGAACCAGTTCCGCCGCCGGTCCGGCGTGGCCGTGATGTACAAACCGTCGCCCTCAAGAATGAATGCGATCTCGATCCTGCGCGGCTGGCCGCTCTTGCGCCCCGTCGTCGTGATGTCGATGAGCGTGTCCTTGCTCAGCGCTGTCCGAACCGCGTCATCCATTCCGATCCCCCTGTTCAACCGGCTCCATGTGCTTCTCGATCAGTTCCTGAGCGGTCTCGTTTCGGGACTCGATCCACCACTTCGCCGACGCTTCGGCACGAAGCGCTGCCACCGCCCGCTCAACATCGGCGCGAACCTGAACCGGATACTGACTCCGGATTGCCTCTGCCGCGGACAGCTTTTCACCGCGAATGCGACCCGCCCAGACGACCTGTTTGGGGCTGCCTTTGAGTCGAGGGGAGCCGCCCGATGACGAGACCGATGCGGCCGGCACGACAAGCACGGCGTCGCCCTCCCCCTCGAACGGCTGCCCGTCCAGCGCCGCATTGGCCAGCGCATCCGCCTCCCGGTTCAGCTCGCGCCGGACGTGGCGAACGGAGAACCGCCCGAACTGGCGCGTCAGCGCCCCCAGCGCCTGGAAGTGGGGGAGCAGGGCGGCGTTGCGCACGCGGTAGCGCCCCTCCAGCTGCCGTACAATCAGTTCCGAGTCCATGCGCAGCTCAACCTCCGCAGCCCCCAGGGAGAGCGCCGCCTCCAGTCCGGCCAGCGCCGCCCGGTATTCTGCCTGGTTGTTCGTGGCGTGGCCGATGGCCCGCCCGATCCGATAGCACACCGCGCCCGCCGGGTCCCGCACCACGCAGCCGATGGCCGCCAGGCCGGGGTTGCCCCGAGAGGCGCCATCGCTCTGCACCACCCACGTCGCATCGCCCGTCGTCATGGCCGCAGGTGGACGTGGATAGCGTCGTCGTCCACGACAACCCGGTCGATAAGGGAGCGGAATAGCGCCTGCTTCCGATCGTCCTCCAGGGAACCCCAGCGCGTCTTCACGTCGTCCAACGCCCGGTTGCGCAACTGCTCCCGCTCCTCGTTCCCCTCCTGGCGGCGGACGCGCATCTCCACTTCCACCAACTCATCCTCCAACGCCATGCGCTCCCGGGCCAGCGCCGCGGAATCGCGCCGAAGCCGCTCCTTCGTCATCCGCCCCTGCACCGTCTGGTCAAGGAGCGCTCCGATCCGCCGGTCAAACTGAACCAGCCGCCCTCGAAGCTGCCCCGCCGCCTCCTCCGCCTCTGCCCTCACCGCCTGCTCGTTGCCGGCGCGCAGAACGGGCCGCGCCGCCCGATCCTCGTTCAGGACCTGGCAGACCTCCACTTCCAGATCGTCCGCCCGCCGGGTATGGTAGGCGCACATACTCTGGTTGGTGCGGCTCTCACATTGGTAGTAGCGGTATTCCGCCGTCATCTCCATCCCACTGCTGCGCCGCTTCCAGTGCTGGCGGCGGCTCACCCCGATCATCCGGTTGCCGCAGGCCCCGCAATAGGCCAGGCCGGAGAGGAGAAACGGCTTCCGCGGCGCCCGCTCTTCCCCCTCCGCCATGGGGCGCGCCGTGCGCCGGGCGCTCAGCCGATCCTGCACCAGCCGGAAGTCATCCGGCGAAACCAGCGCCGGGTGACTCCCCGGCACCCGCACCCCAAAGCGATTGTAGGTGCCAAGGTAGGCGCGGTTGCGCAGGATGTCCCGAATGGACACCATGCTCCAGTTGCCCCCGCGGCGCGTCTTCAGCCCTTCTTCGTTCAGCCGCCGGGAAATGAGGCGCACACCGATTCCTTCGTGCAGGTAGAGACGGTAAATGAAGCGAACGATGGTCGCCTCTTCCGGCACCAGTTCCAGCCGGCGCTTGGGCCCGACGGCATAGCCGTATGGCGGGCGACCCAGCACCTCCCCACCCACCGCCTTGCGCCGCATGGCGGCGCGCACGCGTTCCCCCACCTCCCCGCGGCGGCCATCGCCGGTCCACGCGTGCAACAGGTCCGCCAGCCCATCGCCCCCCTGGCTGACAACAACCTGCGTGCCCAGGCTCTCGATCTCGAAGAAGGAGCGCGCCGCCTCCCGCATATTCTCCCCCAGCCGATCGACGGCGCTCACGGCGACGACGACGAAGCCCTTTTCCGGTTGGCGCAGGTAAGACAGCATCTGGCGAAAGCCGGTACGGGAATCGCCGGAGGTGGCGGTATCGAGGAAAGTCGCCGCCGGTTCATACCCCTCTCTGCGGCAGAACTCCAGGAACGTCTCATTCTGGCGGGAAAGCGAATCGCCCTCAGCCCGCTCATGGGAGAACTCACGGAAGTAGCCAACCGCACGCACGCGCCCGCCCCCTAACCGCCCGCCAGAAAGCGTTCACAGCTGGGGCAGCGCGCCACCGCTGTTGCTGAGCGGGCCTGGGAAGCGACGCCCCCCGGGAGGTTGACCCGGCAGCCACCGCAGGCGCCGCGTTCGATGTGGACCACCGCCCGGCCCCGTCTGCGGCGGCGCAGGTCCTCGTACACGGCCAGGACATCGGCGGCGATCCGCCCCACGGCATCGCGATGCTTCGCCTCCAGCTCCCCGATAGCGCGCTCCACGACCGTGCGCCGCTCCTCCAGCTGGGCGACCTCCGCCTGACGCTGCTCTCGCGCTTCCTGCGAGCGGGCACGCGCGGCAACGTGGGCGCCCGCCACATCCTCAACTTGCGTCATCACGGCGAGCAGCGTCTCCTCACGGGTACGGAGCTGCTTCTGCAGATTCGCCACCTCCTGCTGCAGCGTGGTCAGCTCGCGGGAGCTGACCACGCTGCCATCGTAGAGCCGGCGCTCCTCCGCCTGCAGCTTGGAGCGCACCTCCTCCGCGCGGGTCTCCGCCTCCCGTTGGACGGAGTCCAGGTCACGCAGGTGCGATTCGCTGGTCTGGAGCGCCACCCGCGCTTCGTAGTAGGCGCCCTGATCGGCCAGGCGCATGTCCAGGTGGCGGAGCGTTGCGCGCTGCTCATCAAGCGATGTATCGAGCTCTTGCAGAACAGCGAGGTCAGCGATAGTAGGCATAGCGGGGTCTCTGCGGTCGTGTCGTTTCGGTTAGGGTGCCAGTATAGGCCCGCCCCAGGGGGCCCGGCAAGAACAATCAGGCGCCGGCAACGGGGATGCGCGACCGCGCTGATGAACACTGCGTAACAGCTGCCCCCCGCGCGTTGACAGGGTCGGCCCCCCCTCTTAAGATGACGAGAGCGGTGCGAAATGACCGCGGTAGCCCATATTCAGGGGCCTATGCCGAAATTGATCTTTGTCACCGGTGGGGTCGTAAGCTCCGTCGGAAAGGGCATAACTACAGCGGCGCTGGGAAGAATCCTCAAAAGCCGCAACATCTCCGTCTCCATTCAAAAGCTCGATCCCTATCTCAACGTCGACCCCGGCACCATGTCCCCCTACCAGCACGGGGAAGTCTTCGTTACGGCCGATGGCGCGGAGACGGACCTGGATCTGGGCCACTACGAACGCTTCATCGATACCGAGCTGACCCGCCTCAGTTCCATCACCGCCGGCCAGATCCACCAGACGGTCATCTCCAAGGAGCGTCGGGGCGATTACCTGGGCCGCACGATTCAGACCATCCCCCACGTCACCGACGAGATCAAAGCCCGGGTGCGTGAGCACGCCCAGGCCAGCGGGGCGGAGGTCGTCATCATCGAAATTGGGGGCACCGTCGGCGACATCGAAGGGCAGCCATTCTTGGAGGCGATCCGCCAGCTCCGCAACGAAGAAGAGCGGACAGACACGCTGTCCATCCACCTTACCTACCTGCCCTACATCGTCGCCGCCGGCGAGCTGAAGACCAAGCCCACCCAACACAGCGTGCGCGATCTCCGCTCCATCGGCATCCAGCCCGATGTCGTGGTCGCCCGCAGCGATTACCCCGTCGCCGACGACATCAAGGAGAAGATCGCCCTCTTCTGCGATGTCCAGCCCCGCGCCGTCATCCCCTTGAACACGATGAGCAGCATCTATGAAGTGCCGTTGGCACTGGAATCGGCCGGGCTGGGGGACTTCATCCTTGAGCGCATGCACATGACGTCCCCCCAGCGCGACCTGAGGGAATGGGCGGCCATGGTGGAGCGCCTGAAGAACCCGGAACACTTCCTCGATATCGCCATCGTCGGCAAGTACGTGGAACTGCCGGACGCCTATCTCTCCGTCCGGGAGGCGCTCACCCATGCCGGCGTCCACCACAGGGCCGGCATCAACATCCGCTGGGTGCACGCGGAGGAACTGGAGCGCCCGGGGGGGGCGGACCTCATACGCGATGCCGATGGCATCGTGGTGCCGGGCGGCTTCGGGGAGCGCGGCATCGAGGGGAAGATCGCCGCCGCCACCTACGCCAAGGCCAACCGGGTTCCCTACTTGGGCCTGTGCCTGGGCATGCAGGTCATGGTCATCGCCGCGGCGCGGGAGCGCTTCGATTCGGCAGAGCCCAACTCCACCGAGTTTCGTCCCGACACACGCTACCCCGTCATCAGCCTGCTCTCTGAGCAGGAGGGCATCGAGGACAAGGGCGGGACGATGCGGCTGGGCGCCTACTCCTGCCGCCTGATCGCCGGAACGCAGGCTCGGTGCGCGTACGGCGCCGACGAGGTCGTGGAGCGGCATCGCCACCGGTTCGAGTTCAACAACGCCTACCGCGAAGCGCTGGCGGAGGTCGGCCTCATCGTCAGCGGCGTTTCCCCGGACGGCGCACTCGTCGAGATCTGCGAGATCAAGGACCACCCATGGATGGTCGGTTCCCAGTTCCACCCGGAGTTCAGTTCCCGTCCCAACCGGCCCCAGCCCCTGTTTCGCGAGTTCATCGGCGCGGCGCTCCAGAGATCGAAAGGCGAGCGAGCCGTGCAGGAAGCATCCACCCCACGCGCACCCCGGAGCCCCGTCCTCGACGCGTGAACGTCGATAATGTTCTCCGCCTGCTCCACACGCTGGCACTCTTCATGATGGCGGGCGGCCTCCTGACCGTACTCCTCCCGCTGTTTCGGGGATGGACCATGACAAGTCTTGAACGCAGAATCGCCGCATTTGAGGAAGCGGATAACGCCAAGATCGCCCTGCTTGTTCCGGGAACAATCCTGGTAGGAATCACCGGATTTGCATGGACACTTGAACAAGGATATAATTTCATCACGACGGGTTGGCTCCTCGCCCTCACCGCGCTCTACCTCCTCAACGCGGTCATCTGCGTACCCCTCATGAGCCTCGGGCTGCGACGCGTGCAGCTTCTGACGTTACAGGCGCAAAAGAAAGAAACCCTGACCACCCCTGAGTTGGAAGCGGCACTTGCGGACAACGTGCCCATCGTCTTTGGCCTCGTGATCCTTGCCACCCTGCCGATCATGACCTTGCTACCGATATTCAAACCATTCTGAGCACCAACCCTTGAAACCATCACCGACCGGCGACCCGAGCATTGAGGAGAGGAGAACCCATGCGGCTCTTCCTTGATACCGCGAACATCGATGAGATCCGTCACGCCGCCGACCTCGGTGTTCTGGCGGGGGTGACCACGAACCCGACGCTCATCGCCAAAGAAGTGGGCGTCCCCTACCGGGACCGCGTCATCGAGATCGCCCGGCTGGTCGATGGCCCCATCTCCGCGGAATGCCTCTCCCGCACGGCGGATGAACTGGTGGAGGAAGCGCGGGCCATCGCGGCGTGGCATCCCAACGTCGTCGTCAAGATCCCGATCGACGAAGAAGGGCTCAAGGCGATCGCCCGGCTCTCCCGGGAAGGCATCCGCATCAACACCACGCTCATTTTCAGCACAAACCAGGCGCTTCTTGCCGCCACCGCCGGCGCCACCTACGTCAGCCCCTTCGTCGGCAGGCTGGACGATATCGGCGAGGACGGCATGGCGCTGGTGCGGGAGATCGTTACAATCTTCGACCGCTTCCACATTCCCACCCAGGTGCTGGCGGCGAGCCTCCGCCACCCTCGACACGTGGTGGAAGCGGCCCAGGCAGGAGCGCACATCGCCACCATCCCGTATTCCGTGCTCCTGAGCATGCTCAAGCACCCGCTCACCGATATCGGCATCGAGCGATTTCTCAGTGATTACCAGCGCGCGCTTACCAACCTTGGCAGCGGCGCCACCAAAGAGGGGGAACAAACAATGATATCCGGAAAGGGGACGCGGTAACCTCAATGTACGGCGAACCACGCGGACGCCAGTACGGCTCCGACCCCAATCAGCGCCAATACAGCTCCCGAACACGCCGGCCCCGGCGCAGCGAAGCCTCACCCAACGGCCCGCCCGGCTCCTCGCCCAACGGCCAGCCCAACCGCTGGCGGGAACGGGAAGAAGAGGACGCCGCGCGTAACGGAGACGGCGTTGAGGCCGCCGCCGAGGGTCGCGCCGGCTCCATCTCGGACCTGGAGACCAAATCCCGGGAGGAACTGCTCGATCTCGCCAGGGGCGTCGGCATCGCCGGATACGCCACGATGAAAAAGCCGGACCTTGTTTTCCGGCTCCTCCAGGTGCAAACGGAACAGCAGGGCAACATCTTCAGCGGCGGCGTGCTGGAGATCGCGGATGACGGCTACGGCTTCCTGCGGGGAGAGAGCTACCTCCCCAGCATGAACGACGTCTACGTTTCCCAGTCCCAGATCCGCCGCTTCGGCCTGCGCACCGGCGATTACGTCACGGGCCAGATGCGGACGCCCAAGGACGGCGAAAAGTACTACAGCCTGCTCCGCGTGGAGGCCGTCAACGGCCAGGACCCGGACGTGGCCAAGGCCCGGCCCTACTTTGAGCGCCTCACCCCGATCTTCCCCAACCGGATGCTCAAGCTGGAAACCAGCACCGCCAACCTGTCGAACCGGCTCATCGACCTGATCGCACCTATCGGCCGGGGGCAGCGCGGGCTCATCGTCTCCCCGCCCAAGGCGGGCAAGACGATGCTGCTCCAGAATATCGCCAACGGCATCTCCGCCAACTACCCCGATATTCACCTCATGATCATGCTCATCGGTGAGCGCCCGGAAGAAGTGACCGATATGCAGCGGTCCACCAAGGCGGAGGTCATCGCCTCCAACTTCGATGAGCCGGTGGAGGATCACACTCGCGCTTCCGAGATCGGCCTGGAGCGCGCCAAGCGGCTGGTCGAGAGCGGCACGGACGTCGTTATCCTCATGGACAGCATCACCCGCCTCTCCCGCGCCTACAACTTGGCGATGCCCTCCAGCGGACGAACCCTCTCCGGCGGCATGGACCCCATCGCCCTGTACCCGCCCAAGCGCTTCTTCGGTGCCGCCCGCAACACGGAGCAGGGGGGCAGCCTTACCATCATCGCCACCTGCCTGGTAGACACGGGCAGCCGCATGGATGACCTGATCTATGAGGAATTCAAGGGCACGGGCAACATGGAGCTGCACCTCGATCGCAAGCTAGCGGAGCGGCGCGTCTTCCCCGCCATCGATGTACCGCGCTCCGGCACCCGCCGGGAGGAACTGCTACTGGGCGAAGACAACCTTCGCCAGATCTACCTGCTCCGCCGCATGATTTCCCTCATCGGCGCCAACGCATCGAGCTCATCGGAACCGACGGAACGGCTGATTGAGCGGCTGCAGAAGACCAGCAGCAACGCTGAGTTCCTCGCCACCCTGAGCCGGCAAGATGTCTAGGCGCTGCCGGTTGCGCCACCTCGAAGCCCCATGCTACACTTTCGCCGCATGGTAACATTAGAACGAACCACAGACCTGATCACGACCTACCGGCGCAGCGAAGCGGACACCGGCTCCCCTGAGGTGCAGGTCGCGCTCCTCACGGAGCGGATCAACCAGGTGAACGATCACCTGCGTGAGCACCACCGGGACCACGCCGCCCGGCGCGGCCTGCTCCAAATGGTGGGGCGCCGCCGTCGCCTGCTGGCCTACCTTAACCGGACCGACGTGAACCGGTATCGCGCCGTTATAGCTCAACTGGGCCTCCGCCGCTAGCGGAGGCTCTTCGTGTTCGGGCATCCTCTGCCCAGCACGCGTGAAGGAAGTAGAAGAGAGAAAGAAGCAACCCAGCGCGGGGCCGCAAGCGCACACAGACGCGCCGTTTCCTCCGGTTCAAACGCACGTCCCAGTACCGTTCTTATTCCGGTCCCCGCACCAACAGACGCCCGTGAAACGCAAGGCGAGCATTCGATAGTTCATCCCATCAGGATGTCTCGCGTTCCCTATCGCGGCGAAACGAGGAGTTCGCATAGCTATGCCCACCCAGACATTTGAAATCGAAATCGATGGCCGCCCCCTGCGGATCGAAACCGGCAGGCTGGCCGCCCAGGCCGGCGGCGCCGTCACCGTTACCTTTGGCGAAACGGTGGTCCTAGCAACCGTGGTCGCCAGCAAGAACGTCCGGGAAGGGACCGACTTCTTCCCCCTCACCGTGGACTTCGAAGAGCGCATGTACGCCGCGGGACGCGTCCCCGGAAGCTTCTTCCGCCGGGAAGGACGCCCCAGCAGCGAGGCCACCCTCACCGCCCGCCTCATCGACCGGCCGCTGCGCCCCCTCTTCCCTGAGGGGTTCCGCAACGAAGTCCAGGTCATCGTCACCGCCCTGTCCGTGGACATGGAGAACGACCCCGACGTCGCCGCCATCGTCGGCGCCTCCGCCGCACTCACTATCTCCGATATCCCCTTTAGCGGGCCCGTCGCCGGCGTCCGCATCGGCCGTGTCGATGGCCGCTTCATCGTGAACCCCACGTTCGCCCAGCGCGCTGAGAGCGACCTCGACCTGGTCGTGGCCGGCACGTCCGATGCGATCATGATGGTGGAGGCGGGCGCCGAGCAGGTCGATGAAGCCGCCCTGCTGGAGGGCCTACGCATCGCCCAGGGCGCCATCCGGGACATCGTCGCCCTGCAAGAGCGTATGGCACGAGAGGTGGGCAAGCCCAAGCGGGAGTTCACCCTCATGGAGCCGGACGCGGACGTCGCCCTCGCCGTGCGCACCTTCCTGGGCGACCGGCTGGAGCACGCCATCCGGGGAGCGGGGGACAAGACCGCGCGCTACACCGCGATCGATACCTTGCACGATGAAACCGTCGGACACTTCGCGGGCCAGCACGACGCCGGAGAAGTGGCCCGCGCCTATGACAGTGAGCTGTCCCGCGTCGTCCGCGGGGCCATCCTGGACGCCGGGCAGCGGCCGGACGGGCGCGCCCTCAAGGAAATCCGCCCCATCACCGTCGATGTAGGCATCCTTCCGCGCACCCACGGCTCCGGCCTGTTCACCCGCGGTGAAACGCAGGTGCTGACCCTGGCCACCCTGGGCACCAAGGGCGACGCCCAAAAGCTGGATAACCTCTCACCGATCAAGCTGCGCCGCTACATCCACCACTACAACTTCCCCCCCTTCTCCACCGGCGAAACCGGCCGGGTCGGCTCCCCACGCCGCCGTGAAATCGGTCATGGCGCGCTGGCGGAGCGGGCGCTGCTGCCGGTCATCCCGGCGGAGGAGGATTTCCCCTACACCATCCGGCTGGTATCGGAAGTGCTGTCCAGCAACGGCAGCTCCTCCATGGCCAGCGTCTGCGGAAGCACGCTGGCCCTCATGGACGCCGGCGTCCCCATCACCGCCCCGGTAGCGGGTGTGGCCATGGGGCTCATCCTGGACCCCAACGGGCGTTACCAGGTGCTGACGGACATCGCCGGCATGGAAGACCACCTGGGGGACATGGACTTCAAAGTGGCGGGCACGGAGCGCGGCATCACCGCCCTGCAAATGGACATCAAGGTCAAAGGCATCACGCTGGCGATCATGAAAGAGGCGCTGGCGCAGGCGTACGAAGGACGCATGTTCATCCTCGGCCGCATGACGGAGACGATCAACCGTCCCCGCGCCGAGCTCTCCCCCCACGCCCCACGCATGTACCGGATCAGCATCGACCCGGAGAAGATCGGCGCCGTCATCGGGCCGGGTGGACGCGTCATCCGCGCCATCGTGGAAGAGACCGGCTGCTCGATCGACATCCAGGATGACGGCTCCATCTTCATCGGCGCGACGAACGAGGAGGCGGCGCGCAAGGCGATCGGCCGCATCGAAGGGCTGACGAAGGAAGTCGAAGTCGGCACCGTCTACACCGGCAAGGTCGTCCGCATCATGACCTTCGGCGCGTTTGTGGAGATCCTTCCGGGCAAGGACGGACTGGTCCACATCTCTGAGCTTGCCCAGGAGCGCGTGAACACCGTGGAGGACGTGGTCAAGATCGGAGACGAGATCACCGTGATGGTCACAGAGATCGATTCGATGGGCAGGATCAATCTCTCCCGCCGCGCCATCCTTGAAGGCGCGCAGCCGGATGAAGTGATCGCGGCGGCGGCGCAGCGGCGCCCCGAGGGCCCTGGAGGCCCCGGTCGCGGCGGCCCGCCCAGCGGACGTGGCGGCTTCGACCGCGGCCCCCAGCGCAACGGCGACGGCGGCGGCCCACGCGGCGGCTTCGACCGCGGTGGTGGCGGCCCCCCGGGGCGTCCCCGGCCCACCCGCAGCGGCCCACCCGGGCGCTAGCCCGGAGGTTCGGCGAACCATGACGGATGTTATCCGCGTTGCGGTCAGCGGCAGCGGCAAAATGGGCCAGGAGGTCCTGGCCGCACTCTGCCGCGAGCCGGACCTGCGGCCCGTAGGCGTGCTGGAGCGGTTCGCCACCACGGACAGCATCGCCCTGCCGGACGGCAGCGGCGCTGTGCCCATGCGCGCGGAAGCGGAGACGCTGTTCCATCTCTGCGCCCCGCAGGTACTGATCGACTTCACCAACGCGGCCTGGACCGAGAAAATCGTCCCGCTTGCCGTGGACGCGGGCATTCGCCCCGTGATCGGCACCACCGGGCTGTCCCCCGGATTCGTCGATGCGCTGGCCGTGCGCTGCGCCGATCGGAAGGTGGGCGGCCTTGTGACCGCGAACTTCGCCCTGGGCGCCGTCATCCTGATCCACCTGGCCAAGATCGCGGCGTCGTTCTTCGACTACGCCGAGATCATCGAGATGCACCACGAGAACAAGCGGGACGCCCCGTCCGGCACCGCGCTCCAGACCGTCCGCGCCATGCGCGAAGGCCGGGGGCGACCGTTTGAGCTGCCCCGGACGGAGCGGGAAACGTTGCCCGGCACCCGCGGCGGGTCAGATGAAGGGGTGACGGTGCACAGCGTGCGCATGCCGGGCATGGTGGCGCATCAGGAAGTCATCTTTGGTGGGCAGGGGCAAACGCTCACCATCCGACATGACAGCATCAGCCGGGAGTCCTTCATGCCGGGAGTCTTGCTGGCCGTTCGTGCCGTTATGGAGCGGCACACCCTGGCCCGCGGACTGGACGATCTCATCGGGCTTCGCTAGGCTTGCAGTTCGGCGGTGACCCGGTAAGATAGGAGCAGCGTCGGGCGAGAGCCCGGCGCAGTCGTCTCTGAGGTCAGAACGTGGGAAAGAAGCAGCAGTACAACATCACGGTCATCGGCGCGACGGGCGCGGTCGGACAGGAGTTCCTCCGCGTGCTGGAAGGCCGCGCCTTCCCCCTGGGCGATCTGCGGCTGCTGGCAAGCGCCCGTTCTGCCGGCAGGACGCTGCGCGCCCTGGAACGCGACCTGATGGTGGAGGAAACAACCGAGGCCAGCATGGCGGGCGCGGACTTCGTCTTCATCTCCGCCACCTCCGAGATCTCCCGCCAGTACGCGCCCATCGCCGCGCGGGCCGGGGCCATCGCCATCGACGATAGCTCCGTGTGGCGCATGGACCCGGCGGTGCCACTGGTGGTGCCGGAGGTCAACGCCGATGATCTGGCCGCCCACCAGGGAATCGTGGCCATCCCCAACTGCTCTACCACTCCGCTGGTGATGGCGCTGGACGCGCTTCGCGCCCTCAGCCCCCTGCGCCGCGTCGTCGTCGATACCTACCAGGCCGTGTCCGGGACCGGCGCCGCCGCTGTACAGGAGCTACAAGAGCAGACGCGCGCCCACTTCGAAGGCCGCACCGTGGCTCCCGCCGTCTATCCTCACCCCATCGCCTTCAACGTGCTGCCCCAGGTCGATAGCTTCCTGGAGAACGGCTATACGAAGGAGGAGTGGAAAATGGTGCAGGAAAGCCGTAAGATTCTCCACCTACCAGACTTGGCCCTCTCCGCCACCTGCGTGCGCGTGCCCGTCATGATCTGTCACAGCGAGGCGGTGCACGTGGAGTTCGCGGGGCCGGTGGACCCGGGCGCTGCGCGCAAAGCGCTGGCCGCGGCGCCGGGCATCGTCGTTCAGGATGACGTCGCCCACAACGAATACCCGCAGCCGCTGACCGCTGCCGGGACAGACCCGGTCTACGTCGGGCGTATCCGCACCGACGCGTCCAACCCGAACGGGCTTGCGTTCTGGGTCGTATCCGATAATCTCCGCAAAGGGGCCGCGCTCAACGCGATCCAGATCGCGGAAACCATGATCGCGCGCAATATCGTCTAGCGGAGGGAAACGTCATGCCCACACCCCGTTTCGGCCGCCTCCTCACCGCCATGGCCACGCCCATGGACTCCAGCGGCGCCATCGATTACGCGCAGGCGAAGCGGCTGGCACGTGCGCTCGTTGCCTCCGGCTCCGAAGGGCTCGTCATCAGCGGAACCACGGGGGAGGCCCCGACGCTCACCCAGGAGGAAAAGCTGCGCCTCTTTGCCGCGGTCAAGGATGAGGTTGGGGGGCAGGCCGCGGTCATCGCCGGCACCGGCAATTACAGCACCGCGGAGACGGTTGAGTTCACCCGTGAAGCGGAGCGGCTGGGCGTCGATGGCGCGCTGGTGATTACCCCCTACTACAACAAGCCCAGCCAGGCGGGGCTGCTCGCCCACTTCACCAGGATCGCGGAATCGACGGCGCTGCCGCTCATTCTCTACAACGTGCCATCACGCACGGCGCTGAACATGACGGCGGACACCCAGATCGCCCTCTCCCGCCTCCCCAACATCGTCGGCACCAAGGACGCCAGCGGCATGCTGGACCAGATCGCCCGCATCATCGAGGAATCGGAGCACGGCTTCAGCGTCTGGAGCGGCGATGACGAAGCGACCCTGCCCATCCTGGCCATCGGCGGCTGGGGCGTGATCAGCGTGGCGTCTCACCTGGTGGGGCTCCAGATCCGGACGATGATCGAGCGGTTCGTCGCGGGCGATACGGCGGAAGCGGCCCGCATCCACCGCCGGCTGCTGCCGCTGGTAAAGGCGCTGTTCATCACCACCAGCCCGGTGCCGCTGAAGCACGCCCTCAACCACATGGGCTTCGCCGTCGGCGCAACGCGGCTTCCTCTCGTGGGGCCGGAGCCGGCGGAGGCGCAGGTCATTGAGCGTGAGCTGGCCCGCCAGACGATCGATCTGGCGCTATCGGTCTAGCTACGCCCCCTCCCAGCGCTTGAAGATGAGGCAGGCGTTCTGCCCGCCAAAGCCAAAGCTGTTCTTCAGCACGTAGCGCACGTTCGCCTGGCGCGCCACGTTGGGCGTGTAATCCAGGTCGCACTCCAGGTCCGGCGTCTCGTAGTTGGTCGTGGGGTGGATGACCCCGGTCCGCAGCGCCTGCACGTACCCGATCGACTTCAGCGCCCCGGCGGCCCCCAGCGCGTGCCCGATCATCGACTTCGTGGAGCTGATCGGCGTCTGGTAGGCGTATTCCCCAAACACCAGCTTGATCGCCTTCGTCTCAGAGACATCGTTCAGCGGCGTGCTGGTGCCGTACGCGTTGATGTAATCCACATCCCCGACCCCGATGCCGGCGTCATCGAGCGCTCCCTGGATCGCGCGGCTTGCCCCGCCGCCATCGGGGTCGGGCGCGACGATGTGGTAGGCGTCCGCCGTGCTGGCGAACCCGGCGACCTCCGCGTAGATGGCGTCCCCGCGGGCAAGGGCGCGGTCCAGCCGCTCCAGCACAAACGCGGCCGCGCCCTCCGCCGGGACAAAGCCGTCCCGGTCCTTATCGAACGGCCGGCTGGCGTGCGGGGGCTCATCGTTTCGGCCGGTGCTCAACGCGCGCATCACGGAGAACCCCGCCAGCCCAAGCTCAGAGATGCCTGCCTCCGTGCCGCCCGCGATCATGACATCGGCGCGGCCCAGGAGGAGCACGTCGCGCGCTTCCCCTATCGCCCCTGCGTCGATGCGGCGCAGGCCGTCACCACCGTGCTGTTGTAGCCGCCCAACGAGAGTTGAAAGCTGACCTGACCCGCCGCCATGTTCGGCAGCAACCGGGGAAAGAACAGCGGGTCGACCCGCATACCGCCGCGCTCGATCATGACGCGGGCGCCCTCCTCCGTCACCGGCATGCTCCCGTT
>SHXV01000045.1 GCA_009693105.1 Dehalococcoidia bacterium
GAGGAGGGTGTCATCACTCTGCGAGTGGCGGGGACGTACAGGCCGGAGCAAGCCGCGGAAGCGCATCGCAGGCTTGAGGCTGGCGGGACCCGCGGTCGCTGCGTGATCGTCTTCTGAGCGCCGAGCAAAAGGGTAATATTCAATCGGAGGCAGTATTCCAAAGGCCAGTGTTAAGGCTGGAACGCTCAACATGTGGTGGCGGCCGGAGAGCCTCTATCTGGATGTCACAAGTACTATGGACGGCACTATTACATCCACGATTCACGTGCAGGAGTACGGGACTGGCCTGTGGGTGGGCAGGGCGTCCGAAGGCTATCGGCAGAACAACTACTATAAGCGAATGGCTGCTGCGGCATTTCTGGAAGCTTTAGATCGGTGTATTCAAGAGACTTTTCTGACGACGGCGAATCAGTCGGATATCAGACCCGTACTAGAGGCTAAGGATTAGAGAATGGAACACGTACGACTGGGACGGACCGGGCTGAAGGTATCGCGGTTATGCCTGGGGACGATGACGTTCGGGGTGCAGTGCGACCGGCCGGCGTCGTTCGCGATCATGGACCGGGCGAGCGAGGGGGGCGTCACGTTCTTCGATACGGCGGGCGTCTACCCCATCGGCAGCGACGAGGACGGGCTGACGGAGGAGATCATCGGCGAGTGGATGGAGGGCAAGCGCGGCCGCTTCATCGTCGCGACCAAGTGCTCCGGGCGGACGAGCGGCCAGCCCTGGGACACGGGCAACTCGCGCAAGCACATCATGGACGCGGTGGAAGCATCGCTGCGACGGCTGCGGACGGACTACATCGACCTGTACCAGATGCACCAGGACGATGCGGAGACGCCGCTGGAAGAGACGCTGCGGACCATGGACGACCTGGTGCGGGCAGGAACGGTGCGCTACATCGGCTGCTCCAACCTGCTGGCCTACCGGATCGCCCGGGCGCTCGGCATCAGCGCTGCACAGGGGCTGGCGCGATTCGACAGCGTGCAGCCGCGCTACAACCTGCTGTTTCGGGAGACTGAGCGGGAGATCTTGCCCCTCTGCAAGGAGGAGGGGATCGGCGTCATTCCTTACAACCCGCTGGCGGGCGGCATGCTGACGGGCAAGCACAGCCCCTTGGCGGGGCCGGCGGCGGGGACGCGCTTCACGCTGGGCGGCTCCGTGTCCACGATCTACGGGGAGCGCTACTGGCACGAGCAGCAGTTCGCGGCGGTGGAGCGGCTGAAGGGGATCGCGGCCGAAGCGGGGATGACGCTGCCGCGGATGGCGGTATCGTGGGTGCTCGCGAATCCGGCGATCACGGCGCCGATCATCGGAGCGAGCCGGGCGGAGCAGCTGGACGAGACGCTGCGGGCGGTGGAGACGCCGCTGCCGGCGGACCTGAAGGCGCGGCTGGATGCGGAGACGGCGGAGTTCCGGCGTGGGGACGCGCTGCGGTAGGGAGAACCAGACGCGCCTGATGGCTAACCCCGACGTGGACCAGACCCCATCGTGGTGCCCGAACGGGAGCATCCTGTTCATGTCAGGGAGGGACGGAAACGACGACATCTATGTCATGCGAGGGGACGGTTCAAATCAAACACGGCTCACGAGCAACCCGGCCCGCGACTTCAACCCGGACTGCTCACCGGACGGCACAAAGATAGCGTTCTGGTCCGATCGTGACGGCAACATGGAAGTCTACGTGATGAACATCGACGGCTCTAGCCAGATAAGGCTCACCAACAATCCTGCCAGCGATGCGAACCCGGTATGGTCTCCGGACGGAGGCAGGATCGTTTTCCACTCGATGCGGGACGGCAACAGGGAGCTCTACGCGATCAGCCCCGATGGGTCCAGTCAGCTGCGGCTCACCGACCACCCGGCCAAGGACGTAGCGCCTGACTGGGGCAGGGAGCCGTAACGGTCAGCCGAGGGATGACAGGAGCGGAATGACGAGGGGGACCGGACGGGCCCTCAGGCGTTCATGCGCTCCGTGGCGGAGCGGTCCGACGCGCCATCGGCGGAGGGCCGAACCAGAGTTTCCAGCTTATCCAGGCGGTCGCGTAGCTCGTGGTTGTCCGCTATCGTCTTGTCCAGATCCTCGCGCATCTTCTTCGTCTCCTCGTCGCGGCCCTTGCCCTCCCGTATCTTCGCCATTGCCTCCCGGGCGACGCGGACGCCGCGGCCATCGAGCTCGCGCGCGATGTAGGCGTCGAGCGGGCCGAGGGCGACGGTGTCGCCCAGCTTGCCCAGCCCCTCCGCGGCGGAGAGCCGGGTGCGCAGCCAGGGGTCGTCCAGCAGTTCGGTCAGCCGCTCCACGACGCGCGTCTTGTGGTCGGGGAAGTGATCGGCGAGCGCGGCCAGCGCGGCGATGGCGGCAGAGCGCACCTGCTGGGGGCGGCCGTAGGGCGTCCAGCCCAGAAGGAAATCGATGGCGCGCTCCTCCTTGAGCTCGGCCAGCGCGTTGCAGGCCATGACGCGGAGCGTCTCGTTGTAGGACGGCTTCTCGAACTGGGCGGCGATGGCGTCGTAGGCGCGGGCGGAACGCGTCTTGCCTAGCGAGATCGTCGCCGAGCCCTCGACGAAGTAGCTGGCGTCGCCGCGGACGGCGGGCAGGATCGCATCTGCGGCGCGCTCATCGTGGCGGAACTCGCCCAGCGCCTGGACGACGCCGCGGCGCGCCTTGGGGTGGGGGATGTCTCCCAGGGCGATGAGGGCGTCCCGCGCAGCGGTGGATCGGGTGGCACCCAGCGCCTTTGCCGCCTCCGCCTGCACGCCCCAGAACGCGTCGTTGCGGACGGCGGCGGCCAGCGCCTCGATCGCCCGGGGGCCGCCCTGCTTGCCCAGTGTTTTGGCGGCGGCGACGCGGCCCATGACGTCGGGATCGCGGGCGAGCTGGTGGGTCAGCTCATCCACCGGCTTATCGAAGTCGAGCTTTTTCAGGACGTGGTTGCCCGGGTCGAAGCGCACCAGCTCCGGGCGCTCCGGCAGGGGGAAATGCAGCGTCTGCTCTTTCTGGTCGATGGTGACGCGGAACTCGTGGACGGCGTCCCCTTTACGGAAATCGATGAGGATGGGCATGGAGAACAGCATGGTGGAATCATCGACGCGGTGGGTCTGTTTCACGGTGACGTTCGCCAGCTTCGCGGCGTCGTCCCAGGTCCAGCTCACCTTGTATTCCGGGTGGCCGGCGTGGTGGACCCACTGGTCGAAGAAGCGATCGAGGTTGCGCCCGGTGGCCTCCTCGATGGCGCGCTGCAGGTCCGGCGTGGCGACGACGTTACGCGCGTGCTTGGTGACGTAGTGGTTGATCGCTTTCCACCAGAGGTCATCGCCCAGCACGGAGCGGAGCATGTGGAGGACCAGGCTCCCCTTCTCGTAGAGGTGGCGGTCGAAGATGTCGATGGGCTCGTTGTAGACGTTGCAGACGATGGGGCGGCGGTAGTGGCCGCTGTCTTCGCCGAAGTAGATATCGGCGTTGGCGGCGCGGGCGTAGGCGAACGCATCGGCGCCCTTGTGGTGCTCATGGAAAAGCAGGTCGAAGTAGGTGGCGAAGCCTTCGTTGAGCCAGGCGTGGGCCCATTCCTTGCAGGTGAGCAGATCGCCGAACCACTGGTGTGCCAGCTCGTGGGCGACGAGCGAATCGCGGTCGGTGTCGAGGGCGGCGCGCTCGTCGTAGAGAATGGCATCGGTCATGGTGGTGGCGGTGGTGTTCTCCATGCCGCCGAAGATGAAGTCGGTGACAACGATCTGGGCATACTTCTCGTAGGGGTAGGGCACGCCGATCTTCTCGCCGAAGAAGCGGATCATCTCCGGCGTGCGGCCGAAGGCGCGGCGGGCATCGGCCTCCCGTCCCGGCGGGACGTAGTAGGGCACGGGCAGCGATTCCAGCCGGTCTGGTACTTCGACGTAATCGCCGGCGACAAGCGTCATCAGATAGGTGACGTGGGGGACGGTCTGTCGCCAGTGGTAGACGAGCGTGCCGTCCCCGTTCTCTCGCCGCTCTTCGAGGACGCCGTTGGAGAGGGCGAACCAGCCGGCGGGCACGGTGGCGACGACCTCCGTGGTCGCCTTCTGGTTGGGGAAGTCATAGCAGGGGAGCCAGTGGCGGGCATCCTCGTCCTGGCTCTGGGTCCAGACCTGGCGCGGCCGGTTGGGGTAGCCATCGTCCGGGAGGTTGAAGTAGAAGCCGCGCCGGGGCTGGCCGCTGTAAGCGATGATGAGGGTCACCTCCTCGCCGACCGGGAGCGCCCGCCCGAACTCGATGTGGAGGGTGCCGCCGCTAAGCCGGTGGGCAAGCGGAGCGCCGCCCATGCTGACAGAGGCTATGTCCAGCTCGGCGGCGTCGAAATCGATGGCGGCGAGGCCGACGTTGATGGGGGCGAGGGTGTGGTGGACGGCGCCCGCGATGGTGCGCGCATCGAGGTCGAAGCCGATCTCCAGCCGGATGTGGCGGACATTGGCCAGGCGATCGCGGCCGTAGTGGGCGGAGTCTCCGGGGAGGGGGAAGGGGCGGCGTCCACCGTTCTCCGTGGTGATGAGGGAGCGGCAGCGCAGGGCCAGCAGTTCAGAAGCGAAGGACATGGGAACCTCCAGCGATGGTGCGGCTAGTCTAGCCGCGCGTGCGGCGCTTGCCTACTGGCGTGGACCCACCGCTCCCCACCGCTCCCCGCCGCCTAGAATAGAATGATGTCCCGGTATCCTCGCTTCGCGCTCCTAGTTGTGGTTACGTGGTTTGCCGCCGTGGTCGCTGCCTGCGGCGGCGGGGACAGCGGCTCCCCGATCCAGGTGGGGCCCGGCGCTTCCGCTCAGGACGATACCATTCGCCCGCGCTTGCCCACGCGCACGCCGGGGCCCAGCGTGACGGCGACGTGCGGACGGGATGGGGCGGTAGCGGCGGCGCACACGGAGGAGCGGCGGCTGATCAGCCCGCGTCCGCCCAGGCCGGTGGAGCCGTTCGATGGGTGGGTGACGCCGAAGGCGGATGCGGGGCTGGCGACGACGATCGATCGCTCGCTGGGGGAGGACTCAGCGGCCTTCGGCGTCGTGGCGCTGGGTCTCGTCGATGGACGCGCCGCCAGTATCGCTCCGGAGCGGGTGTTCTACGCGGCGAGCCTGTTCAAGCTGACGGTGCTGTACGACGTCTACCGGTAGCGCGAGCTGGGGATGCTCTTATTCGATGAGCGGCTGCTCTATACGCCGTACTACGAGCAGTACGACCTGACGGGAGCGCCGGTGCCGGTGTGCGGCGAGATCAGCATCGAAGATGCGCTCTACGAGATGATAACGGTGAGCGATAACGTCAGCGCGGTGCTGTTGCAGGACCGGGTGGGGGCGGGGCCGATCAATCGGGATATGGCGGCGCTGGGGTTGAGCGGGACCCGCCTGGCCTCCGACGGGGTGTAGACCACGGCGGGGGACATGGCGCGGTTGCTGGAGCTGATCGCGCGGGGGCGTGCGGTCAGTCCGCCCGCCAGTGGGGAGATGCTGGGGTTGGTGGTCAGCCAGACCGTGCGCGATCGCCTCCCGGCGGGGCTGCCGGCGGATATCGTTGTAGGGAACAAGACGGAGGACTGGGAGAACGTGACGCACGATGTCGCCATCGGGCGGGCGCCGTTCGGGACGGACGTCATCGTGACGCTGTCGGAGCAGAACGGGACGGCGCCGCTGGCGCGGCTATCGGCCGATGTCTATCGCTACCTGGCTACGGGCGTGTTGCCGCCGGAGCGCCCCTGACGCGGCGGGGGCCGGCTGGTATACTGGGCCCACCGACCAGGGGCGATTAGCTCAGTTGGCTAGAGCGTCTCGCTTACACCGAGAAGGTCAGAGGTTCGAGTCCTCTATCGCCCACCACATGGCACAAGCGTAAAGGAGGGGAGCCCGTTAGCGGGCTCCCCTCCTTTCAGTTCCCGCCGAACCCGTTTACGCCCGGACCATGTCCGGTGTTACGGCGATCTTCGCCTGTTTTAATGCCTCGATCTCCGGCTGGGACATGCCGATCTCCTTCAGGATCGCCTCCGTGTTGGCGCCGAAGGCGCGCGCGTTCTCGGCGCGGGCCGGGGTGAGGGAGAAGTGGACGGGCGGGCCCGCCCGGAAGTGGGCCGGCATCATGGGCTGCTGGTCGTGGGCGATGAAGCCGTTTTCCTTCACCGCTTCGTCGGTGAGGAGGAAGTCGTCCGCCCGGGTGGCGTCCGCCCGGGCGACGGGAACGCCCCTGGAGCCGAGGAACTCCTCCCAGTCGTCGGCGGTGCGCTCCTTCATGATCAGGCCGAGGGCTGCAACGATGCGGGCGTCATGGGCGATACGGCCTTCACGGGTGCGCAGGCTCTGGTCCGCCAGCCATTCCCGCTTGCCCAGCGCAATGCAGAGCGCTTCCCACTCCTCCTGGAGCGGACAGGCGATGAAGAGCCACCCCTCTTTGGTGCTGTACATTCGGTTGAGGGCGTGCGTTCCCTTCTGGTTGCGCTCCGCCGGGATACGGTTGGGCTTGCCATGGTAGCGGATGAAATCATCCGAGCAGATGTAGGCGTTGCTGGTGATCATCCGCGTTTCCAGGTACTGGCCCTTGCCGGTGCGGTCCTTCTCGTAGAGGGCGAGCGCCAGCGCCGTGCCCACGCCGATGGCGGAGGTAACGTCCGGCGAGCCTTCGTTGGCGGCGAGGAGGCGGACGCTCATCTGCGTGATCTCTTCGATCGTCATCGGCGTGTCGTTGGGCGGCGGCTCATTCCCCGTGCCGAGCTGCCACATGACGCCGCCGCTGAGCGCGCCGGCGGTGGGGTGGAAGGCGGGCCGCCCGGCGCCGGGTCCGGAGGAGCCGTAGGAGCCGGCGTACAGGTAGACGATGTTGGGGTTGATCTTGCGTATGGTCTCGTAATCGATGCCGAGACGGTTGGGAGCGTCGCCGCGCATGTTGTGCATGATGGCATCGACCGTGGGGACGAGCTTGTAGATCACCTGCTGGGCCTCCTTGGTCTTGAGGTCCAGCACCAGGCTTTCCTTGCCCTGGAAGGTGCGCCCGCGGCCGCCGGAGAAGGGGCGGAATTCGTCGCCGGCGGGGGACTCTACTTTGATCACGCGGGCGCCGAGGTCGGCGATAAGGGCGGTGCCGACGGGCGCGGCCAGCCAGGTGGAGAAGTCCAGTACCGTCATGCCGGAGAAGGGGTGCTTCGGGATGTCCTGCGTCGCCGCGGGCTTCGCCCCGTTTGTGCTGGCGGTGGCGGCCTCCCGGATCGCTTCTTCCGTGTGCTGGCCCAGACGCGGTGAGGGGCCACGGATTTCCGCGGGAGTATCGGTGAACATGACCAGGGGCCCGAGCTGACGGGTGGGGCCGACGGCCGGGTCATCGAGATCGATGACCGCCTCGTTGAGCAGCATCTGGGGGTGGTCCATCGCCTGCTGCGTCGTGATGATAGCGTCGCCGCCGACATCGCTGCCGAAGAGGGCCAGCCACTCCTCCAGGGTCTTCTCCTGCATTTTCTCCAGGATCATGCGGCGGAGCTCGGCCTTGTCCTCGGAGGACTTAAAGGAGTTGGGGATACCCTTAAACCGCTCGTCCTCATAGATGTGGGCAAGGCCGATGATCCTCATCCAGTTGGGGATGAGCCGGTTGGCCATGCAGGCCATCTGGAGCCATTGGCCGTCCTTGCAGCGGGCGACGAGGTAGGGGATGTTGATCTCGGCGCCGGGACCCTGCATGCGGGGGTTCATGGGGGTGGCGTCCTTCTCCATCATCCCCAGTTCCTGCTGGCGGGGGAGGCCGCCCCCGATGTCATAGGTCTGGATGCCCTGGTACATGCTGGTCTCCACGCGCTGGCCCAGCCCCGTCTTCAGGCGCACGCGCAGGGCGCCCATGATGCCCTGGACGGCGTGGTTGGCGGAAGCCCAGCTGGCGTTGGGGCGGGCGCGGTAGGTGGGCGGACGGTCGGCGGGGCCGGCCATGGCGACGGCGCGGAAATCGCCGACACGGGAGGAGACGATGCCATCGTAAGGCTTGAGGTGGGCGTATTTGCCTTTGGAGCCGATGCCGGTGATGGAGCAGTAGACCAGGCGGGGATTAGCGGCCGATAGGGCCGCATGGCCGATGCCGAGCCGATCGGCGGTGCCGGAGACGAAGTTCTCCAGGACGACGTCCGCGCTGAGCGCGAGCCGCCGCGCCTGCTCCTGACCCTGGGCGGTGTTGAGGTCCAGGACGACGCTGCGCTTGCCACGGTTCCACATGATCCACGCCGGCTCGCCGCGGTAAGGGTCGCCGCCGGGCGGTTCGATCTTGGTGACCTGGGCGCCGTTGTCGGCGAGGATCATGGTCGCCAGGCTGCCGTTCAAGCCCTGACTGAAGTCCAGCACCTTGATTCCATCGAGAATTGTCATTAGTTTCCTCCCGGCTCACCATCGGCGAGCCCGCTGATACGCGCCGGGCATTCTGGCGCTGTTGCTGGCGGATTATACTCCACAGGCCAGAGGATTGCGCGGGGAGTTCGCATATAATGCGCAAACAAGCAGGAGGGCGTGATGATCCGCAGTTTCAATGGCAAGGCGCCGCGCATCGCGGAGACGGCGTGGGTGAGCGAATCCGCTTATGTGGTTGGCGATGTTGAGATCGGGGAGTATTCTAGCGTATGGCCGGGGGCGGTGATCCGGGGCGATTTCGGCCGGATCACGATCGGCGCGAACACGCACATTGAGGATAACT
>SHXV01000046.1 GCA_009693105.1 Dehalococcoidia bacterium
AGAGGGCTTGCAACGGATCAAGGCGATCGGCGGCACGGCGATCGCCATCCGCGCCGATATCAGCGACCCGGACTACGACAAGGCGAAGATCGTGAAGCAGATCGAGGACGCCTTCGGTCGCTCGCCCGATATCCTCGTCCACAGCGCCGTCGCACCGCGCGAATGAGCCAGCCCGCTTCGCGGGCTTCTTTACCGCCTTCTAGATCAGGCCCAGCAACTCGTTCTCTCGATACGCTGGGTCTTGCCGTTTCTCAATCAAGGGGTCACGTAACCGCCCTTCTTCATAGGACGGTCGTGGCCGTTTTTCGCTCTTACGTGAGCCACCCATGTGGTAAATTTACCACGGAGGGCGGATATGACGTGGATCAAACGGATCAGCTTTTCCAAAGTACTGATCGTTATCGGCGTTCTTGTTTTAGTCTACGCGTCCGGCATCATAAAGCCCGTTACCCTGTCAAAGAGCGCCACCCACGAAAATGATTATCTTAGACTTTGCGTGAACTCTACTTCGATGCTCCGCAGCACTGAATCATGCTACGAGCCAAGCGAAGCTACTAAACACCGATTCACTGACTGCTTCTTAAAGGCGCGAGCTGGCCGGCTTCTCCCAGAATGTTGGAACCGAGGGACGGGCCAATGATGCTTACGGTCTTTGACGGGATACTTACGAAACAATCAATCCGGCGGCCCTCCCCCGGATTCCCCAGAACCCCTCCCTCGAACAATTTCGGAAATCAATCACACAATCAAACGTCGGCCTCCCGCCCCACCCTGACCGCCCCTCTCGGTTGCGCCCTCTCCGACCCCCTCGTATCCTGAACGGATGAAGAGTCCGTTCCTTGAGGCGCTGGAATCGCGGGTGCTGCTGCTGGATGGCGCTACCGGCACCATGCTCCTCGCCCGCGGCGTGCCCCCGCAGGCCTGCATCGACGCCGCCAGCTTGGACCAGCCCGCGCTGGTCCGCGCCCTGCACGAGGAGTACATCGCCTCTGGGGCGGACATCATCGAGACCCACACCTTCGGTGCCAACCGCATCCGGCTGGCGCGCTGGGGGCTGGAGGGCCGCGTCCGTGACGTCAACTTCGCCGCCGTCCGCCTTGCCCGGGACGCACGGGAGATCCAGGGCCAGCCCGTGTTCATCGCCGGGTCGATCGGCCCCACGGGGCAGCGGCTGGCGCCGGACGGCCCCCTCTCGCCGGGGGAGGCCCGCGCCGCCTTCACCGAGCAAATCCAGGCTCTGCTGGAGGGCGGCATCGATCTCCTCCAGTTCGAGACGTTCCAGTCGCTGGCGGAGCTGCGGGAGGGCATCGAGGCCGCCCGCGCCCTCACCGACCTGCCCATCGTCGCCTCCATGACCTACCAGGAGGATGGCCACACCCTTGCCGGGGACACGCCGGCGGAGGTGGCGAAGGCGCTGGCCGCGCTCGGTGTGCTGGCGCTCGGCGTCAACTGCGTCGTGGGGCCGCAGGGCGCCATCGGCGTCGTGGAGCAACTGGCGCGCGCCACGGACCTGCCGCTGATGGCCCAGCCCAACGCCGGCCTGCCCCGCATGATCGAGGGGCGGGCGCACTACCCGGCCACGCCGCAATACTTCGGGGAATCGACGCAGCGGCTGGTGGCGGCGGGCGCGCGCATCGTCGGCGGCTGCTGCGGCACGACGCCGGAGCACATCCGGGCGATGCGCGCCGCCCTAAACGCCAGCGTCACGGCCGCGCCCGTCCTGGAGCGTCCCTCCGCGCCCGGCGCATTCGCCTCCCCTCGCAGCGACGCCCCGCTTTCGCCGGAGGGGGAGGACGAAGGCGGACCGCGCACGCTGCGGGAAAAGCTGGCGTCGGGCCGCTACGTCATCTCCGTGGAGATCGACCCGCCGCGGGGGATCAACCCGCGCAAGGCGATCGAAGGGGCACAGCTGCTGAAGGACACGGGCGCCGACGCGATCAACATCGGCGACAGCCCCATGGCGCGGGTGCGCATGAGCGCCGTCGCCCTCGCCCTCGCTATCCAACAGCGCGTCGGCATCGAGACGATCATTCACTGCACCACGCGGGACCGCAATCTCATGGCGCTCCAGAGCGATCTGATAGGCGCCCACGCCCTCGGCGTGCGCAACGTCATCGCCCTCACCGGCGATCCGCCCAGCGGCGGCGACCACGCCCAGGCGCATGGCGTGTGGGAAGTCGATTCCATCGGCTTCATCCGCGTCCTCAAGCGGTTGAACGAAGGCGTGGACTGGGCGGGCAACTCGATCGGGCAGGGCACGGACTTCTTCATCGCGGCGGCGGCCAACCCGGCGGCGGACAACCTGGAGCTGGAACTGGGCCGCGTCCGCCAGAAGGTGGAGGCGGGCGCCGATATGCTGATGACGCAACCGGTGTGGGACCCGGAGCTGGTCCGCTCCTTCTTTCGCCGGCTCGGCCCCATCGCCATTCCGGTGCTGCTGGGCGTGCTGCCGCTACAGAACCACCGCCACGCGGAGTTCCTCCACAACGAGCTGGCCGGTGTCTCCATCCCGGAGGACGTGAGGGAGCGCATGCGCAAGGCGGGGGAGGCCGGCATCCAGGAGGGGCTGGCCATCGCCCGCGACTTCCTGGCGGAGATGCGGGGTGAGTGCGCGGGCATCTACATCATGCCGTCCTTCGGGCGGTACGAGGTGGCGGCGGAGCTGGTCACTGCCGCGCGCGCGCTGAATTCGACGGCTACGGCCTGAAGGAGCCCCCATGGCAGAGACACAGCCCACGTTCCGTTTCTCCCCGCGCCCCAATCGGGCGGCGGAGATCGACTGGCAGGAGTGGAGGGAGGACACCTTCCAGCGTGCTAAGGTAGCGGACAAGCCGATCCTGCTTTCGCTCTCCGCCGTATGGTGTCACTGGTGCCACGTGATGGACGAGACGACCTACTCCGAACCGGAGATCATCGCCGCGATCAACCGGGACTACGTCCCCGTCCGCGTCGATAACGACGCCCGGCCCGATATCAACCACCGCTACAACATGGGCGGCTGGCCCACCACCGCCTTCCTCACGCCGGACGGGGAGACGCTGACCGGCGCCACCTATGTCCCGGCGGAGCAGATGCGGGTGCTGCTGGCGCAGGTGGCGGGCTACTACCGGGAGAACCGCGATGAGATCACGGCGCAGGTGGCGGAAGTGCGGGTGCGCCGGGCCGCCCCGGACCTTCCCCCTTCGCTTCCCCCTTCGCACGAAACGCTGCACGACATAACGCACGAGATGGAGGAGGCCTACGACCCGGACAACGGCGGGTTCGGCCATGCGCCCAAGTTCCCCCATCCGGAGGCATTGGATGCGCTGCTCCTGGCTTACCAGCGCACCGGGGAAGAGTGGCACCTGAAGATGGTGCAGCAAACGGCGAAGGCGATGGCCGGTGGCGGGATGTATGACCACGCCTGGGGGGGGTTCTTCCGCTATTCCACCACGCAGGACTGGAGCGTGCCCCACTTCGAGAAGATGCTGGAGGATCACGCGGCGCTGCTCAGCCTATATCTCAAGCTGTACCAGGTCGCCGCCGACGACAGCACGCTGGAGACGATCGGAAGCACGATCGCCTATATCGACGCCTGGCTTAGCGATACCGCCACCGGGGCCTTCTACGGCAGCCAGGACGCGGATGAGGAGTTCTACACCCTCGACGCCGCTGAGCGCGCGAAGCACAGCGCTCCCTACGTCGACCCCACGGTCTATACCGCCTGGAACGCGCAGATGATCAGCGCCTACTTCGATGCCTCCGTGACGCTCGGCCGGCCGGAGCTGGCGCAACGCGCCGCCCGTGCGCTCGACTTCCTGTTCGACCGCATGGCTGCGCCCGAAGGCGGGCTGTACCGCGCCCTCCGGCTCCCCGATGGCGCGCCTGCTAACCCCGGCATACTGGCGGACCAGGTGGCGGCGGCGCACGCCGCCCTCGACGGCTACGAAGTGCTGTCCCGCCCCGGCGATTTCGACCGCGCGCGCACGCTGGCGCAACTCCTGCGCGAGCGTTTCCAGGACGGCCCCGTGGGCGCCTTCTTTGATCTGTGGGAACCGCGGGAGCGGCTGGGGAAGCTGGAGCTGCGTGAGCGCGTCATCGATGAGAACGCGCGGGCGGCGGAGCTGTTCACCCGGCTGTACGCCCTCACCCATGACGAGGAGTACCGGCGCACGGCGGAGGTCGCGCTGGGCGCGTTCACCGCTACGGCCGTGAGCTACGGCTACTTCGCCGGGCGCTATGCCCGCGCCGTCGACCGCCTCCAGCACGAGCCGGCGGTGATCACCATCGTCGGCGCTGCCGCCGACCCGGCGACCCTGGCGCTCCGGGAGGCGGCGCTGCGCGTCAGCCGGCCCTTCCGCGCCGTGCAAACGCTGGATCCGGCGCGGGACGCGGCGCGCATCACGGCGCTGGACCTGCCGTCATCGCCGGCGCCACGGGCCTACGCCTGCGTGGGACGAGCCTGCTCCGCCCCGATCGAAGATGCGGGGGAGCTTGCCGCGGTGGTGGAGGGCATGGCCCAGGCCTCCGACGTCACCCATCACCACTGAGCGTTTACTGCGCCACATACCCGCCAGCGACCGGCAGGGCCGTGCCGGTGACGAACGACGCCTCATCGCTCGCCATGAAGAGCGCCATCGCAGCGATCTCCTTCGGCGTGCCCATGCGCTTCACCGGCTCGATCTGGGCGAACTGCTCCCGTGCCGCCGCTGATCCTCCCGTGAAGCGCTCTACCATCGGTGTCCAGATAACGCCGGGGCAGATAGCGTTCATCCGCACGTTCTGGATCGCGTACTCCAGCGCCGCCGTTTTGGTCATCTGGATAACACTGCCTTTTGAAGCGGTGTAGGCGACGGCGGTGGGGAACCCGACGAGCGCCGCGATGGAGGCCATGTTGATGATGGAACCGCCGCCGCTTGCCAACAGGGCGGGGATTCCGTACTGCATGCCCAGGAACACGCCGCGCAGGTTGATCGCGATCACCCGGTCGAACTCGTCCTCGGCGTAGTCCGCCGTGGGCGCCTGCTTGCTCTCGACTCCGGCGTTGTTCACCAGGATATCGAGCCGCCCGAAGCGCTCCGTGGTGGTCCTGATCATGGCCTGGATGTCGGCGGAACAGGAGACGCCTATCGTGCACGCCACCGTTGCTTTACCGAGCTTCGCCGCCTCCTCCTCCGCACCGGCAATATCGGCGACGACGACACTCGCGCCCTCGTCGACGAACCGCTGCGCGATTGCCCGGCCGATGCCGGACCCGGTGCCGGTGACGATAGCGATTTTGCCCTTCAGCCTGTCCATAGGTCCTCTTCGTGAATGCATCCGATCCTGTACCCCGGACCGCGGTTGGGGCAGGCCCGTGTAGACCGTATCCGGGGGGCGTTCGGAGCTGTCAGCGGGAGAGGGGGAAGGGCCAGCGCTCCGGGTCGTGGGCGTAGTCGCCGGGCCGGGCCCGCACCAGCGCATCGGTGACGCGAACGGCGCGGGCGGTGGCGCGCACGTCGTGAACGCGGACGATATCGGCGCCGGCGGCGACCGCCAGCGCCGATATCGCCAGGGTGCCCTCCACCCGCTCCTCGGGCGGCAGGCCGCCCAGCGCGCTGCCGATGACGTGCTTGCGGGAGTGAGCAAGGAGGATGGGCCGGCCCAGTGAGCGCAGCTCGCCCAGCCGCCGCATCGCCTCTAGGTCCTCATCGTGGGACTTGCCGAAGGCGATGCCCGGATCGATGACGAGCTGGTCTTCCGCCACCCCATGCGCTTTCGCCTCGGCGATGCGGTCCTCCAGGAAAGCGTAGACCGCGTCGATCACGTCGCCGTACACGGGTGGAGACGGTGGGCGAACTTTAGGGCGCATCCAGGTGTGGTTGAGCACCAGCGGCAGCCCGTGGCGCGCCGCCACCTGTGCCATACCGGGCCCCAGCTTGAGCCCGCCGATGTCGTTGAGCAGCATGGCCCCGGCCCGCGCCGCCGCTTCCGCGACGGCCGGCTTCCACGTGTCCACCGATACGATGACGTCCAGCTCCGCGGCTATCCGTTCGATCACCGGCACGACTCGTTCGATCTCTTCCTGCTCTTCGCGGATGGGCACATCGGCGCGGGCGGACTCACCGCCGACGTCCACGATGGTCGCGCCGTCCTTGATCGCCCGCGCGGCGTGGCGGAGGGCCGCGTCCGTGTCGGCACCGAAGCCGTCGCCGCTGAAGGAGTCATCGGTCAGGTTGATGATCGCCATCACGTGGGTGCGGTCGAACGTCAGCGTGCGCGGGCCGCAGCGCAGCGGGGGCGGAGGCTGGCGCAGGCGCTCTCGCGCGCGGAGGGCGCGGGCGAGCGGCGTGGGCAGGTCCTCCGGCAGAATGTCCGGCGGCAGGGTCACCACGGCGCTTGTCGCCTCGGGTGCGCCGTCCCTGGGGAGCAGGTCGCCGCCCAGCGCGCCAATGGCGATGGCGAGATCGCGCAAGTAATGCGGGGTGGCGTCCCAGACCTTAAGGACGATGGGGAAGGCGATGGCCGGGCCCGGCGCCACGCCCATCCGGTCGAACTCGACGCCGGTGGGAGAGAGGCGGGCGGTTCCCAGGAGCCGGGCACGCGGTTCAGCCAAGGAGCGACCCCGCGGGAAGGTTCTGCACCAGCTCGAAGTCCCGCACCAGCTTGCGCGCCTGCCACAGGTGATCGAGGTCGTGCTGGTTCAGGTCACGGGCCAAGGTGAACACATTGAGCCGGCCCAGGTAGGGGTGCCGTCCGCAGCGTTCCCATTCCTCCGGCTCCAGCGACCAGAGAAGGTGCACCGTTTCCTCTCGCCGGGCGGAGAACTCCCGGAGGAAGCGATGGAGCGGTTGGGTGGCGTAGCGCCGCTCCGCGGGTAGCGCGGCGAGATCGGGCGAGGGCAGAGCGGGCTCCCGGTCGTACACCACGCTCTCGATCTGGCTGAATGCCAGCCGCTCCCGATCGCGGACGTGGCCCAGCACTTCCGCCAGGCACCACTCCCGCGGCTCCGGGCGCCAGAGCACGATCTCCTCCGGCAGGGAGGCGAAGCGCGATTGCAGCTCCTCGCCCGCCTCGCGCAGCGCCTTCACCAACCAACGATGCTCCGCGTTCATCGGTACCTCCGTCGCGTCCCGTATTATACCAATGCATGACCAGCTACGCGTTCGACCTACTGGTGGAAGAAGCGGCCCTCTGCCGGCTTTGCGGGCCGATGGGCTGCGCCCCTGTGCTCTCCCAGCGCAACGGGCCGGCCCCCGCTCGTCTGATGTTCGTGGCGGAGGCGCCCGGCCGCCTAGGCGGAGCGATCACCGGCATCCCCTTGAGCGCGGACGAGACGGGACGCCGCTTCGCCCGCTGGCTGGCCGATGCCGGCATCGAGCGGTCGAGCGTCTTCGTCACCAACGCTGTGTTGTGCAACCCGTTGGACGCGCGGGGGCGGAACCGGCCGCCGAGTCGCCGGGAGCGGGCCAACTGCGGCCCCTGGCTCGCCCGCCAGATCGATGCGGTCGCCCCCGATGTCGTCGTGGTGCTGGGCGCGGTCGCCCTCGCCGCGCTGGAGGAGATCGCCCCGCACGGATTGACGCTGCGGAGCGATGTGGGGCGGGCCGTGCCCTGGCAGGGCAGAACGCTGGTGGCGCTGTATCACCCGTCGCCGCGGACGCGCGCCGTCCGCACCGACGGGCAGCACTCGGCCGATTACCGGGCGTTGGCGGCGCTGGTGGAATCGGTCGTCCGTTGACGTTCTCCGGAGGCGCCCATTATTATCGAAGCGCCCCTTTCCTAAAAGTACAGAACGCGAGGGCTTCGTGAACGTCGCAGCGCTCCCCCACACGCTGTTTATTTTACTGACGGAACTGGCTGTGGGCGCCCTGATCATCATCGCCTTGCTCGATCTACGTGGCCTTGTTCCACGCGGGTTCGTCGCTACGTCCGCCGCATCGATCTGGGCCATCGCGGCACTGGCGTGGTGGATCGGCAGGACGCTGCCGGACGCAGGTGACGTCGATGGGTACCCGCTCGATGGCTCGGCGCTGCAGTTAATGGACCGGGGGGGATTTATCGTCCTGGCCTTCGCGCTCCTGTACACCCTGTTCACCCTGCTGAACGCGCGCAAGCTCGCCCTCGGTTCAGCGGTCATCGGCGGCACCGCCGGGATCGGCCTGCTTCTGGTGACGGCGCAGTTCGTGTCCCCGCCCATTTGGGGCTACGCCGGCTCAGCTCTGAGCCTGTTCGCCGGGGCATTCGCCGTGGGCGGGGTGGGCGTGGCGATGGTACTGGGGCACTGGTACCTGGTGACCCCGCGCCTGCACTCGCGTCCGCTCGATCTTGTCACAATAGGGCTGCTGGGGGTGCTTGTGCTGCAAGGGGTGCTCCTGGCCGTCAATCTGATCATGCCGGTGCGTGAAGTGCCCGCGTTCGATAGTGCCCTGGGGCTGGCCCAGAACCCGGTGCTGTGGTTGCGCATACTGACGCTGGGCTTCCCGATCGTCCTGGTATGGATGGCCTGGCGGTCCAGCCGTGACCACGCGATGCAGGCCGCAACCGGCCTGCTCTACCTCGCGATGGGCGCGGTGTTGGGGGGCGAGTTGCTAGGAAGGGGACTGCTTTTTATGAGCGGCCGCGCGCTGTAGGGCGGTCGGGTTCAGCCGGCCGGGGGCCGA
>SHXV01000009.1 GCA_009693105.1 Dehalococcoidia bacterium
TCCGGGCAGACTTCGGTGCAGCACTTGGTGATGTTGCACATGGAGATCATCGCCTCGTCCTTGATAAAGTCGATCCGATCGAGCCCATCCATCGGGTGCATATCCAGGCTGGCCAGCCGCACCAGGAAGCGGGGGCCGGCGAAGCGGTCGAAGTTCTCATGCGTGCGCAGGACATGGCAGACGTCCTGGCAGAGGAAGCATTCGATGCACTTGCGGAACTCCTGTACCCGGTCGATGTCCTCTTGCTTGAAGATGAAGTCCGCGCCCGGCTTGGGGGTGAACGGCTTGATCTTTTTGTTGATCTCGTAGTTCCAGGACACGTCGGTGACCAGGTCCTTGATATGGGGGAACGCCTTGAGCGGGTAGACGTACAACGGCTCGCTGGGGTCGAAGTCGTCCAGGCGTGTCTTGCACATCAGCCGGGGCTTGCCGTTCACCTCGGCGCTGCAGGAGCCGCACTTCGCTGCCTTGCAGTTCCAGCGGACGGCCAGATCGGGCTGGTGATGGGACTGGATGTAGTGGATGGCGTCCAGTACCACCCAGCCCGCGCCGACGGGGATGGTGTAGGTCGTCTCCTTTAGCGCCCCGCCTTCGCCACGGGGAAGGTGCACGGTCACGGACTGGCCGGTGGTGGTTTGCATCGTGGTTTGTATTGTCATGGTACGGCCCTCGATTCACTCGTCGCTAAGGCGCGGAGATCCTCCGGCATCTCTGGTTTGGGTGTCGTCGTGACTTCCATCTCGTCGCCACGGCGGCGGCTGACGCTGCTGACGGACTCCCAGTGGCCGTGGTCCGTCTCCGGGAAGTCATCGCGGGTGTGGCCGCCGCGGCTCTCCTCCCGCTGCAGGGCGCAACGGGAAACGGCCTCCGCCACGGTGAGCATGTGGCGCATGTCCCAACTCAGGTGCCAGCCCGGGTTGTAGAGCCGGCTGCCCTCGACGTACATTGCGGGCATCCGCTGCGCGATCTCGCGGATGGTTTCGATGCACTTGCGCAGGTCGTCGGCGGTGCGGATGATCCCCGCCCCCGTCTGCATCGCGTCCTGGAGGGCGTTCTGCAGATCGTACGGCGTCTCGCCCCTGGCGCGCTCGAACGGGGCGGCCATCTCCTTCGCCGTGTCATCCACGACCTGCTGGTTAATCGCCGTCGTGGATTGCCCCCTGGCGAAGTCCGCCGCCGCTTGTCCCGCCCGCTTGCCGAACACCAGCAGGTCGGACAGGGAGTTGCCGCCCAGCCGGTTTGCGCCGTGCATGCCGCCCGCGCATTCGCCGCAGGCGAACAGCCCAGGCACGGTGGTTTGGGCCGTCTCCGGTTCCACGCGGATGCCGCCCATCATGTAGTGCATCGTCGGCCCGACTTCCATCGGTTCCTTGGTGATGTCGACGTCCGCCAGGTCCTTGAACTGGTGGTACATGCTAGGCAGCTTGCGCTTGATGTACTCCGCCTCCCGGTGGGAGATGTCCAGGAATACGCCGCCGTGGGGGGAGCCCCGGCCCGCGCGCACCTCGGAGTTGATCGCCTTGGCCACGATGTCCCGGGTGGAGAGCTCCATGCGCGCGGCGTCGTAATTCTCCATAAAGCGCTCGCCGTTGGAGTTCTTGAGGAGGCCGCCCTCCCCGCGGACCGCTTCCGTGATCAGGATGCCACGCACGCCGGGAGGCCAGACCATGCCGGTGGGGTGGAACTGGGTGAACTCCATGTCCAGCAGATCCGCCCCCACTTCGTAGGCCATGCCCATGCCATCGCCCGTGTATTCCCATGAGTTGGAGGTGATGTGGTACATCTTGCCGATGCCGCCCGTAGCCATGATCACCGCCTTGGCCCGGAAGATGATGAAGCGGCCGTTCTCACGCCAGTAGGCGAATGCGCCGGTGACGCGGCCGTCCTCCGTGAGCAGGCGCCCTACCGTGCACTCCATGAATACGTCGATGCCGGCGTGGATGCCCCGGTCCTGCAGCGTCCGGATGATCTCCAGGCCGGTGCGGTCGCCCACGTGGGCAAGGCGGCGGAAGGAGTGGCCGCCGAAGGCGCGTTGCAGGATGCGGCCGTCATCGGTGCGGTCCCACACGGCGCCCCATTCTTCCAGCTCCTTCACGCGCTCCGGGGCCTCCTGGGCGTGGATCTGGGCCATGCGCCAGTTGTTCATGAACTTGCCGCCCTGGATCGTGTCCCGGAAGTGGGTTTTCCAGCCGTCCTCCGGATCGACGTTGCCCAGCGCGGCGGCGACGCCGCCCTCCGCCATGACGGTGTGGGCCTTGCCCAGCAGCGACTTGCAGACCAGCGCTACTTTCACCCCGTTCGCCGATGCCTCGATGGCGGCGCGTATTCCGGCGCCGCCCGCGCCGATTACCAGGATGTCGTAATCGTGTGTATCAAAATCGGCCATAACTAGAATGCGCTCCAGGTGTTTAGGTCGGTGATCGTGCCGGTGGCGACGAGCCGAATGTAGAGGTCGGTGCTGCCGACGACGATGAGGCTTGTCCACGCCCAGAAGCGGTGGTGCTCATTCCACACCGTCGCGAGGTCCCAGACACGCTTGCGGGCGCGGCTACCGACAGAGCAACTGAAGCAGTTCAGGCTTCCGCCGATGAAGTGCCGCAGTGAGTGGCAGGAGAACGTGTACATCATCAGCAGGAAAGCGTTTAGCGTCATGATGATCGACCCCACGCCAACCCCGAACTCGCCCTCGTAGCGGAACGCCTTCAGCGTCCCCCACCAGAGGAAGATGTTAAACACCAGCGCCACGTACATGAAGTAGCGATGCAGGTTTTGCACCAGCAGCGGGCCGCGTTCGCCCGGGTACTTCCCGGGGGCGACGCCCTGCACGGCGCAGGCGGGTGGGCTGAAGAAGAAGGAGCGGTAGTAAGCGCGGCGGTAGTAATAGCAGGTAGCCCGGAAGCCGCCCGGCGCCCAGAGGATGAGGAAGGCGGGCGAAATCCAGCCGGGCAGCCAGCCGGGCCGGATCAGCGGCTCATAGAGCGGCGAGAGGTACGGCCCCGCTTCAAAGTCCCTGCCGATGGCGGCAGCGACCGTGAGATAGACACCGAAGAGCCCGAGGGTGATGACGACGAGCAGCGGTTCGACCCACCAGCGATCCGTGCGCTGGGTCGTGCCCGGGCCGGGCTGCGTGTTCCACTGTTGGGAAGCCGTGACTTGCGCCATGTCCATCCTTTCTTGCGTCAGGACGCTAAGAGTGGGGGCGTGAACCTGGGTGGGCGGCGGGACAGTGTGTGAAAACCCGTCGCAACAGTAGCACAGGCAACGGCTGTGAACAACCGACGGCGTCCTTCATTTGCCGATGCAGAACCGGCTGAAGATGGCGTCCAGCAGGTCCTCCGTCACGTCCTCTCCCGTGATCTCGCCCAGGGCGCGCACGGCCTCCGCCAGGTCCACGCCGGCCATGTCCTCCGGAGCACCGGCGGCGACCCCGCGCAGCGCCTCCTCGACGGCCAGGCGGGCGCGCCGGATGGCATCCACCTGGCGTGCGGAGGCCATGAGCGCCTGTTCCAGCGATGACGCGCCGCTCCCGTGCGCTCCCAGCCGGGCGACGATGGCGTCCGCCAGCTCCTCCATGCCCACGCCGGTGAGGGCGGAGACCCGGACCGCCGACAGCGGCAGCGCTGCCGTTTCGAACGCGGGGGACAGGTCGGCCTTGTTCACGACGGCGATGGCGGGGCGTTCACCCGCCGCCTCCAGCAGGGCGCGATCATCCGCGCTCAACGGGGTAGAGCCGTCCAGCACCAGCAGGATGAGATCGGCGGAGCGCAAAGCGGCGCGGCTGCGCTCCACGCCGAGCCGCTCCACCGGATCGATGGCCTCGTTGATGCCCGCCGTGTCGATCAGGACCAGGGGGACGCCGCGCACGCTCGCCGTCTCCTCGATCACGTCTCGCGTGGTGCCGGGGACAGCGGTGACGATAGCGCGCTCCCGCTCCAGCATCCGGTTGAGCAGGCTGGATTTGCCCACGTTGGGCCGCCCGACGATCGCCGTGCGCACGCCTTCGCGGTAGAGCGCGCCCACCGTCGCGCCCGCCAGCAACCGGGCCAGGGCGTCGTGCGCCGCGGTCAGCTGGGGGCGGATATCGTCCGGGGGGACGTCATCATCGGGGAAGTCGACGCGAGCGCTGAGGTAGGCCAGCACGTCGAGCAGCGTCCGCCGCACCTCGCCCACCCGCCGCGAGAGCGATCCCTCCAGCCCGGCGATGGCCAGCCGCTGGGCTGCGTCCGTCTGTGCGGCGATGGTGGCCAGCACCGCCTCCGCCTGCGCCAGGTCCAGTCGCCGGTTGAGGAAGGCGCGCAGGGTGAACTCCCCCGCCTCCGCCGCTCGCGCCCCCGCGGCCAGCGTCGCGCCCAGGGCGCGCCGCAGGACCACGGGTCCGCCGTGGCACTGGAACTCCACCACATCCTCCCCCGTGTAGGTGTGGGGGGCCAGCATAAGCGCGCCCAGCGCGTGGTCGATGATGGAGCCGTCGGCGGGGTCGTGGATGCCACCGTAGACGAGGCGGTGGTCGCCGAGGGGGCGGTCGAACAGCGCCGCTCCCATCGCCCGCGCCTCCGGCCCGGAGATGCGCACGATGCCGACGCCGCCCAGGCCCAGCGGCGTCGCGATGGCGGCGATGGTGTCGTCTTTCATGGAGCCAGCGCCACGGCGACCGTCCAGCCGTCGCCCAAGGAACCGAGGCGGTCGGTGTTCGTGAGCCGCTCGGAGAGCGCGACGAGTCGTGCTTGTTCCGCCTCGTTCGCGGCGACTGCGTCCGTTATTCCCACGTCACGTCCGCTTCCAGGCTGCCGGCGGACACGAGCACCTCCCGTGAGGCACCGCCCTCGGCCACACCGACGATGCCCTCTTCCTCCAGCTCGTCCATCAGCCGGGCGGCGCGTGGGTAGCCGATGCGCAGCCGGCGCTGCAGCATCGATGTGGAGATGCGGGTGTGCTCCAGCGCCAGGTCTTTCGCCCGCTCGAACAACGCGTCCTTGCGGCTCTCGGCCTCCTCGATGTCGTGGGCGTGGCGCGCTTCCTCTAGCAGGTGGTCGTAGATCACCGGCTTGTGCTTGACCCCGGCCCTGGCCCAGAACTGGACCAGGGCCTCGATCTCCTGGTCAGACACGTACACGCCCTGGATCCGCCGCGGCTGCGCCGAATCCGTGCTCATGTACAGCATATCGCCCCGTCCCAGCAGCTTCTCCGCCCCCACCGAGTCCAGGATGGTGCGCGAGTCCACCTGTGAGCTGACGGCGAAGGCGATGCGGGTGGGGAAATTCGCCTTGATCAGGCCGGTGACGACGTCTACGGACGGCCGCTGCGTCGCCACGATGAGGTGGATGCCGGTGGCGCGGGCGAGCTGGGCCAGCCGGCAGATCTGCTTCTCCACTTCGTACGGCGCTGCCATCATTAAATCTGCCAGCTCATCGATGACTAGCACCCAGTAAGGGAGCTTCTCCGCCACTTTCGGGTGGCGGTTGTACCCTTCGATGTTGCGCACAGCGAGCTGGGCGAACTTGCGGTAGCGCGCCTCCATCTCGCTGATCACGGCGGCCAGCGCGCCCGGCACTTCGTCAACGTCGACGATGATGCGGGAGAATGCCAGGTGCGGCGTCATCGCGAACGGGGTCAGTTCCACCCGCTTGGGGTCCACCATGATGAAGCGGATGTCCTCCGGGGAGCAGCGCATCAGTAGGGAAGCGATGATCGCGTTGAGGCATACGCTCTTGCCGGAGCCGGTCGCCCCGGCGATCAGGAGGTGGGGCATCTTGGCGAGGTCGGCCACGAGGGGCTCCCCGGATACGCCCTGCCCCAGGGCGATGCCCAGCCGGGAGCGCGCGGACAGCCGGGCGAACTGCGGGCTCTCCAGCACGGAGCGCAGCGTCACCACCGACGCGTCGTGGTTCGGCACCTCAATGCCGACGATGGGCTTGCCCGGCACCGGCGCCTCGATGCGCAGGGAGGGGGCGGCCAGTGCCAGCGCCAGGTCGTTGGCCAGGGAGGTGATCTGGTTCACGCGTACCCGTGTGCGGGAGACCTCCTCCGTCCGCACGCGGGGGCGGCCATCCCGGTCCAGGATGGGCCGTCCGTCCCTATCCCGCTCCTGCACCGCGCGCGTCTTCACTTCCCAGCCCGGCTCGACGCCGAACTGAGTGACGGTGGGGCCTTCGCTAATTTCGACCACGCGGGCGTCCACGCCGAAGCTCCCCAGCGTTTGCACGATCAGCTCGGCGCGGCGGGCGTTGTCCATCGCCGCGGCTTCGCGCGTGCCGGCGGGCTTGAGCAGGTCCATCGCCGGCAGCTCCCAGCCGGTCGCGCTGTGCGTTGGCGTGTCCGCTGGCGCCGCCATGTCCGCCATGTGCGTAGGCGAAGGGCGATCAGGCAGGGTGAGCGGAGAAAGTGGACGGGCGCTGGCGAACAAGGCGGGGGCCTCAACGCTCCTGCTGAGCGTGGCGATGCGCCGGAAGCCGGGGCCGTCCGCCGTATCGCCGCCCCCGTCGTCGCTGCCGTACCGTGCGCGCGACCGTCCCACGTCCAGCGGCACCATGTCCTCATCGTCGCCGCGGCGGAACAGCCAGCGCAGGCCGCCGATGGCCACCGTGCCCAGGCTCCAGGCCAGTTCCGGCAATCGCAGCGCGAGGAGCGCGTCCCAGAGCGCCGGGGAGCGGCGGGCGAGCGCCGCCATCGTTCGGGGAGCGACCAGCGTGGTCCCCGCAAGCGAGAGGGCGAGCCAGCTGAGCACGGCGAGGGCACCGGAGAAGAGCGACTTTCCGATCTCGCCGCCCGCGCTGACTTCATCGAGATGGGCGTTGCCGGCGGTCCAGTCCGGGCGATAGAACGAGAGCAACCCTAGCAGAACGACGCCCAGCACCAGCACCCCCGTCAGCCGGCGCCAGAAGACGAGCGAACGGGGCAGCATGCGGCGGGAGAGGCCCATGCCGATCGCGACGGCGACCAGCACCGCGGGCAGGGCGCCCACGCCTAACCAGCGCACGAAGAAGCCGACGACGGCGGCGACAAGGTCTGTGATCGGGATCAGCCAGGGGACAACCGCCACCGCGAGCAGCGCCAGGGTAAGCCCCACGTAGTCAGGACGTAGCGCGGCGACGATGGCCTCCCCCAGCCGGGGGCCGCCGCGGGCGCGCGCTGCACGGTACGATCGCCTTGGGGCGACGCCCCGGCGGCGGGTGGTCTGCCGTGCTCTTGCCATGCCGCCCTCCTTGCCCTGTCTCGCCGTCCGCATCCCCCCACGGACGTTCGGCGCCCCGGAGCCTCAGGTGCCGGCCCGCTAGACCTCCACCGCCACCGGCAACACCATGGGGCGCCGGTGGGTCTCATCGTGGAGGAAGCGCGCCACCCCATCCTTTACCCTGGTGTTGACCAGCGCCCAGTCCACGGCGTGCCCCTCCCCGGGGAGGGAGTGGAGTGCCACCTCTCTGGTGCGCTGGAGCAGGTCCTCCGATTCTTCAACATCGACAAAGCCGCGGGACACCACCTCCGGCAGCCCCAGCACCTTGCCCGTTCGCTTCTCGATGGTCACGATGACGACGACCATGCCGTCCGAGGCCAGGTGCTTGCGGTCGCGCAGCACCAGGCTGTCCACGTCGCCGACACCGAGGCCGTCCACGTACACGTAGTCGCCGGAGACGTGCCCCTCGATGTACGCTTCCTGGTCGTCGATCTCAAGGACATCCCCATCCTCCAGGACGAAGATGTTCTGGGGGTCGATACCCATCTGCGTGCCCAGCTGGGCGTGGTGGACCAGGTGCCGGTACTCGCCGTGAATCGGCAGGAAGTAGCGGGGCCGCACCAGGCTCAGGACGAGCTTGAGCTCCTCCTGTGCGGCGTGGCCGCGCACGTGGACCCCCGGCGCGATCCGGCTGTAGAGCACGCGGGCGCCCATCTTGTACAGGTTATCGATCACGCGATCGACCAACGCTTCGTTGCCGGGAATGGGGGTGGATGACGTGATCACCGTATCCCCCGGGACGATATCGACGTACTGGTGATCGCGCCGCGCCATCCGCGCCAGCGCCGACGTCGGCTCACCCTGGCTTCCGGTGCAGATGATGACGAGCTTCTCATGCGGGGTCTTTCGCATCTCATCCGGGCGGAGCAGCGTTCCGGGCTTGGCGCGGAGGTAGCCCAGCTCCTGCGCCATCTGGGAGTTGTCCATCATGCTGCGGCCGGTGATGAAGACCTTGCGGCCGTGGCGCTCCGCCGCGTCGATCACCTGCTGCACGCGGGCGATCAGCGAGGCGAACGTGGCGATGATGACCCGCCCCTCCGCGTTTCCGATGATCTGGGCCAGCGCTTCCCCCACCACCTGCTCGGACGGCGTAAAGCCGCTTACCTCCGCGTAGGTGGAATCGGAGCAGAGTAGCAGGATGCCCTTGTCGCCCTCGGCGGAGAGGCGGGAGAGGTCGGTGTGCTGGCCCATCACGGGAGTGTGGTCCAGCTTGAAGTCGCCCGTGTGGATAATCGTGCCCAGCGGGGTGCGGATCACCAGGCCCGCGGCGTCCGGGATGCTGTGGGCTACGCGGAAGAACTCCACCTCAAACACGCCCGCCCGGATCGGCGGCGAGGGTGGCTCCACCACATGCAGGTCCTGCAGCGCGTCGTTCAGGCGGGCCTCCTTCAGCTTGACGGAGACGAGCCCGTTGGTGAGGCGGGTACAGTAGATGGGCGCCCGCACCTCCCGCAGGAGGTAGGGGAGCGCGCCGATGTGGTCTTCATGGCCGTGGGTGAGGAATATCCCGCGCAGCCGGTCGGCGCGCTCTCTCAGGTAGGAGATGTCCGGGATGACGAGGTCCACCCCCAGCATCTCTTCTTCCGGGAACATCAGCCCGGCATCGACCATGATGATGTCGTTGCCGTACTCAATGAGCATGCAATTGCGGCCGATCTCCCCAAGGCCGCCAAGCGGAATAACGCGAAGTTTAGATTCAGGCATAACGCTCCACTGCTCTTTGAATTCTTCTTATCGACATAATACTACATCAACCTTAGTTGTTCCGTTTGCGCTGTTGGTTTCGGCGCTGACTCCGCCTCCCCCGGCTCGCCGAGCGCAGCGATGATCTCGCCCAGCTTGCGGAAGTCGGCCTCGATCGCCTGCCGCAGCGCCTGCTGACGTAAGGCCGCTGCCGGGTGGTACATCGCCATGTAGGTGACGTTGCCGATGACCTCCGAGTGGCCGTGGATGCGGCTGATCGTTTGGCCGGGGAAGAACCGTGCCATGGAGTAACGCCCCAGCGTCACGACGATCCGTGGCGCGATCGTCTCCAGTTGGCCCGTGAGGTAGCCGGAGCAGGCTTCGATCTCGTTCGGCAGTGGGTCGCGATTGCCGGGCGGGCGGCACTTGACGATGTTGGTGATGAACACGTCCTGCCGGCGCAACCCCGCCAGCTCGATGAGCTGATCCAGGAGCTTCCCCGCCTGGCCCACAAAGGGCCGCCCCTGCTGATCCTCGTTGAAGCCCGGCCCTTCGCCGATGAACATCACCTCGGCGTCCGCCGGCCCTTCACCGGGCACGGCGCGGGTGCGCGTGCGGGCAAGCTCACAGCGGGTGCAGGCGCGGACCTGGTCGTGGATGAGCGGCAGCGCGGTCATCCACGACCCCCCGGTTGCGGTGTTGGGGAGGCTTTGCGCGGCCAGCCCGTGCCGGCCAGCATGCGCACCGCCAGGAAGATCAGCACCAGTGCGAAGATGCGCCGTAGCGCCTCGCCCGGAAGCTGGATGGCCAGCGCCCCGCCCAGGAAGCCGAAGATCATGGCCACCGGCGTCACCAGCCGCGCCACGCCCATATCGATGTTGCCGTGACGCCGGTGCACGATGCTTCCGGCGATGGCGGTGGCGATGATCACGGCCAGAGAGGTGCCCTGCGACATGTGCTGGCTCCGGTCCAGCAGCAGCACCATGGCGGGGACGAAGATGGCACCCCCGCCGATGCCCAGCATGCCGGAGAGCCAGCCTCCCACAACCCCGATGACCAGGGCGACAACGATTTCAGGCATCATCGCTCATCCCAGCAGCAATCGCAGCGCGACAAACAGGATGAACACAGCGAAGGCGCGCCGTAACCACAGCTCCGGCACCAGCGTCATCGTCCGGGCGCCCACCATCGCTGCGCCCGTGCTGCCGATCGCCAGCGCCGCCGCTAGCTTCCACTCGACGTCACCATCGGCGATGTAGGGGAGCACGCCCAGCGCGGCGACGAAGATGATGATCGCCAGCGATGTTCCGTGGGCCACGTGCTGGGGCATGCGCAGCAGGTTAGTGAGCAGCGGCACCATGACCGCGCCTCCGCCGACGCCGGTGAGTCCGCTAAACAATCCGGCCAGGGCGCCCGTGAGGAGCGCACGCCCGGTTCGTGCTTCCGTAATGCTGAGCCTCCCGTGAGGCGAATGGTAACAGGGACGGCCATCGGTTGCAACGGCGTATGCGCCTTTGCATATCCGAATCTATCGGGGCGTCCGTCGGCCGAACAGCCGCGCCAGGACAATGCCGATCGCGTAGAGCAGGATGATCGGGCCGGCAACCAGGCTCTGTGTCACCGGGTCGATGGTAGGGGTGATCACGGCGGAGGCGACGAAGGCCAGCACGATGGCGTAGCGCCACCAGCCGATGAGCTTGCGGTAGTTCACGATCCCGATTCGCGCCAGGAACATGATGATCAGCGGCGTCTCAAACGTGGCGCCGACGCCGGCGATCATGCGGGTGACGAAATCGATGTAGGAGCCGATTTCGATGTAGGGCTCGGCGGTCCCCTGGCCAAAAGTGAGGAGGAATTGCATCGCCGGGGGGAGCGCCACGTAATAGGCGAAGGCGCACCCCGCCACGAAGGACAGCGCGGCGCCCACCACGGTGGGGACGATCCACCGCTTCTCTTGCGGTGTCAGCGCTGGGGTGAGGTACATCAGCACCTCGTACACGATGATCGGCATGGAGAGGGTGATGCCGCCCAGCAGTCCCACGCGGAAGTAGGCGCCGACGTAGCCGAACGGCTTGGTGTAGATGAGCCGGAACTGGTCCTCGCTGACGTGAGACTTTGCGGGCTCCGCCAGGAAATCGATGAGGCGCTCCGCGAACACGATGGTCAGTACGGTGGTGATCAGGATGGCGGCGGAGGTGATGACCAGCCGGTCGCGGAGCTCGCGCAGGTGCTCCAGCAGCGTCATCTCGCCGGCGGCGCGGCTTGCCCCGGCCGGGTTGTCCTCTGGGAATGCGGGTTCCTGAATGCTCATCGTGCCATTCGCCTAGTGGCGCTGTCGTTCCGGCTGGGGGGGCTGGGCCGGCGGCGAAGGTTCGGCCGCCTCTCCCCCCGTGCCGGGCATCGCGACCACGTTGGCGGGCGGCGTGTCCGGCAGAATACGCGCGGTGGAATCGACAGCCTGCAGCGTGGCGTTCACTTCGCCGGCGGCGCGGGAGAAGTCCTCGTCCAGCCCGCGTATCTCCGTGTTGATGCTGGCGGAGGCGTCGGAGAGTTGCCGCCGCACCGTTACCACGTCCCGCGTGGTGGCCTCAACCTCGGACTTCAAGTCGGAGAGTTCACTCAGGTACTCATCGCGGAAGGCGCGGGCATACTGCTGCATTTGCCCCACCATGCGGCCGACCTGGCGCGCGACGGTAGGGAGGCGTTCCGGCCCCACCACGATGAGGAGCAGGATGACGACGACCAGAACTTCCGGAATGCCGATGCCGAAGATATTGCTCATGTGCGGATCATACGCGCTCTACTCCGGAAAACGGAACGCCGCGCTTGCTCACGGCCCGGTGAGCGTGGTGCGGCGAGACGTTTAGGAGAGGGGAGGTGCTAATTATCCTGGACGCCAAACTCGTGGATGAAATCCACCGCATCGGCGACGGTAATGAGCTTCTCTGCGTCCTCATCAGAGATCTCGACCTGTTTATCAGGGGAGCTGAACTCTTCTTCCAGGGACATGATCAACTCCACAAGGTCCAGGGAGTCGGCATTGAGGTCTTCAGCGAAGGATGCTGTCGAGACGACCTGGTCCTCGTCAACACCGAGTTGCTCCACGATGATCGTGCGGACGCGCTCGAAGACGGTCGCCAACGGTTTCCTCCTAGGTGTATGTCCCGCCGGATGCGGAGTCGTTTGTCGGTTTCGCGCGGTCGGCGACAGCGCCGAGCACACCATTGACGAATCGGCTGGAGCTTTCGCTCCCGTAGCGCTTGGCCAGTTGGACAGCCTCATCGATGATCGCCCCGATGGGCGCCCTATTATCGAATAGCGCCTCAAAGAGCGCAACCCTGAGGATGCCCCGATCGATGGGGGCGATCTGCTCGATCGGGCGGCTGCGGGCCGTTTCCCTCAGCACCTGGTCGATCTCCTCCTGGTGTTCTTCCACGCCGCGCAGCAAGTGCTCCGCGAATCTCGCGGCCGCCGCCGGGGTGTTTTCCGCCGCCACAAGGCGCGCGAGGGTGAGGTCAGGCTCGTGCCCAACCGTATCCGCCTCATACAGGGCCTGCATGGCCAGGGTGCGCGCCTTGCGCTTGCCCCGGGGTGCGGTGGAGGTCGCCATCTAGGCTGATAACCCCCCATCCACGGCGATGGTCTGCCCGGTGATGTAGGAAGCGGCATCGGAGGCGAAGAACGCCACCATCTCCGCCACATCGTCCGGGGTTCCCCAGCGGCCCAGGAGCAGCTCCTCCAGGTAGTGCTGTTTCACATCCGGCGTAAGGTGCGCCGTCATCTCCGTCTCCGTCACGCCGGGGGCGATGGTATTCGCCGTGATGTTGCGGGAGCCCATTTCTTTGGCGACGGAGCGGATGAACATGATCACGCCCGCCTTGGCTGCGGCGTAGTTCGATTGTCCGGCGCTGCCCCGTATGCCGGCCACGCTGGAGATGGCGATGATGCGTCCCCAGCGCGCGCGCATCATCCCCCGCAGCGCCGCCCGTGTGGTGAGGTAGGTGCCACGCAGGTTGGTGTTGATCACGTGGTCCCAGGTTTCCTCGGACATGCGGACCACGAGGTCATCGGCGGTGGCGCCGGCGTTGGCGATCAGAATATCGGGCGTGCCCAGGTTGTCGATGACGTCTTTCATCATCGCCTCCACCTGGGCGGCTTCGGCCACGTCCGCCTGCACGGCGTATGCCCGCCGGCCCATCGCGGTGATGGCGGCCACTACTTCATCGGCGGCGTCCCGGCGGGTGTGGTAGTTCACGGCGATGTCCGCCCCGCGCGACGCCATGAGCAGCGATGACGCCCGGCCGATGCCGCGGGACCCCCCCGTCACAAGGGCGATGTGTCCGGTGAGGTCTAGCTTGTCGGTACTCATGAGGACGCCTCACTGAGGATCGCATCGTTAATGTTGCGGGTGAGGGCATCGGGGAGGATGCGCTTCACCAGCCCGGTGAGCACTCTGCCGGGGCCGATCTCGATGAATGACCTGGCCCCATCGCGCCCCAGCCGCTGCACGCTGCTCTGCCAGAGGACGCGATGATTGACCTGGAGCGCCAGCTCCTGGCGAATGGCCGCCACGCGGGTCAGCGGCTCTGCACTCCCGTTGGCGATCACGGGGATGACGGGATCGACGATGTTGGCGGCACCGATGGCGGGGCGAAGGCCATCCGCCGCCGGTTGCATCAGGGATGTGTGGAAGGCGCCGCTCACCGCCAGGGGGGCGACCCGCCGGGCGCCGCGCTCCCGGGCCAGCGCCATGGCGTTCTCCACGAGGTCAGGCACGCCGCCGATGACGGTCTGATCAGGGGAATTGCAGTTGCAGACCTCCGCCCCCGTCTCCCGGCATATCGCTTCGATGGTGGCCAAGTCCAGCCCGATGATCGCCGCCAGCGTGCCCGGTGTCCGCTGTCCGGTCTCCAGCATGAGACGGCCGCGTTCCCGCACCAGCCGGACTCCGTCCTCAAAGGAGAGCGCCCCTGCCGCGACAAGGGCGGTGTATTCACCCAGGCTGTGTCCGGCCATCGCCCCCGGACGCTCCGTGAGGGCGCCGGTTTCCAGCGCCGCGGCAAGGCAGGCCAGGCTGACGGTCATGATCGCGGGCTGGGCGTTATCGGTGCTGGTCAGCGTCTCGGCGGGACCTTCAAAGCAAAGGCGGGAAAGGGGGAAGTCCAGTGCGCGGTCCGCCGCATCGAACACCACGCGGGCGGCGGAGGAGCCTTCGTAGAGGGCGCGGCCCATCCCGGGTTCCTGCGTGCCCTGGCCGGGGAAGAGCCAGGCGGTGGCCGCGTTGGCGGAACTGGGCGGGAGCCATCGTTCGGGCACGGTCGCCTCCGGCGTCGCTATGGGCGATGGGCGGAATCGGGGAAGCCGCTCGCGGCCTGGCCCGCGTTGGGCCGAAGACGCCCGGCGGCCATCGCTAGCTTTGCAACTCCGGTTGCTTCAGCGCGATGGCCTGCCGGCCACGGTACCAGCCGCAGGTCTTGCAAACGTGGTGCGCCAGCCGGGGGCTATGGCAGTGGGTGCACTCCACTACCTTGCCCATGAGCACGCGGTGGTGGCTACGCCGGGCGTGTTGCCGGGCCTTGGGGTATTTTCGCTTCGGCAGCGGCGCCATGATTACCTCCGTTAGGAATCCCGCAAGGCGTTTCGCAGTGGTTCCAGCGCCGCCCAGCGGGGATCGATCGTTTCGCATGTACACGGGTCGGTGTTGCGGTTATTGCCGCACACCGCGCAGAGCCCGGCGCAATCGGCGTGGCAGAGCGGCTTCATCGGCTCCGCCAGCAGCCAAGCTTGCCGCACCGCTTCCGCAAGGTCCAGCGTGTGCCCCTCATCGATGAGCAGCGCCTCGGGCTCGTCCGCTTCGTTCACGGGCAAGCCGGTCAGCGGGGCGCTGGTCGGCAGGTATTCCTCATCCAGCCGGAGCCGGACCTCCCCCGTAACGGGAGCCAGACACCGGCTGCACTCGTATTGCGCCGGCGTGGTCAACTCTGCCTGGACCAGAATCCCGCGGTCGGTCCGCACCAGTTCCACCCGCCCAGTCAGCCGATGGCGCTCCTCTTCGAGCGCGATGTCATCGTCGATATCGTAATCGCGGCTCGCCCCGATGGGCTCGCGCAACAGCTGGGCTACGTTGAACTGCATGGGAACCGTCCCGAAGCATTGTACGGATGGTCAGGAATCGCGGTCAAGCAAACGGCCCGCGGCGCCCTTGCCGTTTGGGGGTTGGCGCACCTACACTCCGCCCAAACGAGCCAGATGAGAGGGGGTGGAACGCAACATGCCTGAGCCGTTCGACGCTTTCGTCGTCAACAAGGCGGATGACACGTTCACCGCGGGCCTCCGGCAGCTTTCGCTGGCCGACCTGCCGCCGGGCGAGGTCACCATCCGCGTGGAGTACTCCAGCGTCAACTACAAAGATGGCCTGGCCAGCACCTCCGATGGGCGGGTCGCCCGCGCTTACCCGCTCGTCCCCGGGATCGATATGGCCGGTGTGGTGGAGGCTTCCCAGGACGCGCGCTTCCGCCCGGGCGACGCCGTCATCGCCCAGTCTTACGATATCGGCGTCGCCCGCCACGGTGGCTTCGCCGGGTACGCGCGCGTTCCCGCGAACTGGGTCTTTTCCCTGCCGGAAGGGCTGACGACGCGGGAGGCGATGGCGCTGGGCACCGCCGGATTTACCGCCGCCCTCTCCATCGTCACGCTGGAGGAGCACGGGCTCCGTCCGGAACGGGGGCCGGTGCTGGTGAGTGGGGCGACCGGCGGTGTGGGCAGCGTTGCCGTGAGCATGCTGGCGCGGCTGGGCTACGAGGTGGCGGCCAGCACCGGCAAGGCGGCGGAGCACGAGTACCTTCGCTCGCTGGGAGCGGGCGATATCCTGAGCCGGGAAGAGGCCAGCGCCAAGAGCGATCGCCCGCTCGATCGGGAGCGCTGGGCCGCCTGCATCGATCCGGTCGGCGGGGACACGCTGGCCTACATGCTCCGTACGACGAAGTACGGCGGCGCCATTGCGTCATCCGGCCTCACGGGGGGCAGCGCGCTGCAGACCACGGTGTTCCCCTTCATCCTCCGCGCCGTTAGCCTCGTGGGCATCGATACGGCACTCACGCCCATGCCGCTACGGCAGCGTGTGTGGGGGAGGATGGCGAAGGACATGAAGCCGCAACGGCTGAGTGAAAGCATCGCCCGAGAGGTGAGCCTCGATACGCTCCCCGGCGCGCTCGCCGCCATCCTCCGGGGCGAGGTGCGCGGTCGCACGGTGGTGCGGCTGCGGCCCTGACGTTTGCGTAAACGATTGCCTCGCTTAGCCGGGTGTGCCATCCTTACGCGAAGAAACCAACCCGCGCGAACATGGAGGGACATCTCGCGCTGTGGGCGATGGCGATGGCGGCGCATGCGGCGCGGAGCGCAGCGCCCGCCGGCAAGGAGATAGCATGGCCGTAGAAGTCGTCCCCGGGATTCAGCAGCTCAAGGTCCCGCTCCCCATGGCATTTCTGCCCTACGTGCTCGTCTACGTCATCAAGGGAGCCGACGGCTACACGCTGATCGATAGCGGCTGGGCCACGGACGATTCCTGGAACGCGCTCATCGAGCAGCTGCATGAGCTGGGCATCGACATCAAGGATGTCGCCCACGTCATTGCCACGCACATCCACCCGGACCACTACGGACTGGCCGGCCGCATTCGGGATGCCTCCGGCTGCGAAGTGGTCCTGCATGAGAAGGAGCACTGGATGGGCGGCGGCGGTACCAGCACCCCGGAGGAGATGGCGGAGCAGAGCCGCCGCTGGCTACACCGCCACGGCACGCCCGCGGCCACCATCCAGGAAATGGTGCGGGCCAGCACCCCCGCGCGGGGCTGGCAGGCGCCGCCGGAACCGGACACGCGGCTGAAGGGCGGCGAGCGGCTGAAGATCGGCCCCTACACGCTGGAGGTCACGTGGACGCCCGGACACACCGCCGGGCACATCTGCCTGGTGGAGCACGAGGCGAACTTTATGATGACGGGCGATCACGTCCTCCCCACGATCACCCCTAACGTAAGCATCTACGGCGATCAGCAGGGCGATCCGCTCAAGGATTTTCTCGATTCCATGGACAAGCTCAAGCCGATGGGCATCCAACGCGGCCTTGCCGCCCATGAGCACGTCATCGAGGATCTGCCCGCCCGCCTTGACGAGCTCAAGGAGCATCACGCCAACCGCCTCAATGAGATGTTCACGGCGATTAGGAACGGGGCAGAGACGACGTACGACATCGCTGCCGGCATTCTCTGGGGGCCGGGGAGCTTCCACAAGTTCGGGGGCTGGCAGCAGCGCGCTGCCATGGCGGAAACGCTGGCCCACCTGGTCTACGCGCGCAACCGGGGGCTGCTGAAGGAGGAAGAGCGGCTGGGGGTGATGGTGTATACGCTGGCGGGCGAACGCTAGGGCGACATCTCGACATAACACGAGGGAAAGGGCCACCGCTGGGTGGCCCTTTCCCTCACCCCGTGCGGTACAATGCGGGCCGGAGGATCACCATGCCGGAAGGGGCAGCGGAACAGGACGAGACGCGGGAGCAGCACGGGGATCGCAGGGTCGTTGTCGGGGACCAGCAGTGCCCCCGTTGCCGGGAGTGGTTCACCATCAGCTACTGGAACGGGAAGTTCCTCGTGCAGGCTCGCTGCTTCAGCTGTGAACTGCGCTGGCCCCGCCCGGACGTGGTCTAGCGGTTACCCCGGCAGCTGCCCGTCCAGCGTCGGCAGGGTGGCCAGGAACCCCGCGGGCGCCGGGCCGGGGGCGTCCGGGAACACCTTGTGCGGGTTGAGGATGCCTTTGGGGTCCAGCGCGTCCTTGATCGCCCGCATGACCGCCACCGTGTCCGGCCCCAGGTCTTCCTCCAGGAACGCCTTCTTCAGCGTCCCGATGCCGTGCTCCCCGGAGAGCGTGCCCCCTAACGCGAGCGCCGCCCGGAAGATGGCGGCGGCGGCGATTTCCACCCGCTCCATCTCGCCCTCCCGCTGCCGGTCGAACAGGATGTTCGGGTGCAGGTTGCCATCGCCCGCGTGACCGAACACGGCGATAGGCAGCCCCGCCTCCGCGCTGATCGCGTGCAGGCGGCGCACCATCGCTGGCACCTCCGCTCGTGGCACCACCACGTCCTCGCCGATGCGGTTTGGCCGCAGGCGCGCCAGCGCGCTGTTCGTCCCGCGCCGTGCCGCCCACAGCGTCTCGCGCTCGGCGTCGGAGCGGGCCACGCGCACTTCCGTGGCGCCGTGCCGGCGACAGACCTCCGCCACGGCCCCCAGCTCCGCCGAGACCGCTGCGTCATCGTTCCCGTCCATCTCCAGGATGAGCATTGCCCCCGCGTCCGCGGGCAGGCCAAGGTGGGCGTGCTCCTCCACCACCCGCATGCAGACGTCGTCCAGTAACTCCACGGCCACCGGCAGGTAGCCCGCCGCGCCGATCGCGGCGACGCTCTCACTGGCGTCGTCGATGCGGAGGAAGAACGCGGCTGCGGTCCGGCGCACACGCGGCAGCGGGCGGAGGCGCAGCACCAGCTCCGTCACCACGGCCAGCGTGCCCTCTGACCCCACGATGAGCTGCATGATCTGGTAGCCGGTGACGTTTTTCAGCAGCTTGCCGCCCAGGCGCAGCACGCGCCCATCCGCCAGGACCGCGGTCATGCCCAGCACGTAGTCCTTCGTCACGCCGTACTTCAGGCAGCGAGGGCCGCCGGCGTTGCAAGCCACGTTGCCGCCCAGCGTCGCCTGCTCCAGGCTCGCCGGGTCCGGGGGGTAGAACAACCCGGCCTGCTCCGCCGCCCGCTGCAGATGCGCCGTGACGCATCCCGCCTCCACCACAGCGCAGGAGTTCGCCACGTCAATCTCGATGAGGCGGTTCATGCGAGCCAAGTTTAGCACCAGCCCTCCGTCGACGGGGATCGTCCCTCCTGCAAGTGATGTGCCCGCCCCACGTGCGATGACGGCGATGCCTTCCCGGTGGGCCACGCGCACCACGGCCGCCACCTCCTCCGTTGTCGCCGGGGAGACGACGATGTCCGGCGGGTACTGCTGGAACGTGGCGTCGTAGGAATAGGCGATGCGCGCGGCTGTGTCGGTGCGGGCGTGGTCCTCCCCGACGATAGCGGCGATCTCGCGGACGACCGATTCAGCAAGCGGCATGGGCGACCTCGTCAATCCTCGACATCGCGGGCCAGGTCCAGCACTTCTGCCAGGTGCATCACACGCACGCCGGAGCCGCGGGCGGCGAGCCCGGCGGCAAGCTGGAGCTGGCAGCCGGGATTGGCCGTGACGATGATCTCGGCGCCCGTCGCCAGCGCGTTATCGAGCTTGCGTTCCAGCAGGGCATCCGCGCTCTCGCCCTGGGTCAGGTTGTAGACACCGGCGCTGCCGCAGCACATCGCGCTCTCCGCCATCTCCACCAGCCGTAGCCCCGGCACCGCTTCCAGCAGGGTGCGCGGTGCGCTCCGAATGCGCTGGGCGTGGGCCAGGTGGCACGGCTCCTGGTAGGTCACCGTCGCATCAACCCGGCGAGCAGCCCTCGTGAACGACGGCCTCTCGGCCAGGAACTCGCTCAGGTCACGCACCTTCGCGGAGAAGGCCGGGGCGCGCGCACGGTAGGACGCATCGTTCGCCAGCAGGTGACCATACCCCTTCATCGCAGCGCCGCACCCGGCCGCATTCACGACGATAGCGTCGAGCTGCTCCCGCTCGAAGGCGTCGATGGTCCGACGTGCGCGCTGCCGCGCCTCCGCCACGAACCCGTTATGGGCGGCCAGGGAGCCGCAGCAGCCCTGCCCCGCGACGACGATGACTTCGCAGCCGGCGGCGGCGAGCACGCGTGCGGTGGCGAAATCGACCCCGGACAGCGCCGTGCTCATGACGCAGCCCGCGAGCAGCCCGATCCGGGGGGCGCCGGCGGCTGCATCGCCGGACGGGGGCCAGTGCTGCCCCTTGGCCACAAAGAAGCGGGCGGGCATGGCCGGGAGCAGCCGGTCGGCGCGACGCAACCGGAGCAGACGGAGGGCGCCGCTGTGGCGCAGCAGCCAGCGCAGCCCGCTCCGCTGGTAGAGCCAAATCGAGCGGGAGAGCAGCCGTAGTTGCCAGGGGTGGGCGAGCGGTCCCCGCAGGGCGAGTCGCAGCGCTAGCCCTCCGCCCGACCCCGCGCGCTGCCGGATCTCGTTGCGGAGGGCGATGCCCATGTCCTCCATCCGGAAGCCGGCGGGGCAGATCGCGGTGCAGGCTTCGCAGAGAAGACAGCTCCGTTGATGGGCGATGACGTCCGGTGTGAGCGCTATCGCACCGTCCGCCAGCGCCCGGGCGGCGGCGATCCGGCCGCGTGGCGACTCTTCTTCCATCAGGGTGATCTGGTACGTGGGGCAGGCGGACAGACATAGCCCGCAGCGAATGCAGGCGTCCATGTTGGCGATCTGGTCGTGGAGGGGTCCGGCCTTCCGTATCACCGGACGATCATACACCCGTCCGCGCCGGCCTACTGGATCTCGATGATGACGGGGATGACACCGCCGCTCGCCGGCGCGATGGCGTCGAAGGCGGCCCATGCGAGATCGATCATGAGCGGGGGGCGGAATCCGCCCCGGTCATTGATCCGGACGATGACGGACAGGTCGCTGTTCGTGTTCGTCACCCGCGCGACCGTCCCGCAGGGCAGCGTGTTGCTCGCCGCGGTGAACTCGGACGGGTTGAATATCTCTCCGCAGGCCGTGCCGTTGCCTTCGAACCCCGGGCCGTACCAGGTGGCGCGCCCCTGTTCCACCACGCGCCAGCCCTCCCCCGGCGCTGATGGCGGCGTCGGTGTGGGGGCGGGGGCCGGGACGAACGCGCCCGCCCGGCTCAGGCTGATCCAGTACACCTGTCCTGGGGTCACGGTGGTCAGCGTGTTCAGCCCCGGCGCGAGGGAGGGGAGGTAGTGGGCCCAATCGGCCCCGCTGCCGGCGGGCGGCACGGCGTAGACGGCGGAGAGCGCATCGCCGAGGGATGCGAACGCCTCCACCGGCGGCAGGGCTGTCCCATCGTAGACGATGCTGTTCCAGCCGGGGTAGAGGGCTTCCGCCGCATCCGCGCCCGCACCGGGCCGCAGCAGGACGCCGGTGGCCAGCGCAAGCAGCAGCGCGATGCCGCTCAGTGCGAGGAACCGCGGGCGCCGGTGTATTTCCAATCTGGCGGGGCCTCCCTTAAGCCCAAAGCTCCGCCATGCTAGCAAATGGGCCACCATGAAGCAAACATAACGCTGGGCATCAATCCCCGGGCTGGTTGGTGAGGATGAGCGTAGCGGCGGCGGAGAACATGCCGCCGGGCCCGTGGACCAGCCCGACCTCCACCCCCGGCACCTGCCGTTCGCCCGCCTCGCCCCGGAGCTGCCGCACCGATTCCTGGATGGCGAACATGCCGTACATGCCGGTGTGGGTGTAGGAGAGCCCCCCGCCGTTCGTGTTCATCGGCAGGTCGCCGCCGGGCGCGCCGTGCATTTCCGCCATCCAGGGGCCGCCCTCCCCTTTCTTGACGAAGCCGAGGTCCTCCAGTGAGTAGATGGGGGTGTGGGTGAAGGCGTCGTAGAACATGACGTGTTGAATATCGCGGTGGGTCACTTCGGCCATGCGGAAGGCCTCCTCACCGGCCTTGCGGTAGCCGGCGGAGGAGGTGAAGTCGACCATCTGGCTGATCATCTGCTGCTCCACCGCCTCCCCCGCGCCCAGCAGGTACACGGGGGGATGATCGAGCCCCATGCTGCGCGCCCGCTCCGCGGAGACGACGATGAGGGCGGCCCCGCCATCGGTGACCAGGCAGCAGTCCAGCAGGTGCATCGGCCAGCAGATCATCCGCGAATTGAGCACGTCCTCGATCGTGATAGGGTCGCGCATCATGGCGCGCGGGTTCTTCATCGCCCACTGCCGCGTGGACACGGCGACGGCGGCAAGCTGCTCGCTGGTGGTGCCGTACTTCGCCATGTGCCGGGCCACGCCCATGGTGAACATGGTGGACGGCCCGAATGGCCCGTACGGCGCTTCGAATTGCCCCATCGGCGACTGTGGGTCAGTGGCGGGGCGGGTCGCGCCGACGCGGGAGCGGCCGCTCTCTCCGTGCGTGATAAGGGCCACGTCGCACAGCCCCGCCTTGATCGCGGCGGCGGCGTGGCGGACCAGGATCATGAAAGAGCAGCCGCCCACCGACGTCCCATCGAGGTGGCGGGGGACGATGCCCAGGTACTCCGCCAGCAGGGCGGGGGAGATGCCGGCCGTGAACACGCCATCGATGTCATCCCGGCGGATGCCGGCGTCCTGGATGGCGTTGCGGGCGGCCTGCGCGTGCAGGTGGGGGACGGACATGTCCGGCAGGAAGCCGACTGCGTCCGTCTCCTGCGCCCCGATGATCGCCACGCTGTATTTCAATGTCATCATTGCACCTCAAACAAGCCGGAAATGGGGCAGCGTTATCTCATCGCTCACATCTGCCCAGACGACCTCGACCGGAGCGTCGATCGGCAGCTTGTCCGGCGTCGGGTCGGTTATGCCCACGATGTTCGTCATCAGGCGCGGCCCCTCCGCCAGCTCGACTATGGCAATGACGTAGGGGGCGTCCTCCTCCCAGCCGGGTGGGGGCCGGTGGTTGATGACGTAGGTGTGCAGCGTTCCCCGGCCGCTCAGCGTGCGCCACTCCGTGTTGGCGGAGAAGCAGTGGCGGCAGTAGGGGCGAGGATAGAAGAAGAACTGGGCGCAGTCGTTGCAGCGCTGCATCCGTAGTTCGTGGCGCTTCGTCCCATCCCAGAAGGGGGCGGTCTCCGGTGTTGGCACGGGCAGTGCTTTGGCGGGCATGCGTTCCTCCCATCATCCACCCCGCTCAGGGGCGAACGGCAGCGATTGTAACAGATGGGAGCGGCCCGGCCCGCGCGATCAGCGGGGATGGCCTTCCCGTCTATGCTTCTCGGGCGGTGGCGTCGTCGTAATCGTGGCCTCGGCGGAAGGGGTTCCGCTCCGCCCCCCGCTGCGGCGTTGGCCCTCGACGTGGTCGTAATCTCGCCACAGGGGGTGGTCACCGTTATCGAAGACGAAGACGAAGACGAGGACGAGGACGAGGACGAGGAGGTGGCGGGTGGGTCCCTCGTCGTCTTGTCCAGCGCAGGGCTGCTTGGCTCAGCGATGGCGGCGAGGACGAATATCGCGAGGAACGAGACGACGATGAAGGCCCATCCGTAGCGCGTCGCGCGCCTTGCGGCCTTTGGCTCGTCCGTTGCTGGGGCTGCCGCTTTCTTTATCGCTTTCGATGCGACGATGATCCGGAGAGCCCATCCGCCGCAGGCAAGCACTGTGAGCGTACCACCGAGGATCGCGATCTCCCAGTAGAACTCTCCAAACATGCATCTCGCAGCGACAATCAGCACGGCGATGAATAGGACGGGAACTACTGAACCGCAGATCAACGACCACCCATAGTGCTCTCGGAAGTACGAACGGTTGGCGAGCAGCAGCGACAGGGCGATCAGCCCCGCAACGAACGCCCCACGAATCCGAACCAAATCGCGCGGCCGATGTTCGGCTCGACGGCGGATTCAGAGAACTCCTGTGTGATGACATGGGTGATATAGAGCGGCATCCACCCGGTGTAATGAAGGCGACGACGAGCGCCCACACGACCGTCTCCGCGAGGGCGTCCCGGGTTTCCATCTGGCTCGGGAGTGTGGGCCACGGCGGGCGGTGCCTTGAAGGCAGGGCTAAAAAGGCAGCATGTAGCGCATCCGCGACCATCCTCAACCGGCCACCGCGCCCCTCCCTTCGTCTGCCCTGCTCAGGGCGAACGGCAGCGATTGTAACAGAGGGCGACAAGGGGATGGGGGAGCTAGATCCAGGCGTCCCGAGGGGCGATGTCAGGCGCGGTAGGTGGGACGGGGGGCGTCGTTCCGGCCGGCGCGGTCGGAGGGGATCGCCTTCAGTGCAACGAGCGTGATCACGATCGCGGCGAGGAGGAGGGTGGTCAGCGCGGTGGGGAGCAGCCGCGCCAGCGGGCCGGAGATTTCGTGTTCAAGATAGGCACGCGACAGGATCATTGGCTTCGCTCTTTCCGCTTCAATCTCTAGCGTAGCGCGCCACTGCTAAAACGGGAAACGCACGAACCTCACCTCATTCCTTGAGCACCTGCGCCGCCCGCTCCGCCATCGTCGGCTCCAGGCGCGCCACATCCGCCAGCGCCGGCGACCCGACGCGGATGCCATCGGGCGGCGCCGCGTGGGAGCGCGGGACGGCGATGCCGGGCCGGGCGGGAAACTCGTAGCCTTGCTCCGCCATGATCCGTGCCGCTTCCGCGCTGATGAGGAAGTCCAGCAGCCGCGCTGGCCCGGCGCCATCGCGCAGCCGCGTCACCGTGGTTAGCCCCACCCCCAACCCGTCCAGCCCGATGCTGTTCCCTTGCTCCGGGTAGGCGAGGGCGATGTCGTTTCCGTTGCTTGCGATGTGGGCGAGCGCCAGCGGTGCCTCCACGATGCCGAGCGCGTAGCGCCGCTTCGCCAGTCCAGCGAGCAGCGTCGTCTCGTCGCCGACGATGGCCGCCCGCTGGCGATGCAATGCCCGGAAGTACTCCGTCGCCGCTTGCGGATCGAGGGCGGCCGCGAGCCATCCCAGCCAGTACCGCAGGGAAGGGCGGGCCGGGTCCGGCAGCGCGATCACCGCTTCGCCGCGCCATGCCCCCAGTGTGTTGTCGGACCAGGTCCTATCGGAGAGGCTCAGCACGGAAACGGGCGGGCTGACGCGGGCATCGCGCAGGATGGCGCGGTTGTAGGCCATGACGTAGGGGCGCAGACTCACGGCGTACCAGCGACCCCGGCTGTCCCGGTAGCGGGAGGGGAGGCGCCCGTCCTCCGGCGATCGGTGGTCGCGCAGGACGCCTGCGCTTGCCAGCGGTAGCAGGTCCGTCACGTAGGGATGAATCCAGACATCGGCGCCCGGATCGGCCCGCTCCCGCGATACTCGCGCCGCCGCATCGGACGGGGTGAGCTCGATCAGGTGCAAGCGCTCCTTTGGGTAGGCCCGGAGGTAGCGGAGAAGCACAGCCTTCACAGCCGGCGAATCGTGGCTGTTATAGACGACGAGCGGCCCGGAATCCGGCAGGGCCCGCACGCGGGCAGCGTCCAGCCTGGTCTGGCGGTCCCTGTCCCCGCCGGAGAGGATCGCCGCGGCGCCGATGCTGATCAGCCCGAGTCCGGCAAGGCGAAGCACCTTGCGCCGGGTCAGGAGCCGTTGTTCAGCGCCGGATTCTGCTGGTCCCGTCATAGCGGAAGCGTAGCCGCCGCCAGAGGGTGGGCGCAAGCGCGTTCCTTGACCCTGTTTCTCCGCCGATGCTACGATCCGCTCGCCCCGACCCCGACTTCCATGAGGTGGTGTGTGCGCTTTTTCCGCTCCTCCCGCGCCGGCGTCGACCCGATCAGCGGTGAGCAGGCGCGCGCCGCGGAGGAGGATGTTCGCCGTACCGTGAGCGCGACGGAACGCACCCGGCGCGGCTGGTTTGGCCGCATGTCCGGCGTGTTCTCCCGCAGCAGCATCGATGACGAGCTGTGGGATGAGCTGGAGGAAATACTGCTGGGGGCCGATACAGGCCTCGCCACCGCCGAACACATCCTGAACCAGCTCCGGGAGCGCGCCTCCGCGGGCCAACTCCGCGACCCCGACGCCGTAAAGCAGGCGCTCAAGGAACTGCTGGTGGACCTGCTCAAGGGCCAGGAATCGCATGGGGGGAAGCTCTGGTCGGCCAGCGCCGGGGCGGATCCGCCGCCTCCGCCTGCGATCATCCTTGTCGTCGGCGTCAACGGGGTGGGCAAGACGACGAGCATCGCCAAGCTGGCGCACAAGTACGTCCAGGACGGCGCCCGGGTCATGCTAGCCGCGGGCGATACCTTTCGCGCGGCCGCCATAGATCAGCTCCGGGAGTGGGGCGCCCGCGTGGGAGCGGAGGTCATCGCCCAGGGGCCGAACTCCGACCCCGGCGCGGTCACGTTCGATGCGCTCACGGCGGCGGACGCCCGCGGCGCCGATGTGCTCATCATCGACACGGCCGGCCGCCTGCACACCAAGTTCAACCTCATGGAGGAGCTGCGCAAGCTCCGCCGCGTCATCGAACGGAAGTACCCGGACGCGCCGCATGAGGTCCTGCTGGTACTGGACGCGACGACGGGGCAGAACGGGCTAGCGCAGGCGCGCACCTTCGCCGGGATCATCGGCGTCACGTCCATCCTCCTCACCAAGCTGGATGGCACGTCCAAGGGGGGGATCGTCTTCGCCGTCACGGATGAGCTTGGCATCCCCGTCCGCTTCGTCGGCACGGGGGAGACGGTGGACGACCTGGCGCCGTTCGTGCCGGAAGACTTCGTGGACGCACTGTTCGCCGAATAACGCGGCGGATTCAGCCCCCCGCGCGCCGCATTCCCACCGGGAGGGGCCTCCATGCTCTCGTGGTTCACCTGGTGGGCGCTCTCGCTTGTCATCTCCGCCGTGGCGACACCGTTCGCCGTCGCGCTGCTGCCCCGCTTCCGGGGGGGCGGGTACGCCTTCGCGCGGCCGCTGGGGGTGCTCATTTTGGGATACCTCTACTGGCTGGGCTCCACGGCGCGCGTCCTGCCCAATTCCCGTCTGGGCGTGGCGCTCGCCCTGCTCGGGCTGGCGATGGCGGCGGTGACCGTCGGCTGGCGGTGGCGGGCGGCGGTCCGCTCCGCCCTGGTGGGGGACCGTGCCTTCGTCCTGGCGGTGGAGGCGCTGTTCCTCCTCGCCTTCGCGGCGGCGGCGTTTCTGCGCTCCTATGTCCCCGAGATCGCGGCGACGGAGAAGCCGATGGAGTTCGGGTTCTTCAACGCCGTCCTCCGCGCCGATCACTTCCCGCCGGGTGACCCGTGGCTGGCCGGCAGCCCGATCAGCTATTACTACTTCGGCTATGTGTTGCTCGCGGCGGTCACCCACCTGGCGGGAACGGCGGCGTCCGTGGCGTTCAACCTGGGGCTGGCGTTCACCTTCGCGCTGGCGGCGGTCGCCATCTTCGGACTGGGCGCGGAGCTTGTCTCCCGCGCCGGGGCGGGGCGTCGTCTGGCGCGCCCGCTCATCTTCGGCACGCTCGCGGTGGGGCTGGCGCTGGTGTTGGCGAATCTGGAGGGCGGGCTGGAGCTGGGGGCGGCGCAGGGCTGGCTCTCCCCCCGGCTCTACGATCGTCTCGGCATCGATGGCTTGTCCGGGCTGAAGGCGACGGAGCACTGGTATCCGGATGAGTTCTGGTGGTGGTGGCGGGCCACGCGCATTGTCCCCGCCACGATCACGGAGTTCCCCTTCTTCAGCTTCCTGCTGGGCGATCTGCACCCCCACGTCATGGCGATCCCGTTCCGCTTCCTCCTCCTCGCCATCGGCGGCGCCGTGCTGATGGGGGACTGGCAGCCCGGATTCGATGGCTGGCGCCGTCACCCCTTTCGGCTCCTGATCGTGGCGCTGATCTTAGGGACGATGGGCCCGCTCTCCACCTGGGACCTGCCGGCGATGATCGCGCTGCTCTTCGGCGCGGCCCTTCTCCGCGGGCTGCGCGCGGGCGCTGCGGCCCGGGAGGCGCTGGCCAAGGGGGTGGCCTTCGTGGCGGCGCCGCTCTTGCTGGGGACGGTGGCGCTGTTGCCCTTCTGGCTCAGCATCGACAATCCGGGCTGGGGGCCGCGCGCCGTTCGCGGCGACATGACCCGTCCCGATGACGCGCTCCTGCTCTGGGCGCCGCTGGGGGTGATCGTCCTGGCGTTCACCCTGGGCGCGCTTCGGCGAGGAAGCAGGACGACCGCCCTCCGCCACGGGCGGCTGCTGGCCACCGCATTAGCGATCGCGGTAGCGCCGGCGATCGTCTGGGCTGGCTGGATCGCCCTGGCCGATGGCGCTGGCGGGCTGGGGACCGCCGTAGGGGAGCGAGGGGTGGGCTGGATCACTGACGGCGCGCTGATGGCGATCGTCGCGGCGACGGTGCTGGCGCTGGGCCAGCATGCTCGGCCCGGCGGTGACGGCGGAGACTACGAGGACGGCCCCGCCTCGCTCGCGCTCCTGGCGGCGTTGCTGGGCTGGCTGCTCATCCTGGGCGTCGAGTTCTTCTACCTCGACGATATCCTCCACAGCCGCCTGAACAGCGTGTTCAAGCTCTCATTCCAGGGATGGCTGCTCCTTGCCGCGGCGGCCGGCTACGGGCTGTACGATCTACTTGGTCGAAGCGCCGGCAGGGGTCTCGGAAGGGTGGGCGCGGTACTCGCGGGCGGCATCCTTGCGGTTGTTCTCGCCGGGGGGCTCGTCTACCCTGTAACGGCGATGTTCGCCCGCACGGACGGGTTCGGCAACGCGCGGACGCTGGACGGCCTCGCCTGGCTGCGCGAGGAGCAGCCGGAGGAAGCGCGGGCGCAGGCGTGGCTGCGGGCGAACAGCGAGCAGGGTGACGTGATGCTGGAGTCCTACGGCGATGCCTACACGGAGGCGGGGCGCGTCTCCTCCCGCACGGGAACGCCGACGCTGCTGGGCTGGTGGATCCACGAGATCAACTGGCGCGGGGACCGGCCGGAATACGCTGAGCGCGCGCAGGCGGTGGAGGACATCTACCGTTCCGCCGATCTGGCCCGTGTGGAGGCGCTGCTTCGCCGCTATGGCGTGCGCTGGGTGTACGTGGGAGCGCTGGAGCGTTCCCGTTACACAGGGGCAGATCTGGACAGGTTCGGGCGGTTCATGGATGTGGCGTACCGGGAGGGGAATGTGACGATCTACCGCAGGCGCGGGGACGGACGGTGAGCGTCGCGGGGGACCAGCCCCGGAAGGGGGCGGCCGCGCCCTTCGCCGCCGTTGCCGCACCTGCACGGGTGTGGGCGCGCCTGCACTCCATGCCGCGCCCGGTCCTCCTCGCCTTTGCGCTGGTGCTCGCCCTCACGGTTGTGGCGGCGATCCTCCACTTCTGGCAACTGGGGGACCGCGCCTTCCATCACGATGAGAGCCTCCACGCCGTCTACAGCTGGTATCTGGCGGAAGGGCGCGGCTACCACCACGATCCGCTCATGCACGGGCCTTTCCTCTTTCACAGCACCGCCCTGACGTTCCTCCTCTTCGGTGACGGCGATGCCCAGGCGCGCTCCGTCCCGGCGCTGCTGGGAGCGGCGCTCATCCCCCTGGCGTGGCTGCTGCGGGATCGCATCGGGCTGGCGGGCGCGGTCATCCTGGCGGCGATGCTCACCATCTCCCCCACCATCCTCTACTTCTCCCGCTTCGCTCGGAACGACGCCATCATCGCGTTCTGGACGCTGGGCATGGTCATCGCCATCTGGCGCTACGTGGACCGCGGGCAGGTGCGTTACCTGGTGGCGACGGCGGCGCTGCTGGCCCTGTCCTTCGCCACCAAGGAGACGACGTTCATCACGGTGGCGCTGTTCCTACTCTACTTCGACCTGTACGCCGCCTGGCAGATGGCGATGCAACTCACCGGGCCGATGGGCGATGCCCGCGGCTGGTTGCCCCAGCGGCGCTTGGCGTTCGCCGCGCTCCTGGCCCTGCTCCTTGCGCCGGTGGCGTGGTTCATCGTCGCCGCCTGGCCGCTGATCGCGCCATGGCGACAGCGGCTGGGGCTGATCGAGCGGACGCCGGTCGTGGACGTGCTGCTGGTGCTGGGCACGTTCGCGCTGCCCCAGTTCGCCGCGGGCGTGCAGGTGCCGCTGGAGAAGGCGGGGGTGGACCTGGCCCGTCCGGTGAGCGCGCTCCTGGGGCTGTCCCCCACGTATGAGGCGCGGGTCGGGCTGGTTGCGGTCGTGGGGCTGCTGCTGGCGACGGCGATAGTGGGGCTGGCGTGGACCCGGCGCGCCTGGCTGTGGTGCGCCCTGGCGTTCTACCTCATCTTCTTCACGCTGTTCACGACGTTCTACACCAACCGCGATGGCTTCGCCTCCGGCACCTGGGGGTCGCTGGATTACTGGCTCTCTCAGCAGGATGTCCGCCGCGGCAGCCAGCCCGCCTACTACTACCTGATGGTGCTGCCGGTCTACGAGTTTCTGCCGCTGCTCGCCAGCCTTCTCGCCGCGATCCCGTTGCTGCTGAAGGGCACCCCTTTCCACCGCTTTTTGCTGTTCTGGTTTGGTGGCACGCTGTTCGGGCTGTCGGTGGCGGGGGAGAAGATGCCGTGGCTCACCGTGCACCTGGCGCTGCCGCTCGCCGTCATCGCCGCCGCCGCCCTGGGCACGCTGGTCCGGGCCGTGGGGCGCGACCTTCGGCGACCGGCGGGCATGCTTGCCGGGGGCGGGCTGGCCCTCGCCCTGCTCCTTGGCGTGCTGACCGCGCGGGCGGGGCTGATCGCCAGTTTCGATCATGGAGAGGACGGGGCGAAGCCGGTCGAGCTGCTGGTCTACACCCAGACCTCGCCCCAGCTGTTGGACGCCCGCGATCGCATCGTCGCCTATGCGCGGGAGTCCGGGCAGGGGGCGGCCCTGCCCATTTACGTCGATGCCGCGGAAGGGCTGAGCTGGCCCTGGGCGTGGTATCTTCGTGACCATCGGGCGGTGAGCTACGCCGACTTCGCCAGCGGCTATCGCCCGTCGGCGGGCTCGGTTGCCATCGTTTACCGGCCGAACACAGCGGCGCTCGCCGCCACGCCCCAGACGTGGCGCGAAGCCAGCGTCTTCGTGCACCGGGCCTGGTTCCCGGAGGTCTACCGCGGCGTCACGTTCCGCTCGTTTCGCGATGACCTGAGGGATGGCGATAGCTGGCGGGCGTCGTGGCGTTACTTCTACCGGCGCGAAATCCCGGAAGAGATCGGAAACCTGTATGCGGTGCTGTATCTTCCCGCTCAGTAGGCGCCGGCGATGAGCCGCCGCATGGCCCTCGGTGTGGGGATTGGGCTGCTCTTCGTCACCCTGCTCGTCCTCCGCACTGACCTGGATGAAACGTGGAGGGCGTTCCGGGAAGCGGAGTACGGCTACGTGGCGCCGGCGGTGCTGCTCTCCTCCGTCGTTACCGTTTGGCTTCGTGCCGCCCGCTGGACCTACCTGCTCCGGCCGCTGGTGCAGACCCGCACGCACCGGATATACCCCATCCTGACGGTGGGCTATATGGCGAACAACCTGCTGCCCCTGAGGGCGGGGGAGCTGGTGCGCGCCCACCTTGTGCGGGCGCGCTACGGGGTGCGCCGGATGGCGGTGCTGGGGACGATCGCCCTGGAGCGGCTGTTTGATGGCGCCATTCTCGTCGCGCTCCTGATCGTGGCGGCGGGATTCGTTCACCTGGACGGCGATCTGCGCCGGCTCGCCGTGATCATGGCGGTGCTCTACCTGCTGGCGATCGGCCTGGTGCTCCTCGTCGCCTGGTCGGAGGCGGGGAGCGAGCGTCTGGCGCGCCGGGTGCTCTCCCGCCTGCCACTGCGGCTTGCTGCGCCCGCAGGGAACTGGGCGGGTTCGTTCCTCACCGGGCTGCGGGCCATCCGATCGCCCTCCGCGCTGGGGCTGATCGCCGCGTCATCGCTCGCCATCTGGTGCATCGATGCTCTGGCCTATGGCCTGATGGGCCGCGCCTTCGGGATCGAGCAGGGGTATGCCACTTACCTGCTCATCGCCGCGGTGGCCAACCTCTCGCTCACCATTCCGTCGTCGCAGGGTGGCATCGGCCCGTTCGAGTTCTTCGCCCGGGAGGTGCTGGTCGTCTCCGGGGTAGGGGTGCCGGTGGCGACGGCCTACGCCATCGCCCTTCACGCCGTGCTGCTGCTGCCGATGGTGGCCGCCGGGCTCGTCATTGTCTGGGCGACGGACATTACGCTGCGCGGCGCCACCGGACGCGATCCGGGGGAGCTCGATCCCGCCGGACCGGAGTCGGAGAGGGGGCTGCTGCGATGAAAGTGGTGGTGATCGGCGGCGGTGTCGCGGGGCTGGCGGCGGCCTATCGGCTTCTGCAGCAGGGCCACGAGGTTGCCCTGTTCGAGGCGGGGCCCCAGCTTGGCGGCCTCGTCCGCACGTTCGAGGTCGGTGGTGAGCGGCTGGAAGCGTTCTACCACCACATCTTTACCACCGATACGACGATCATCGGCCTGATCGAAGAGCTTGGCATGGGTGGGGATCTGACCTGGCGCGACTCCAAGGTGGGCTTCTTCCACGGCGGCAGGATCTATGACTTCGTCACCCCGATCGACCTGCTGCGATTCTCGCCGCTGCCCCTCCTCGACCGGCTCCGGCTGGGGCTCGCCGGGCTCTACCTTCGCCGCCAGGATGACTGGCGCCGCTACGAGTCGATCACGGCGTGGGAGTGGGTGCGCCGCTACGCCGGCCAGCGGGCGCTGGACGTGGTGTGGGGGCCGCTCTTGCGGGGCAAGTTTGGCGATCAGGCGGAAGAGGTCAGCATGGCCTGGCTGTGGAGCAAGATCCACCTGCGGTTCGCCTCTCGCGGGAGCGGCGCCGCCCAGCGGGAGAAGCTGGGCTACCTGCTAGGCAGCTTCGGCGCCTATATCGACGAGCTCGGGAATCGGGTGCGGACCGCCGGCGCGCACATCGAGACCGGGATGCCGGTGCAGCGCATCGCCCTGTCCGAGGGCCGGGTCAGTGGGGTCGTGCTGGGGGACGGCCGGACATGGGAGGCGGACGCTGTCATCGCCGCGGTGCCGGCGGAGCCGTTTCTGCGCATGGTGCCGCCGCTGGGGGAGGAGTACGAGCGCCGCGTTCGCTCCGCCCGCTGGCAATGGGCGCTCTGTTACGTCCTGGCGCTGCGCCAGCCGCTCTCCCACGTCTACTGGCTGAACATGGGCGATCCCGATATCCCATTCATCGCCACCGTGGAGCACACGAACTTTATCGAGCGTGAGCGCTACGGTGGACTGAACATCGTCTACCTCTCCAACTATCTAGAGCCGGGGCACCCCTACTTTGCGCTGACGCCCGAGGAGCTGGACGAGCTGTTCCTCCCTCACCTGACCAAGATCAACCCGAACTTTAGCCGGGACTGGATCGCCGATCGATGGGTGTTCAAAGGCCCCAACGCCCAGCCGGTGATAGGCCGCGGTTACCGGGAGGATATGCCTGACCCGCGCACCCCTGTCCCCGGACTCTACCTGGCGAATATGCAGCAGATCTACCCGGAGGACCGCGGGCAGAACTATAGCCTCCGGCTTGGGCAGCAGGTGGCGGCCATGGCGATGGACGATCGCGCTCGATCGGGAGCCGGTGGCTTGAACGCCGACGGGGAGCAAGCGTAAGATTAGAGAGCCCACGCACAAGCTCGACCTCCGATGCCGTCCCGGAACCGGTCCCGTTCAGGAGCAGGGCATGAGGACACAATCGACGCACGATGGCCCCGCCTTCCGCCGAGCGGTGAGGGAGCTGGTGGCCGCGTTCCGGCCGGGAGGGGATGATCTCCTTCCTGCTTTACATAAAGTTCACCACGAGTACGGCTACATCCCGCGCGCCGCGGCGGAGGAGGTGGCCCGCCAGGTCGGCCTTCCCGCCGCCCGCGTCTGGGGGGCGATCACGTTCTACTCCGAGTTTCGCACCGAGCCTCCGGCCGATGTCACGGTGGGGTGGTGCAGCGGCCCCGCCTGCCGGCTGAAGGGCGGGGACCGCGTTCGCCGCATCTTTGAAGTGGAGCTCGGCATCGGCATGGGCGGGAAGACGGTCGATAATCGGGCCGGGCTGCACATGGCGCAGTGCAACGGCCAGTGTGAGCTGGCGCCGATGGTGTGGCTTAACGGTAGGGAGCGGGGCAACCTTTCGATGGCGGACGCCGTCCGGATCGCGCGGGAGTTGAAGGCGGGAAAGACGGGCGAATGAGTGATTACCTTGACCTACGGCAACGAGCGGAAGAAACGTGGAACGCCTGGCAGCGGCCGGGGAAGACCCGGATCATCTACAGCAGCGACACGACATCCGTGGGCCGCGGGCTCGCGGACACGGTGGCGGCCCTGGAGCAGGGGATCGCGGCGCGCGGTCTGGACGTCGCCCTCCAGCGCGTCGGCAGCCGCGGCCTCCACTACATGGAGCCGGTGGTGGAAGTCGCCGATGCTGCCGGCGGACATGTCTTGTACGGCAACGTCACTGCTAATCGCGTCCCGGCGCTGCTGAGCGCGGTCGAGCGGGGTGAGCTCGCGCGCGACCTCGCCGTCGCCGTCGTGTCCGGACCGGACGTCGCCGGGCTGCCGCGACTGGAGGATCTGCCGTTCTGGCAGGGGCAGGTGCGCCGGCTGATGCAGTTTTGCGGCCTGATCGATCCGGAAGTGATCGACCACTACCTGGCGCAGGCAGGCTACAGCGGTCTCGCCCGCGCTCTGCAAATGACGCCGGAAGAAGTGATCAAAGAGATGCTGGACTCCGGCATCTGGGGCCGCGGCGGCGCGGCGTTCCCGGCGGGTCGCAAGTGGGACTTCCTCCGAACCGCCCGTGGCGAGCCCAAGTACCTCATCTGCAACGCGGACGAGGGCGACCCCGGGGCATGGGTGAACCGCATGCTGCTGGAGTGCGACCCCCACGTCATCATCGAGGGCATGCTGATCGCGGCGCGGGCCACGGGCGCCACCTACGGCTACATCTACGTTCGGGATGAGTACGGACTCGCCGTGGAGCGCATGAACATGGCGCTGGCGCAGGCGCGGGAGCGCGGGCTGCTGGGGGAAAACATCCTCGGGCTGGGCATGACGTATGACATGGAGGTGTTCCGCGGGGCGGGCGCCTACGTCTGCGGCGATGAGACCGGCCTCCTCTCCTCCATCGATGACGACCGCGGCATGCCCCGGATCAAGCCGCCCTTCCCTGCCCAGGCGGGGGTGCACAACAAGCCCACCAACGTGAACAACGTGGAGACCTACGCCAACGCGCCGCTGTTGTTCCGTAACAGCGTGGCGTGGTACCGGGAGATGGGGACGGAGCGCAACTCCGGCACGAAGATGTTCAGCATCTCCGGCGATATCGTCCGTGTCGGCGTGGTGGAAGTGCCGTTCGGCGTGCCGATGTCCACCGTGCTGTTGGGGATGGGCGGCGGCGTCCCCGGAGGGCGCGCCCTTAAGGCCATCCAGCCCGGCGGCCCGCTCAGCGGCGTCATCCCCGGCAGCCTCGTCGACCTGCCGCTGGAGCCGGAAGCGTTCCGGCCCCACGCGGTAATGATGGGCGGCGGCGGCCTCACCGTGGCCAGCGAGGACCGCTGCGTCCTGGACCTGGTCAAGTACTTCCTTATCTTCTGCGAGGACGAATCTTGCGGCCGCTGCACCACCTGTCACGGCGGCTCCCAGCGCATGGTGGAGATATTCGAGCGGATCACGTCCGGGCAGGGTAAGCCGAGCGACATCGATACCCTGCAACTGCTGGCCCAGACGCTGCAGTGGTCCAACTGCGCCCACGGGCAGCTCACGCCCACGGCCCCGCTTTCGGCGATCCGTAACTTTCGGGAGGAGCTGGATGCCCACATCCGGGAGAAGCGCTGTCCCGCCCGTGCCTGTCCCGGACTGATCAACTACGAAGTTGCGGCGCAGGGGAGCGGGCTTGCGGAAGCCGCCGCCATCTGCCCCACGGGCGCCGTGGTCCAAGAGGGCGCCCGCTACCGCATCGATGACGCCCGCTGCATCCGCTGCGACGCCTGCCGCGAAGTGGCGGCGCCCGGGGTGATCCAGGTGACCGACCGCTTCTTGCCGGTAGAGGTGGTGGCCGCTCCGGCGCGCTAACCTCACGCACCCGTGAACGAAAGAGGGACCCCGGCAGGGGGTCCCTCTTCTTGTCATAACGCTACTGCGCCCTAGCGCGCGATGTCCTCGCTGTACCAGCCGGCCTGGCCCGGCGCTTCCTCCACGCCGATGGTGATGTTGGTCAGGTTTGGCCAGCGCGGCAGCATCTCCTCGCGCAGCTTGCCGGCGAACCACTCGGCGATGCGCTCCGCGGTGGAGTTATCGGCGGGCAGGGGGTACACGTCCTGGCGGGGGAAGACGTAACGCCGCCCCTTACCGAACCGGATCTCGTACTCTTGGGGGCGTTCGGTGATCGACAGGACGCGGCTTTGCATCTGGAGGATGAACTTGTGGTCCAGCTCATCGCAGAACCGCCGCGTGGTGCGCTTGAGATCGCTGAAGTCCGCCACCCAGGAATCGTTGGTAATGTCGCCCGTGACCTCGACGATGACGGCGTAGTTATGGCCGTGCACGGGCTCGCATTCTCCGCAGAAGGTAGCGAAGTGGGCGGCAGCGAACTTCAGGGAGTTGCGCTCCACCGTGACCTTGCGCTGCATCATGTCCACCTCGATCAATTCGGATTTGTATCGACCGGAGTGTAGCACCTGGGGGACGGCGCATTCAAAGGCGGGCGGGGAGCCCGTGTATCCGCCCTGCACTACTTCGCACTATATATGTTATGTACTGCCGGAGTGTGGTAGTTATCGTTCTCCCGTGCTCCTTACCAGCCGCAGCGGCGCTCGCGATAGCCGTAAGGCGGCTGACCCGGGTGTGCCGGAGGCGACGGCGTAGGCGGCGCGCCAGAACGCGGGGCACGCTTCCGTCTGCTGGACCACGCACATGTGATCAGTCCAGAGGCAGAGGCAGAGGCAACGGCGACAGCGCCAGAGCGTCCGAAGCTTGCCGCTGAGCCGGTCGCGCAGCTTACTAAAGGTTCCGCCGCAGTGAGCACAGGGTCGGAAACATTCGATGGGGGTGCCGTACATAGGCTGCGACCTCCGTGGAGGAATGTTCTTTACGTAAGACCGGCCGGGCACCCGATTCCTTACAACTTTACATAGTATTTACGCTTCCCTGCCCCAATCCGTAGGAGGGTCACCGGCGTTGCATAGACGGCGCTCACGCGGTCATCTAGACTTAATCGTGAATTCAGCGCACAGGAGCCGCTCCCATGCTCATCCGGATCGCCCGCTGGTCCCTCATCTCGCTGTTCGGCGTGTCCGCTCTGGGCTTCGCCTTCGCCGTCGGGTACGCCCTGCACGATGGCGACGACCCGGCGCAGCAAGGCTCGGCCGCCTCCGATGCCGATCCGTTCGCCGTCCTGAACGAGATCTACGCTGTCCTCAAAGAGGATTTCGTCAACAAGAAACAGCTCAACGAGGATGTGCTGGTGGAGAGCGCGGTCAACGGCCTGCTCGGCTCGTTGGGCGATCCGCACACCGTCTATATCGATCCACAGTCATATCAGCTGGGTCGGGGGGACGCCAGCGGTCGATTTGAAGGCATCGGCGCCACCGTGCGACGCGATTCGGCGACCGGGGCTATCATCATCGCGCGGCCATTCACGGATTCCCCCGCTGAGCGGGCGGGCATCCGTCCCGGCGATGTCGTCCTCAAAGTTGATGGACAATCGACTTCCGGGTGGTCGGTGCAGGAAGCGCAGCTGCGCATCCGGGGCGCCCGCGGCACCACGGTGCGCCTTACCGTGCGGCACAGCGATGGCAAGCAGCAGGACCTCGACATCGTCCGCGATGAAATCCTCGTCGCCACCGTCCTTGCCTGCCCTGCGATTAAGCTCCCCAGCGGCCATTCCAGCACGGAAGGGATCGAGGTGTTCTGCCCGATCAAGGACGCGCAGGGGCAGCCGGCGCCGGACCTGCTCTACCTCCGCATCGACCAGTTCACCGATTCGACGGCCGCGGACGTGACCGCCGTGCTTCGGGGCATCGATCAATCGAAGTATCGTGGCATCATCCTGGACGTCCGGGGGAACCCCGGTGGACTGCTGAGCGCGACCGTGGATACGGTCGACATCTTCCTGGGCAACGCCGTTGTTCTCGTCCAGGAGAACGTGGATGGCAGCCGGCAGGAGTTCCGCGCCCGGACCGGCACCCTCACCACCCTCCCCATCGCCGTGTTGCAGGATGGCCAGAGCGCGAGCGGCAGCGAGGTGCTGTCCGCCGCCCTGCGCGATGGCGCCCGCGCCGTCCTCATCGGCCAGAAGACGTTTGGGAAAGGCACCGTGAACCAACTCCGCCCTCTCCCCAACGGCGGCGCCCTGTACGTCAGCATCGCCCGCTGGCTCACCCCGGCGGGTGTCGGCATCGAAGGACGCGGTGTGGCGCCGGACATCGAAGTGATCCCGACCAACGCGGATTTCGATGCGGCGGCGCTGAACCCGGACTGGGATCCTCAGCTCTTCCGCGCCATCCAGTATCTGCGGAACCGCTGACCCGGCCCTCCCCTGCTTCCCATCCGAGCCCGGATTGCGGCTCGCATTAGTGTTATGTAAAATAGGAAGCATGGCGGAAGAGGAAAACTACAAGACAATTGCCCAGAATCGGCGGGCGACGCACGATTACGAGATCAACCAGCGGTGGGAGGCGGGAATCGCCCTCACAGGCACAGAGATCAAGTCCGTGCGGGAAGGTCGCGTCAACATTCGAGAGGCCTATGCCCGCCCGATCCGGGGGGAACTCTGGCTCATCGGCGCCAACATCGCCGCCTACGGCCCGGGCGGCCCCTTCGGCCATGAGCCCAACCGCACCCGCAAGCTCCTGCTCCACAAGAAGGAACTCGCGGAGATCGAACGGGCCATTGGAGAGCGTGGGCTTACCCTGGTTCCGCTTCGCCTCTACCTCAAGCGAGGTCTGGCAAAGGTGGAGCTGGGCATGGGGCGCGGCCGAAAAGTGTATGATAAGAGACAGGCCATCGCCAAGCGTGATGCCGACCGCCAGATGCAGCGCGCTGTGCGCCATGCGGCGGACGGCCGGCGCTGACGATGATCTCTATGGGGACGAAGGGGATCGACAGGAAGGAGTCGGATTCGGATTGCGGGCCGAGGTTGCCATTACCCTCGTTAATCCTGGTGGCAAAATGTAACTGGCGAACACGAATTCGCCCTCGCTGCCTAATTAAGTAGCGACATCGCCTCCACCCTCACCCTGACGGGGTGGAAGGCGGTGCAAATTAGTCAGGGTGCGGTTGGCCCCACGCTGCTAAGGCCGATCTAAGACCAGTGGCTGGGTCGACCGGGAGCCCGTCGGTGGGCGCCCGGACGACCGAGACCAAAATCGCCGAATACGTCCGTAGCATATCCGAGGCGGTCCTTGACCTGGACGGGGAGTTCAACTCTCCCCCGTCTCCACCAGTAATCCCGCCCCCGGTAAGGGTTTTATCCCTGCCGGGGGCTGTTTGACCGCCTATCTGACCGCCAATGCGTCAGACGGAGGCGGTCTCAGCATCCGATCCCACGCGTTGGCGGCCTGCTCGTGAGCGGTCGGCAATACGTGCGCGTACACGCGCAGCGTGGTCGTTATGTCGCTAGGCCCGAGCATTTCTGAGATCGCCTTGAGGGAACCCCCTCTGCCATCAGAGCTCATCGTTGGCCACATGTCAGGGGGCCACGCAGGGGGCCACGGCCCTGTTCCCTGGTGCACTTCCCCGCACGATTAGGGACGCCTCGAAAGTCTAACCGGGTAGAGTTAGGCACCCACTCGCGGCACACGTTGGAGTCCGGAATGCCCCGCAGCTTCAAGAACTACCTCACAGGAAAACTCGGTGAGAGCTTGGTCGTGGCTGAGCTAGCCCGGCGGGACATCGTTGCGACTGCTTTCGCCGGGAACGTTCCCGACATCGACATTCTTGCCTACCGGGATGGAGCCAGCGCTGCTCTGCAGGTGAAGACCTGGCGCGGAGGTGGCGTTCAGTTCGACGCGGACAGGTTTCTGACCATTGAGCAAACGGGTGCCCGTCAGTTCGTACGCGAGGAACTGGTACTCGCAGGCGACCTGATCTACGTATTCGTTCTTGTCACATATCAGACATCGGCCGACCGCTTTTTTATCCTCGACCAAACAGAAGTCGAACGCGTCATCGCCAAGAATTACCAAGATCACCTTGATAGGAATGGCGGGGTGAGGCCACGCAACGCGCACTCAACGCACGTCGCGGTTTACGAGCCTGATCTAAGGCCATTCGAAAACAAGTGGGATCTTGTCAGGGAGAAACTGAGCGCGGCGGCTCGGTAAGCCCAGCCAACACCGCTGTGCAAGAGCAGATAACTGGACAACATTTCGCTCTGTTCCCACGTCTGTAGCACAGCGCATATGGGATAATGCTTCCCAAGCAGAGGGTCGCCGGTTCGAATCCGGTCTCCCGCTCCAATGACCCGCAGATATATAGAGAAGCAGCTCGCCTCAAGTTCCGGGCCGGCGTCGGGCCCGGCGCTATCCCGATCAGGTGCGGCAGTAGCGCCAGCAGCCGTCACGGCTGGTCTCACTACCTTCCCAGCGTCACGCTCTGCAGGACGTACCCGTCCGCCGTCCGCTGGAACACGAGGCGATCCGTGCCGACGGTCACCAGAAGTTCGGCGCCACGCACCTCCTGCATCACAAGCGTCCCCTGCGCGCCGTTGGGCGGCTGCGGGATGAGCGCCGTAGCGAGCGTGAGCTGGCCCAGCGGCTGCTTGCTCACGATGCGCAGCAGGTTTACCGGGCGGATCCAACCGCTCGGTGCCTCGATCGATCCGCTTATTTCCGGCGTCTGGGCCGGCACGACGTCGAGTGCCGAGTCGCCCTGCGTGACCGTCCAGCCGCCGCTCGGTCGATGGGTAATGCTGCCGTAAGAGTGGAAGCGCAGCTCGATTGAGGCGGTTGAAGCGGGGGCGACATCGTCAAGGAGGACGTAGTAGCGACGGTCCACGAACACGACATGCCGCCGCGCGTGAGGTGTCGGCAGCTCGTAACTTCCATCGGCGACGCCTACGAACGCCGTGAAGTTGGGTCCCTCGAGCGGCCCCTGGAGCGCGCCCGGACGGTCGAACACCTGCCCCTTGCCACCAACAAGCACCGAGTTGTGACCGGCGGTCGTGATCTCGTAGTACCGAGCGCGCGCCGTGCGTTGGAAGTAATCAGCGGGATACGGACGGCTGCCCAGATCGACGAGAAGCATGTTGTTGCCCATGCCGACAGTTACATGGTTGAGATCGAGATGCGAATGATTCGCCGCGAGCGACCCGGACTTGAA
>SHXV01000047.1 GCA_009693105.1 Dehalococcoidia bacterium
GGAGGAGTACGGGCCGGAGACGTACGCGCGGCTGGCGGGGATGGCGGGGGACGGCCGGTCGCTGCTGGAGCGGCTGGAGTCCGGCGACGAGGAGTGGTAGACCGCATAACCGTAGCGCGTGATGAGGATAGTTGACAGACTATTTGGAATAGCATTATTCCATATGCGCTGTGCTACAGACGTGGGGACACAGCGAAATATTGTCCAGTTATCTGCTCTTGCGCCTACTCAGTCGTCAGCCTTCACGATCGCTATCTAACCCGGTGCGATCGATGTCCACGTGTTCACGAAGGTCGGCGCACCAGGCACGTAGACTGGTCAGGGGGCGGTCTCGCTGACGCTGTATTATCACGACTGCCCACGCACCTGCAGGCAATCTTCTCTCGCAGCAGCGCCAACAGCAGAGGGAAGCGATGACTGAATCAGCGATTCGAAACCACGCGGCGTTCATTTGGTCGGTGGCCGACCTGCTCCGTGGGAACTACAAGCAGTCCGAGTACGGCAAGCTCATCCTGCCGCTCGTCGTGCTGCGCCGCTTCGACAGCGTCCTCGAATCGACCAAGCAGGCCGTCTTCACGCGTCAGGGTGAACTGGCCGCCCGCATCGAGAACGTCGAACCAGTGCTTCAGAACGCTGCCAGACAGCAGTTCTACAACATCCCTCCGCTCGATTTCCGCCGCCTCCTCGATGATCCTGCCAACCTTGCCGACAACCTCCGCGCGTACATCGGCGATTTCTCATCCGCCGCTCGCGACGTGATCGAGCGGCAAGCGGGGGACGATCGCAACTACGTGCGCAAGGCGGCGAACTGGGCGCTGCGCCAGATCGGCAAGCGCAACGCCGCCCTTAACGCCGCCGCCATCGCAAGCACGGAGCGCATCCGGGCGCAGGGGACGAAGAGCGCCCGCTGGATCGCCGCCGACGCGCTGCGGGAACTGCGGAGCGAACGGGTGCGGGCGAAGCTGGGGCGAGGTCGAGTGCGACGTTACGTACTCGCCATCGTAAATTAGCTCGCCTGCGCGATGACGTTGGGCAACAGCCAGGCGAAGGCGGCGATGTAGACGGCGACGCCCACCGCCAGGTAGCGGCGCAGGGCCGGGGCGACGACGAGCCACGGCGCCACCAGCACCAGCGCCAACCCGGCGATGACCATCGTGTAGACAAGGTTGGGGCTGCCCAGCCCTCCCCGAGGGGCCACCTGCTCCATTGCGTAGTAGGCCAGCCCCAGCCCCATGCCGATGGCCGTCCAGGCGAGAAAGGCGAAGCCCGCCACCGGTACGGCGACGGTCATGGGCGTGAGCCAGGGGGCCAGCCGCTCCCGCAGGAAACGTACCTGCGTCCGCAGCCGGACGATCAGGATCGCCGCCGCCGCCGTGAAGGCGATGGCCACGCCGTAGCCCACCATGAATCCGACCAACGCCGCCTCCGCCGCACCGTTCATCGCACGTCCTCCACGGCCAGGGCCCGGGCGCGGGAGAGCGGCCGCACCCACAGCGCGCCCGGCGGGAGCGGCGTACCGGCGGCGGCCAGGGCGAAGAGCGAGGGCCCCGCGCCGGCGAGCCGGGCCGGGTGGCCCGTGGCGGCGGCAAGGGCAGCCCGGCGCTCCGCCATCCCGGCGAAGGCGACGGCGGCGGCGCGGTCGAAGCTGTTGCGGTAGCGCCGGTCGAGATCGGCGGGGGAGCACACGTCGCCCCGTTCTAGCGCGGCAGCAAGGTCGACGCCGGCGGCGCCCTCGTCGAAGTCAGCGGGGCGGAGCAGGGCGAACAGCCGGCCCGTCTTGTCGTCCGCACCGGAGCCGGGCAGAAGGACGATGTCGGCAGCGGGCGCATCGGGCAGGGGCGTCAGGCGCTCCCCGCGGCCCTCCGCGAGTGCCGTGCCCGCGTAGATGAAGAAGGGGACATCGGAGCCGAGCTCCGCCCCCAGGGCGGCAAGGGCGGCGTCATCGAGATCCAGCCGCCAGAGATGGGAGAGCCCGCGCAGCACAGCGGCGGCATCGCTGCTGCCCCCACCCAGCCCGGCGGCCACGGGGATGCGCTTGTCCAGCTCAACGCTGGCGCCCGTGGCGACGCTGTAGAGGGAACGCAGCAGCTCCGCCGCACGCAGGGCCAGGTTCGCCCGTGGCGGGCCGAGCGCGCCCGCCGCCTCTCCCCGCACGGCGAGGGAGAGAGCGGACGCGGGCCGCACGGTCACGGTATCGCACAGGTCGATGGTCTGGAGCACGGTACGCAGCTCGTGGTAGCCGTCGTCCCGCCGGGCCAGCACCTCCAGCGTCCAGTTGATCTTGGCAGGGGCGATGAGGCGGAGGGCTCGATCAGGCATCGTCGCTGCCCCAGCCTGGGCGCGCCCGCTCGTAGGCCTCCGTGAGCCGGGCCCACTCTTCGATGGAGAGCGAGCCGGCGCGACGCATGGAGTCGATGCCGGCGTCTTCCAGCAGGCCCGCAGCGGCGCCGGGCGGCATCCAGAGCCGGGAGTTCAGCGCGTTGTGCAGTTGCTTGCGCGGCTGGCTGAACCCGGCGCGGACCACGCGAAAGAACGTTTCCTCATCCGGCGGGAGGGCGGGGTGACGGCGTAGTTCCAGCACGACAACAGCGGAGTCCACCTTGGGCGGGGGGAAGAACGCGTGCGGCTGGACGACGAAGGCGAGGCGCGCCTCCGCGTAGGCCCGTACCGCCACGCCCAGGAGCGACATGCGGGGAGGCCGGGCGGCCATGCGCTCCCCCACTTCCTTCTGGACCATGACGATCATGCGCTTCGGGGGCATATCGGCCTCAAGGAAGTGACGGATGACGGGGGCGGTGATGTAGTAGGGAAGATTGCCCACCATGACGTAGGGCGGCTCCATATCGCCTAGGGCCAGCAGTTCGGTGGGGGAGAGAGCGAGCACATCGGTGCAGGCGATGCGCAGGGGCTGATCGCGGAAGCGCTGGCGCACGTAGGCGCAGAGCGCCTCATCGATCTCGACGGCGAGGACACGGGCGCCGCCCTTCAACAGGTGAGCGGTGAGCGCGCCGTAGCCCGCGCCCACTTCGAGGACGCGCCGGGTGGGGCCGCCGGTGAGGGCGGCGATACGGGCGAGGACGTCTTCATCGGTAAGGAAGTTCTGGCCCAGGCTGCGGCGGGGATCGATACGCAATTCCCGCAGTTCTGGGGGCGCGGCGCGGGAGGGGGGGCGCGTAAAGGGGCGGCCTCCCTGGGGCGGAGAGCTGCGTCTGGCGCGGCCGGGCATGGCGCACTTCCTGTTGGTGCATGCACGCTGAAGGGGCCTGGCGGCCCCCTCAGCGATACTCCCCGAGACGACGGCCGTGCACCCGCCGTCGAAGCTGGCCGCGGGCTTACCCCGGCCACACGGCTCAGACCCGGCGCGCCTGCGGCACCCGAAGCATTCTACGTACCGCTGCTTCCTTCCGGACCTGACGGGGTTGGTAGCGCCTCGCCGCGCAGGACCAGATCGTCAACACCGTGCGGAGGGGGCAGTCCCCTCGGTACAGGTCTCTCGGGCGGGAGTTCAACCCCGCTATAGCGGATTGCGGGTACAGGGCACCGCTAGCTCCCCGTCTAGCACGACCGTCATGGATCGTATGGTCAGGGGGGGATGGTGTCAAGGAAAACGGGAGTGTGGTAGGGTGTGCCCGAACGAAGATGTAGGGGCTTGCCCCGGATTAACGCAATTATTCTTGGCTATTGAAAAAAACCGTATTGCTAGCGTATGTACCCTGTGCTATACTCCCGCTCACTTTCGTACGCCCGGCTTACCGACCTGGCGTGGGAAAACGGGCCGCTAGCTCAATGGTAGAGCAGCTGACTCTTAATCAGCGGGTTGCAGGTTCGAGTCCTGCGCGGCTCACCATTACTACCCGCCCAGGCGGCCGGTTCCCCCCGGTGGTTCGGCAGAACGTGGGGAAGTGTCGGAACTGGCAGACGAGCATGATTTAGGATCATGTGCTGAAAGGCGTGGGAGTTCGAGTCTCCTCTTCCCCACCATACGTGCCCGGGCTAGTTCGAAGGAGGGAGCGATTTGGCACCGCTGCTGGAAATCAAGAATCTCAGGACCGAGTTCCGTACTGACGAGGGCCTCGTCAAGGCGGTCAACGGCGTTAGCTTTGAGGTCGCCGCGGGCGAGACGCTGGGCCTTGTGGGCGAAAGTGGCTGCGGCAAGAGCGTCAGCGCCCTCTCCATCCTACGGCTGATCCCGGACCCGCCGGGCAAGATCGTCGCAGGTGAGATCATCTTTGAGGGGCAGGACATCCTGAAGATGAACGATGACGAGGTCAGGGCCATCCGGGGCAACCGCATCGGCATGGTGTTCCAGGAGCCAATGACGTCCCTGAACCCCGTGCTTACGATTGGCCGTCAGATGACGGAATCGATCGAGCTGCATATGAAGCTCGACAAGGAAGGCTCGCGTAAGCGCGCGGTCGAGCTGCTGGAGATGGTGGGCATCCCGGAGGCGGGGCGACGCCTGTCCGACTATCCGCACCAGTTCTCCGGCGGCATGCGCCAGCGCGTGATGATCGCCATGGCGTTGTCCTGTAACCCGAAGCTGATCCTTGCCGATGAGCCGACGACGGCGCTGGACGTAACGATCCAGGCGCAGATCCTGGAGATTCTTGCCCGGCTGAGCAAGGAACTGGGCACGGCCGTCATCATCATTACGCACAACCTGGGCGTGGTGGCCCGCTATGCGGACCGCGTGAACGTGATGTACGCGGGCAAGATCATCGAAACGGCAACGGCGGCGGAAGTCTACGCCAACCCGCGCCACCCCTACACCATCGGCCTGTTGAAATCGGTGCCGCGCCTGGACCAGGCGAAGAAGGATAGGCTGGACCCGATTGAGGGAAGCCCGCCTGACCTGATTAACCTGCCTTCAGGATGCTCGTTTAGTCCACGTTGCCGCTATGCCATCGATAAGTGTTTCGTGGAGGAGCCCCCGCTGGCCTCGGTTGGGGAAAATCACTACGCCGCTTGCTGGGTGCTGCCGACGAAGGACATGCCGGGCACGGTGCAGACGGTCGGCGTGGCGGGAGGTGCGCGAGCATGACGACGCAAACGAGTACGCCGGCTACGGCCGGACGAAATGGCGCGAGCGGCGACGCTCCGATTGTCGAGGTCAAGGACCTGAAGCTGTACTTCCCGGTAACGGCCGGGTTCATCCTCCAGCGCAAGGTGGCGGATGTCAAAGCGGTGGATGGCATTTCATTCGATATCAGGCGCGGTGAAACGCTGGGATTGGTGGGCGAGAGCGGCTGCGGCAAGTCCACAACCGGTCGCGCCATCCTCCAGCTCTACCGGCCGACCGCGGGCGAGGTTAAGTTCGAGGGTCAAGACCTGACGAAGGTGAAGGGGGGCGCGCTGCGCCGCTATCGCCGCAAGATGCAGATGATCTTCCAGGACCCCTATGCTTCACTGGACCCGCGCATGTCCGTGGGGCGAATCATCTCGGAGCCACTGGCGATCCACGGGCTGGCGAAGGGGCCAGCGCGGAAGCAGCGGGTACAGGAGTTGCTGCGCGTCGTGGGCCTGAACCCCGCGTTCGCCAGCCGGTTCCCCCACGAGTTCAGCGGCGGCCAGCGCCAGCGCATCGGCATCGCGCGGGCGCTGGCGGTAGAGCCGGATTTCATCGTCTGCGATGAGCCGGTCTCCGCGCTGGACGTGTCGATCCAGGCACAAATCATCAACCTGCTAGAGGAGCTCCAGGAGGAGTTCGGACTGACCTACCTGTTCATCGCGCACGACCTGTCGGTGGTGCGGCACATCAGCGACCGCGTGGCGGTGATGTACCTAGGCCACATCATGGAGCTGACAGACCGGGCCGAACTGTACGAGAACCCGCAGCACCCGTATACGAAGGCGCTGCTCTCCGCCGTGCCGATCCCAGACCCGGAATTAGAGCGCACGCGGGAGCGCATCATCCTCCACGGCGATGTGCCCAGCCCGCTGCATCCACCTTCCGGCTGTGTGTTTAACACGCGCTGCCCCATCGCGGTGGAGGAGTGCCGGGAGCGCCTGCCGGAGTGGCGCGACCTGGGGAATGGTCACTGGGTGGCCTGCCACCGCGTCTAACCGGACGAACGAACCGCACAGCATGAGGCCCCCGATGTTCGGGGGCCTCATGCTGTGCGGCGCTGCGTGCTACGATGAGTGTTCATGGATCAAGCGCATATTCGCAATTTCTGCATCATCGCCCACATCGACCACGGGAAGTCGACGCTTGCCGACCGCATGCTGGAACGCACAGGTACCGTCAGCCAGCGTGAAATGTCCGATCAGCTTCTGGACCAGATGGACCTGGAGCGGGAGAAGGGCATCACGATCAAGGCGCAGGCGGTGCGCATGTTCCACACGCTGGATGGGGAGCAGTTTGAGCTTAACCTCATTGATACGCCGGGGCACGTGGACTTCGCCTATGAGGTGTCGCGCTCCATCGCCGCGTGCGAAGGGGCGGTGCTGGTGGTGGACGCCGCGCAGGGCATCCAGGCGCAGACGCTGGCCAACGTGTACCTGGCACTGGAGCAGAACCTGACGATCGTGCCGGTGGTGAACAAGATCGACCTGCCCAACGCGGAGCCGGAGCGGGTGGCGCGGGAGCTGTGCGATGTCATCGGCTTTGAACGAGACGAGGTGCTGTTCGTCTCCGCCAAGGAGGGGCGCGGCATTGGGGAGGTGCTGGACGGGCTGGTGCGCCGGCTGCCCCCGCCCCACGGCCAGCCGGAGGCGCCGACGCGGGCGCTCATCTTCGACTCCAAGTACGACTCCTACAAAGGGGTGATGGCCTACGTGCGGGTGGTGGACGGCGCGATCCGGGCACGGGAGACCCTCCTGCTCATGTCCAACGAACAGAAGGTGGAGCCAGTAGAGATGGGGACGTTTCGCCCCGGGCTGCTCCCGGCGCAGGAGCTGCTCACGGGCGAGGTGGGCTACGTGGCCACGGGGCTCAAGGATGTGCGGCAGTGCCGCGTGGGCGATACACTGACAAACGCGGCGCGCCCGGCGAAGGGGGCGCTGCCCGGCTACGCGCCGGCCAAGCCGATGGTCTTCGCCGGGCTGTACCCTTCCCAATCCAACGATTACCCGCTGCTGCGAGATGCGCTGAACAAGCTGCAGCTCAACGACGCTTCGCTCATCTACCAGCCGGAGTCCAGCAGCGCGCTGGGGTTCGGGTTCCGCTGCGGGTTCCTGGGACTGCTGCACATGGAGATCGTGCAGGAGCGGCTGGAGCGGGAGTACGAGCTGGACCTGATCACGACGGCGCCGACGGTGGAGTACCAAGTGACCCGCACCAACGGGCAGGAGCTGGTAATCGACAATCCGGACGATCTGCCCCGCCCAAACGAGCTCACGGAGGTGCGGGAGCCGTGGATGCGCATCGTCATCCTCAGTCCGGACCGTTACATCGGCCCGTTGATGGAGCTGGTGACCGGCCGCCGGGGCGAATTCAAGCGGATGGAATACCTGGAGCAGGCCGAAGGAAGCACGGAGGAGCGGGAGCGCCGGGTGCTGCTGGAGTACGAGATCCCGCTGTCCGAGATCCTGGTGGACTTTTACGATGAGCTGAAGTCGCGCACGCAGGGCTACGCCTCGCTGGATTACCACGTCGCGGGCTACCGACCAGCATCGCTGGTGAAGCTGGACATCCTGGTGAACGGCAGCCCGGTAGACGCGCTCTCCCTGATCAT
>SHXV01000048.1 GCA_009693105.1 Dehalococcoidia bacterium
CACCTGGATGAGGCGGATGCACTAGTGACGCTGCGCAGCTATTACCGCCGCAAGCCCCAGCAACTGCGCGACGCGGAATCGCGGGGGCTACCCATCTACGTCCTGAAGAACAACACGGTTGCCCAGATGGAGCAATCGCTCCTGTCCATGCGGCACGGCACCGCGGCTGACCCGGTGAGCCAGGCGGTGCAGGAGGCGGAAGAAGCGGCGGGTCAGGTGCTGACGCTGAAGGAATCGATCGAGCTCTCACCCCAGAACGCCTACATCCGCCGGCTGCAGCACGAGGTGGCCCAGCGTTACAACATCGTCTCCCGCAGCCGGGGGCGGGAGCCGTTCCGACGGGTGCAATTCTACCCCGGGGAGGTCAAGAACGAGTACGAGTAAACGCGGCGTGTTCATCGCCCTTGAAGGGGGCGAAGGGGCGGGGAAATCTACGCTGGCCGCGGCACTTGCCCAGCGGCTGCGTAGCCACGACAGGAACGTCATTCTCACGCGAGAGCCGGGCGGGACGGGCCTGGGCGACGCCGTCTCCAAGTTGGTGCGCCACCGGCAGGGCCTGACGCCACAGGCGGAGTTGCTCCTGTTTGAGGCGGCGCGCGCGCAGCACGTGCATGATGTGATCCGCCCGGCGCTGGAGCGCGGCGACATCGTTCTCTGCGACCGCTTCATGGCATCCACCATCGCCTATCAGGGCTACGGTCGGGTGCTTTCGCTCCGGGACATCGCAGAGGCAAACCGGATCGCGGTGGAAGGGGTAGAGCCGGATCTGACGTTGTTGCTCGATCTTACCCCGGATACGGGGCTGCGCCGGGACACCACCGACCCGGCGGGCGATCGGCTGCGGGGGGAAGGCACCGCCTTCCACGAGCGGGTGCGAGCGGGCTACCTGGCACAGGCCGCAGCCGACCCGGACCGCTGGCTGGTCATCGACGCGACACAGCCGAAGGAAGCCGTGCTGAACGCAGCCTGGTCGCGGATCGCGGCGCTGGTCTAGCGAAAGAACAGCTCCCATGTCAGCGCGCCCGCGCCGGCCACGTACATCGACTTGATGATCTTGCCGATGAGCACGGCGATGAAGAACTTGAGCACCGGCACTCGCGCCGCGCCGGCCGCCATCCCGGCGATATCGAACACCGGGTTGGGAATAACCGCCATGAGGAACATGGCCGGCGCGCCGTAGCGGCGCATCCAGCCAAAGAACATGCGGTAAAGCCGCCGGTTTTTCACCATGGGGCTTCCACCGAATCCGATGGCGTACCCGCTAAGCTCGCCGATGCCCTCCGCCACCCCGGCAACGAGCCCCACCATCACCGGAGCCGGTATGCCGAACACGGGAGCCAACAGGGCGCCCCCGGCCGCTGCCGCCGCCAGGCTGGGGAAGGGAAGGACGACAGCAGCCGACCCGACGAAGGCGGCCATGAACAGGCCGACGTATCCCAGCTTCCTCATCTCGGCGGGGCCAAAGCCGAAGACGTAGACCGCGACGGCGAATCCAACGATCATCGTGCCCACGCTGACGAGCGCGAGCGTCTCCGCGCGCACACCGAACACGTAAATACGCTCGACGAACTCGGGAAGGGGTTCCCGCTCAGGGCCGGCCGGGGGAAGTGGTGGATCGATGAACATCAGCGAGATCGAGCGTACGGGGCGAACTCACCGGCGTCAATCCTCGTGATCAACCGGTCCGGGCCGACCCAAATCCAGCCGGAAGCGGCCGTCGTCCGGCTCCGGGTGGATGAGGACGGTGGTCCGCGGCAGCCACTCCTCGATCTGGTGCTCAATCCGATCACAGAGGGCATGGATAGACGTGAGCGAAGCCTCCGGAGGCAGAATGAGATGGAGATCGATCTGATGGGAGGAGCCGCTGCGCCGGGTGCGCAAGCGATGATCGCCGCGCACCTTGCCGGCGTCCTCCGCCAGTATCCGGCGGATCCAGTCCTCATCGTCCGCGGGCAGGTGCACATTCAGCATATCACGAAAGGTGCGCCGCCGGATCGTGAAGAACGTCCAGGCAAGGTAGGCCGCCAGCACCAGGGCGACGGCGGGGTCCAGCCATGTCTGCCCGCTAAAGGCGACGAGGGAAAGCCCCGCAAACACTGCCGCGGCCTGCACCGCGTTCGTGAATAGGTGGGTCGCACTGGTGGCGAGCGCTAACGATTGATGCTGCCGCGCCACGCCGCGCACGAACACGCCGACACCGATGTTCACCGCCGGGACCGCCGCCATCGTCACCATGCCGCTGACCACGATGATCAGCGCCCCGGGGGAGATGAATCCGGCTTCAACCCCGGCGGCGATGGTCACCACCTTTCCGTAGCCGTAGGGATGTCGTTCACTGGCGGGACGCGTGGCCAGGCGCACGCTGAACGGGCTCACGCTGGCGGCAAGCAGGTGTTGCCCGGGGCTATCAACAGACTCAGAGAGGACGGCAATGCTGCCGGTTAGCAGCCCAGCGGTGAGCTTTACCGCGAGCGCCGCCGCGCTCAGCACCACAGCCACCGAACCAGCGCCGGTAGGACTGCGCAACCAGAGCAGGGCGCTGCGTTTCTGATTCATCGAGGGCGACCCTACCGGCCCACGCTGAGCCGCTCGCTGAGCGGCCGGGGCAGGCCTGCCTCGGCCATGTCGCGCTGAGTGGAGGCAATGTCGTAAGCGATGCGGTGGAATATGATTACGCCGTCGGCGTCATCCAGCAGGGCGTAAGCGGAGCGATGATCGTCGTCGCTGGGCTGGCCGACGCCATCGAGGTTGATGACGGCACGGACACGCTCGTCGATCTCCCTAACGGCGCCATCCTCCAGCCGCTGAAACGTCACCGGCGCATCCTCAGCCGGCCGTGCGAAGAGCGGCACGTACGTATGGCCAACGGCGCGCATCGCCTCGAGCTGCGCGCGAAGGTGGGCGGCAGCGGTCGTGGGGGAGTCGAGATACTCGAAAACAGGGTTGTGCAGCGTGCCATGGACGAGCGTCCACAGCCCCTGCCGGAGGATTTCTGGATGTCCGGCCAAGTATTCTCGCGAGACGTCATCAAGTACATCGGCCGTCCACTCCTCGGCACGGGCGGCGTTGGCGTTAAACCACGCGGTGTCCAACCGGCCAAGGGCCGTCTGGTCGTGGTTACCGGCGATCGCGATCTGGGGGTAGCGGCGCAGCAGAGCGATGCATTCGTTCGGACGGGGTCCGTAGCCCGCCGTATAGCCGAGGAGCCAGAGCTGATCGAGGCCGCGCCGCTCCTCCAAATTGGAGTGCATATCAGCGAGCAGGGCGATCCGCATAGGGGAATGCTAACAGACGATCGTTGAGCGGCCATCGCCGTACCGCCTATAATCGACCCGGTGCAGTACTGTGAATTCGACTCACATTCCCCGGAAGAGACGGCAACGCTCGCGGAGCGGCTGGGCCGCGCCGTTGAACGCGGCGCCATCCTGCTGCTGGAAGGGGAGCTGGGCGCGGGCAAGACGACGTTTGTGCAGGGGCTGGCGCGAGGTATTGGTCTGACGGACTACGTACGCAGCCCGTCCTTCGTGCTGGTGCATGAGTACCGCAACGGGCCGCTGCCACTGTTCCACGCCGATTTCTTCCGCCTCTCCGGCGCGGCGGAGACTCTCGACCTTGGCCTGGAAGACCTGGCCGCTCCCGGCGTACTCGTCATAGAGTGGCCGGAGCGGGCGGAGAGTGTGCTCCCGGAAGAGGCGCTGCGTGTGCGCATCATCGTGGGGGAAGCGATGGATGACCGCCACCTGACCTTCTTCGCGAAGGGGAAGCGGGCGGAGCAAGCGCTGGACGCGCTCCGTTCAACAGCGGAGGGGGGCCACTGATGGAGCTGGCGATCGACACAGCCGATGACATGGCGGCGATCGGGCTTTCGCTGGATGGGGTGGCGAAGGCGGAGTTGCGCTGGTCCTGCCCCCGACGCCACAATGCGGAGTTGCTTCCGGCCATCGACGGGCTGTTGCGCCGCGCCGGTGTAACGAAGAACGAGTTAACGGCCGTATTTGTATGCCTGGGTCCGGGGAGCTACATGGGCTTGCGCATCGGCGTGACGACGGCGAAAACGCTGGCCCACACGCTGGGGCTGCCTCTGGTGGGGGTAAACCGGCTCTCGCTGGACGGCTGGCAACACCGGGGGCACGCCGGGGCCATCGTGCCGGTGCACCGCGCCGGGCGAAACGATTGGGCGTGGGCGGCCTATCGCTGGCGCAACGATGCGTGGGATGAGCTAAGCGCCCCCATGCTCGGCACCGCGGACGCGATCAGCGAGGCGCTACCCGCGGACGCGCTGGTCTGCGGAGAGCCCGACGATGCGCTACTCGCGGCACTGGGCTCACCACGGTTCGTGCGGGGAGAATCGGCCATGCGGCGGCCCGCCGGGCTGGGCGAACTGGGGCTCGCACAACTACAATCGAACGGACCGGACGACGCGGCGACGCTCGCGCCGCTATACCTGAGAGAGCCGGCCATCGGGCCGCAGGGAGGCTAACAATGGGAGACGAGGCGCTGTGCCGTGCTTGGATCGATGGGGCTGAGGTGAAGGGCAAGGCGCTTCTGGAAACGGACGAGCTGATCTTCCGGGGCGAGGGCCGGCGTTACGTTATCCCGCTCCGCTCTGTCACGGCGGCCACGGTGGAGAGCGGCCGCTTGAGCATCGCCCATGCCAGTGGCATCGCAGTGCTGGACCTGGAGCGCGATGCAGAACGATGGGCGCGCAAGATCCTGAATCCGCGCGGACTGATGGACAAGCTGGGGGTGAAGGCCGAGATGACCGTTTCCGCGCTGGGGGTGAACCAGGCGGAGTTCCTGGCCGACCTGAGCGATAACGTGGCACAGCTGGCGACGGACACGCTGCTGCCCGATTCCGATATCATCTTCCTGGGCGCGGAAGAACGAGAGGCGCTGGACCAGATGCGCGTCCTCCAGGATTCCCTGGCGCGGGCGGGCGCAATCTGGGTGATCCGACCGAAGGGGTCGCCACACATCTCCGAAGCGGATGTGATGAACGCCGGCCACGCCGCGGGACTTGTCGACACCAAGGTTGTGCGCTTTTCCGATACGCACACGGCGGAAAAGCTAGTTATCCCGAAAGAGCGGCGCTGAGCCGCTCTTTCTCTATGTTGACGAGGAGGACAGGACGTGGAACGGACGCTGATTCTGGTGAAGCCCGATGCGATGCAGAGGGGGCTGGCGGGGGAAATCCTATCACGATTCGAACGGCGGGGGCTGCGCATCATCGGCCTGCGGCTTCTGCAGGTGGATGATGCGCTGGCGAAGCGCCACTACGGCATGCACGAGGGCAAGCCGTTCTTCGACGGACTGGTGAGCTACATCTGTGCTTCCCCGATCATCGCCGCTGTGCTGGAAGGGACGAACGCCATCAACGCCGCCCGCCAGACGATGGGAGCGACGAACCCGGTGCAGGCAGCGCCGGGGACGATCCGCGGCGACCTGGGCATCGAGATCGGCCGGAATCTGGTGCACGGGTCGGACGCCCCGGAGAGCGCGGAGCGGGAGATCGGCCTGTTCTTCGGAGACGGCGGGCTGGCGCCGTGGGAGCGATCGATCGATCGCTGGGTGTTCGAGTAAGCGCAGGAGGTGCGGCAGGAACCGCAAAGAAGCCACCAGGTACCCCCGATGGACCGAGAAGAACGGTGCCTAGCGGTGAGCGATGCGAGTGGCCTTTTGCTGGGCCTTCAATATCTTCCGGATCCGCGCGGCCGCTTTCTTGCGGCGACGAACGCTAGGCTTCTCGTAGTGCTCACGCCTGCGGGCTTCGGCGAGGACGCCGTCCTGCTGGATCCGCTTGTTGAAGCGTTTGAGAGCGGATTCAAAGCTTTCGTTGTCTCCGACAATAACTTCTGCCAAGGGCCGTCCTCCTTTCCCTAATATAGCGGTTCATTGTATTGAGGTTCTGAATTCGGTGTCAACCCGGACTACCGAACCAAGGCATCCGGTCGGGGAAAATACATGTAAGTTTTTACTTAAATACTATCGTCACGATCCGATCCGCGAACGTATAGTTTCCGCCCTTTCCGCCGTCAGCCGTTCCGCTTTACGCGACGAGATCATACAGGAGCCGATAGAAAGAACCCCTCTTGTGGTCTGGCGCAACACCGTATGTGACCGGAAATAACTTATCCCAGCCGGGACCGAGGTTCCATGTCGCCGTCGCCAGATCCCACCAGCGGTCAGCAACACTAATCTCTCCTAGATCGATGAACCACGTGACCCCACCATCGTCAATGAGTGCGACGGAAGCGGCCGCAACTTTGAGGTACACGGCCCGGCCGTCCGGATGAACCAGCCGCCAAGTTTCACGCCCGGGCCAACTCCGGACGGGCGTCCACTCCCAGTCACGGTAAGCCGAACGGAGCGCGGCGGCGGCGCTCTCACTCATCGCGCGGCCGCGGCGCGTTCGAGCTGGACCATGAGCACCGCGACGTCCGCCGGGGTGACGCCGGCCAGACGCGCCGCCTGGCCCAGCGTCGCCGGGCGAAAGCGGGTGAGGTATTCCACGGCCTCCCGGCGGAACCCGCCGATGGCCGCGTAATCAATGTTACCGGGGAGGCGTCGATCCTCCAGCCGAGCGACGCGGTCCACTTCCCGGCGCTGCTTCACGATATAGCCGGCGTACTTCGTCTCGATTTCCACCTGCTCGGCCACGGCAACGGCTAGCGCCGGATCGCCCACGCCCAGCGCCAGGAGCGCCGCGTAGGATGCCTCCGGCCGCCGCAGCAGCTCCTCCCCGGACACGCTGCGTGTGAGGTCGCCCAGACCAAGATCGGCAGCGCGGCGACGTAGCTCATCGCTAGTTGAGAGGTGAGTGCGGCCGAGCCGGGCGAGCTCGGCATCGATAGCGGCCCGCTTCGCTTCTACCGCCGCCGCGCGTTCCCCACCAACCAGCCCGACAGCGTGGCCGATGCCCGTCAGCCTCAAATCGGCGTTATCCTGGCGCAGAAGCAGTCGGTATTCGGCACGGGAGGTGAACAGACGATACGGCTCCGTCAGATCGTGCGTAACTAGGTCATCGATCATGACGCCGAGGTACGCCTGGTCCCGCCGGAGGATAAGTGGCAGCTCCCCGCGAATCAGTCTGGCGGCGTTGATCCCGGCGATGAGCCCCTGGCCGGCTGCCTCCTCATATCCCGTGGTGCCGTTGATCTGGCCAGCAAAGAAGAGGCCGGGCACCAGCCGGGACTCCAGCGTCACGCCGGTCTGGTGCGTGGGGACGTAATCGTACTCGATAGCATAGCCGAGGCGCATGATCTCGGCGCGCTCCAGCCCGGGGATCGAGCGCACCATGGCCCATTGCACGTCTTCCGGCAGGCTTGTGTTCGCGCCCTGCAGGTAGACCTCGTTCGTCTCCCAACCCTCCGGTTCCAGGAACAGGCCGTGGGATGTCTTCTCCGCAAAGCGGACGACCTTGTCCTCGATGGAGGGGCAGTAGCGCGGGCCACGCGACTCGATGGTGCCGTTGAACATGGGGGCGCGGTGCAGGTTGGCGCGAATGATGTCGTGCGTGTGGGGTGTGGTGGCCACAAGGTAGCAGGCCATCTGCGGGCGCCAGCCGGTCGCTTCGGGAGGTGGATAGACCGGGTTGGGCGGCAGGAGATACGGCTGATCCGGGGGGCCAT
>SHXV01000010.1 GCA_009693105.1 Dehalococcoidia bacterium
GAGCACGCTGGGCTATCGCGCCGCTACCGCTGCGCCGAAGCTGCCGGATACGCTACAATCGGTGTCGGTAACAGGAGCGAAGCGAGGAGCGGCGTAGTGGATTTCGCCAAGATGCACGGCACCGGCAATGATTTCGTCGTGGTGGACGGGCGCGGGGCCGAACGCGATTGGCCGCGGCTCGCCATCGCCATGTGTGACCGCCACTTCGGCGTGGGGGCGGATGGCATCCTGGTGGTGGAGGAATCGGCCGTAGCGCCGCTGCGCATGCGGATGTACAACCCGGACGGCTCTGAGGCGGAGATGTGCGGGAACGGCATCCGCTGTTTTGTGAAGTACGCGGTAGAGGGCGGCATTGTGGCCGGTGTGTCGCCGCTGGCGGTGGAGACCGGGGTGGGCGTGCTGGAGGCGGAGTTCTGGGGTGGGGAGGGCCGGGTGGAGCGGGTGCGGGTGAACCTGGGGCCGCCCCACTTCGCGCCGGAAGAGGTGCCGGTGCGGGTCGATGGCGAGGGGCCAGTGCGCGACCTTGCCGTGGATGCGGGCGACCGCAGTTTTGCGGTGACCTGCGTTTCGATGGGTAATCCCCATGCGGTGACGTTTCTGACGGAGCCGGTGGCGGCGTTCCCGCTGGAGACTGTGGGGCCGCGGATGGAGCATCACGCCCTGTTCCCGCGGCGGACGAACTTCGAGATCGTGCGGGTGCTGGACCGAGAGCACCTGGAGATGCGGGTGTGGGAGCGCGGCGCCGGCATGACGATGGCCTGCGGCACGGGCGCGGCCGCCGTGGCGGTGGCGGCGCGGCTGCACGGATTCACCGGCGATACGGTCGCGATCGAGCTGCCGGGCGGCTGGCTGGACCTGGCCTGGGATGGCGAGGGCCCGGTGTACCTGAGCGGCCCGGCCGTCGAGGTGTTCCGGGGCGTATGGCCGGAGGTGTAGGGCGGTGTTCAGGTTGCTGCGACGGCTGATCCTGGTGGCTCTGCTCTGGCAGGTGGGGCGAACGCTATGGATCGCCGGGTCGGCGCTGTGGCGGGCCCGCCCGATGCGCATCGGCAATTGGTTCCGTTCCGCCGATGAGGTGCACGTGGAGGAGTACGGCGACGAGCGGCACTACCGTGTCGAGCGGGCGCGGGCGGCGGAGGAGGGCTGGGCGATCGAGGATGAGGAACGGCTCCCCACGGGCGGGATGATCATCACGTACCGGCGCGTGGCCCCGCCGTTTGGGGCGGCCCCGGGGGGAGAGGCGTAGCGACATGGAACTGGCGGAGCGGATTCGGAAGTTGCCCCCTTACCTGTTTGTGGAGATCAGCCGCAGGATCGCGGAGAAGCGGGCGCAGGGGGTGGACATCGTGACCTTCGGCATCGGCGATCCGGACCTGCCGACGCCGAAGCACATCTTGGCGGCGCTGAAGGAGGCGGCGGATGTGCCGGCGAACCACCGCTACCCGGAGTCGGAGGGGCTGCCGGAGCTGCGCCAGTCCATCGCCGGGTGGTACGAGCGGCGGTTCGGGCTCGCCTTCGATGCGAACAAGGAAGTGCTGCCGCTGATCGGGTCGAAGGAGGGGATCGGCCACATGGCGCTCTGCCTCATCGACCCGGGCGACGTGGCGCTGGTGCCGGACCCGGGGTACCCGGTGTACTCCATCGGCACCATGTTCGCCGGGGGCGAGTCCTACTTGCTGCCGCTGACGGAGGAGAACGACTTCCTGGTGGACTTCGGGGCGATCCCGGCGGACGTGGCGCGCCGGGCGAAGGTGCTGTGGCTGAACTACCCGAACAATCCGACGGGGGCGGTGGCGGACATTGGCTTCTTCGAGGAGGCAGTGGCGTTCGCGAAGAAGTACGACATCGTCATCTGCCACGACGGTCCCTACAGTGAGGTGGCGTTTGACGGCTACAAGCCGGTGAGCTTTCTCCAGGCGAAGGGCGCGCGCGATGTGGGGGTGGAGTTTCACTCCTTCTCCAAGAGCTACAACATGACGGGCTGGCGCATCGGCATGGCGGTGGGGAACCCGACGCTGATCGACGCGCTGATGCGGGTGAAATCGAACCTAGACTCCGGCATCCCGCAGGCGATCCAGCGGATGGCGATCGCGGCGGTGGAGGGGCCGCAGGACACGATTGGGGAGCACAACGCTGTCTACCAGCGCCGCCGGGACCGGGTGGTCTCGGTGCTGCAGGGGATGGGGCTGCGCGTGCGGCCGCCCAAGGCGAGCCTGTACGTGTGGGCGCGGACGCCGGAGGGCTACACCTCCGCCCAGTACGCCACCCGGCTGCTGGATGATCTGGGCATCGTGGTGACGCCGGGCGCCGGGTACGGGGAGCACGGGGAGCACTACATTCGTCTTTCCCTGACGATCGCCGATGATCGAATGGAGGAGGGGTTGCGCCGGATGGAAGGGTGGGCAGGGGCGAAGTAGGCGCGGCTTTCCCCGTTATTGACACTCCGATGGCCGGGAGTATGATGATCGTCAGGGCTTTGTGGGAGGGTGACAATGCAGATCGACTGGAATCGCACCATCGATGAAATCCTTTCCGATAAGATTGCCTGCCAGCGCTGTGGCGATCTCCATGATGATGCGATCGTGGGCTATACCCGTTCTCCCGCCGCCGCCGAGTTCGCGGCTCGCTGCCGAGACTGCCAGCGCAAGGAAGATTGCAACGAGCGCAAGCTGGTGGTGGTGTGCGATGACTGCGCCCGCGTCCTGCGGATGCGTGGCCGGCGCGTCGATCAGGAAGGCATGATGACCACGTTGATGAACGAGTGCCGGCGGGAGCTGGAGGAGTGCCTGGATTATCTTGCCGATTACTGGCAGGAGGACCTGGACGTCGATCCGGACAACGCGGACCTGACCTTTGAGGAGGCGGACCCGGAGGCCTTCGCGGAGGAGATGACGTGGCGGAAGCGGCTGGAGGAGGAGTACCTCAACCTGCACCGCTGGTTCCGTGAGCATCACAAGCGGGTGCCGGACCCGGGCTGGCGGGGTGAGTACGTGGAAGAAATGCTGGAGCTGGGTTACGAGACGCAGCTAGGCAGCTGACCGGACGACAGGAGCCGAATGGACGAGGGCCCCGCGCTATGCGGGGCTCTCTTTGTTGGCGAATAAGATGGGTAGCTCAAGCTCCGTGTTATCAACGGTAAGATGCGCTATTTCGAGCGGTCGGACCTGTCGTGCGTAGATAGCCCCTCCGGGGAGGTAGCGGACCCGATAGCGTTCCGCTGCCGCCTCCAGGTCCGACCAGCGAAGTTCGCGTTGCACCCCTCGCTCCAGCCGGGAGGAAGGATCCGCATCCACGAATACTCGCACATCCCACACGTCGTGCAACTCTGGACGGAAGAGGAACAGGCCGTCGATAAGCGCTATCGCGTTATCTTCGGCCACCTGCTCCGGCTCGTTGTGGAAACGTACATCGTTGACGCGGTCGAACCATCGAGGGCGGAAGCGTCGCCCGCCACCCGGGCCGAGGGGTTCCAGCAGGGCCGTGCGGAAGGTGATGTAGTCGAAACTGCCCAGGTAGTAGCCCTCTGGAGGGAGCCCGCCGCGGGCGTAACGTTCAGCGGTGGGCCGATGAAAATCATCGACGGACGCGCGGATGACCGGGCGCTTGTGTTGCAGAAGCACCCCTGCGAGGTCGTCCGTAAGCGTGGTTTTGCCGGCGGCGCTCCAGCCATCGATGGCGAGCCTGGTTGGGTGTGGCCGTTCGACAGCGGTGACGAATGCGGCGATGTACTCCAGTGTCCGGGCGCGAGGAAGGCGCAGCCCTGCCGACGGCATCGGGATTTACACGCGTTCCGGCAACGCCAGCGGTGGCAGGTCGCGGCGGGCATCGGCGAGGCGCTGGCGCTGGTCCGGCGGCATGGCGAGCAGTCCGCCGAGCTGCGCCCGCAGCTCCGCCAGCCCCCAGCGTCGTGCGGCAGAGATGAGCAGCGTGTCTGGACGGCTGCGCGCCAGGTCGATCTCGAGGTCGGCCAGGTCCATCAGGGCGCGCACTGGCCCGTCGGATGGGAGCGACAGGTGGTCCGCCTTGTTGAGGACGGTGATGCGCGGCTTATCGGCCAGGCCAAGGTCATCCAGCGTGCGCTCCACGGTGGCGCTCTGCTCTGTGACGGCAGGGTGGGTGATATCGACGACGTGGAGGAGGATATCCGCTTCCTCCAGCTCCTCCAGCGTGGCGCGGAAGGCATCGACGAGGCCGGTGGGGAGCTTCTGGATGAAGCCGACCGTATCGGTGAGGAGGGCGGCGCCCACTTCCGGCAGGGAAATGCGGCGGGTGACGGGGTCGAGGGTGGCGAAGAGCTTGTTCTCCGCGAGGACATCGGCGCCGGAGAGCGCGTTCATGAGGGTGCTTTTCCCGGCGTTGGTGTAGCCGACGAGGGCGATGACGGGGATGCCCTGCTTGGCGCGGCGATGGCGGTAGAGGGTGCGGTGGCGGCGGACGTCCTCGATCTGGGCCTTGAGATGGGTGATGCGGGAGCGGGCAAGCCGGCGGTCGGTCTCGATCTGGGTTTCGCCGGGGCCGCGGGTGCCGATGGCGCCTTCCAATCGCTCCAGGTGGCTCCACTGTCCAGCGAGGCGGGGGAGCAGGTAATCCAGCTGGGCCAGCTCCACCTGCAGGCCGCCTTCACGCGTGCGGGCGCGGGCGGCGAAGATATCGAGGACGAGGGCGGTGCGGTCCAGCACCTTCACCTTGAGCGCGTTCTCGAGATTGCGCTGCTGGGAGGGAGAAAGCTCGTCATCGAAGATCACCAGCGTGTAATCGAGCGTTTCCCGTTCGGCGACGATCTCCTGCAGCTTGCCCTTGCCGATGAAGGTGGCGGAATCGGGGCGTTCCCGTCGCTGGGAGGTGCGCCCGACGACCTGGGCGCCGGCGGTCGCGGCGAGCTGGGCCAGCTCATCGAGGGAATCGGCGATGTCCCAGGAGCGGCCGTCGTGCAGGGAGACGCCGACGAGGTAGGCACGCTCCACGACGGGGGCGGTGGAGTGCATGTGGCCGGGGCCGGCGGTGGCAGGGACGGTGTAGGCGGTACGTCGGGTCAGGAGACGGCCTCCAGTGTCTGCATGGCGCGTTCAAGGCGCTCCTTGGCGTCGCCGGCGGCGACGTTCAGTGTCGCGTCGCCGGCCAGGCCGATGATGGTCTCCGGGTCCAGCGCCTCCACGATGGAATGCTGATCGTCCTCTGCATAGACGATGACGTTACAGGGGAGGAGGAGGCCGTGGGCCAGCGGCGGATTGCAGGCGCCCAGGATGACGTAGGGACGGAAGTCGACGTCCAGTTTGGCCTTCATCGGTTTCTGGACATCGATCTCGGCGATGATACCGAAGCCTTCCGCGGGCAGCGCATCGCGCACGCGGGCGCCGGCCTCCTCATGGGGCAGGTGCAGGGTGCGGCGGGCGAAGGCGTAAGAGGCCATACGGGACGCTCCCGGTTGGTGATGTGTCTATTTTCGTCGATCGGGCGCCATCTGCCCAGCGAGTGGCGCGCTAGTGGTGCTCCGCTGCCTCCGCGGCATCGGCGTCGGCCTTGGTAGGGTGGACGGTGCCGGGCTTGTGCTGGGGCGGCGAGTAGGTGGTGATGATCTTGAGATTGTCCTTCCTGTCCGTGTTGATGAAGTTGTGCCAGGTTTCCTTGCGGACAAAGAGGATGTCGCCGTTCTCGAACGGGCCATCCGTATCGCCCAGGAAGACCTCTCCCTATCCCTCGACGATGTAGAGCACCTGGTCTGTGTCCTCGTGCACTTCCATGCCGATCTCGCCGCCCGGGGGAATGCTCATGACGACGACATGGGTAAGCTCGCCGGTTTCGGTTTCCTGCCGGAAGTTTGTGTTCTGCTTTGTCAGCTCATTGATGGCCTTGATGTAGCCACGCATGACGAGCCTTCAGCGGGGTATTGTCTTCAGTGTAGCGGGAGTCGATCTGGCCGGACAGGGCCGGATGGCCCGCGCATCGTGTGCCGTTGTTCGGGCGTCGCGGCGGTATAATGCCGCCGTGAACAGCCCGATTCGACAGCAGTACCTGGATGTGAAGGCGCGCCACCCGGACGCGATCGTGCTGTTTCGCCTAGGCGATTTCTACGAGGTGTTCGATGACGACGCGAAGTTGTGCGCGCGGGAGCTGGACCTGACGCTGACCTCGAAGCCAATGGGCAAGGGGCTGCGGGTGCCGCTGGCCGGGCTGCCGCACCAGTCGCTGGATGGCTACCTAGCGCGGCTGGTGGCACGGGGGTATCGCGTGGCGGTGTGCGAGCAGCTGGCGGACCCGCGTTCGGTGAAGGGAATCGTGCCTCGGGACGTGGTGCGGGTGGTTACGCCGGGCACGCTGCTGGAGAGCGGGGTGCTGGAGGGACGGGCGAACACGTACCTGGCGGCGGTCATCGAGGCTGACGGCGTTGCCGGGCTGGCCTGGGCGGACATCAGCACGGGCGAGTTCGTGACGAGCCAGCTCGATGCGGCGGAGGTGGCGACGGAGCTGGCGCGGTTGCAGCCGGCGGAGCTGCTGCTGGAGCGTGCCGGGGCAGCGGGAGGGCCGGAGGGCTTTCGGGGGCTGGTAACGGCGATCGACGTTCCGGCGGAGCGGGCGGCGGAGGAAGCACTGCGGGAGCACTTTGAGGCGGCCACGCTGGAGCCGTACGGCTGCGCCGGGATGCCAGGGGCGATCCGGGCGGCGGCGGCGCTGCTGGCCTACGTGCAGCGAACGGCACCGCCCGCGCTGGCGCAGATGAGCCGGTTGACGACCCGTTCCGGCCCGCGGGGGCTGGTGCTGGACCCCGCGACCCGGCGCAACCTGGCGCTGTTTCCCCCGCCGGGCGGGGGAAGCGGCGATTCGTTGCTGGAGACGATCGACCTGACGCGGACGGCGGCGGGTGCGCGCATGCTGCGGCGCTGGCTGGGGGAGCCGCTTAGCGATGTCGGCGACATCGCCACGCGGCAGGCGCACACGGGCTTTTTCTTGGAGGACGCGGCGCTGCGGGAGGAGGCGGGGCGGCTGCTACGGTCGCTGCCGGACTTGGAGCGGCTGATCGGCCGGATCGCGGCCGGGTACGCCGGGCCGCGGGAGGTGGTGGCGCTCCGCCGGGGGCTGGAGCTTGTGCCGCAGGTGATGGAGGCGCTGCGGTTCGGGGCGGCGCGATTCCCGGCGGTGCGGGCGTTGCCGGAGGTGACGGAGGCGATAGCGACGGCGCTGGTCGATGATCCGCCGCGGGGGTTCGATGATGGCGGCGTGGTGCGGGAGGGCTGCTCACCGGAGCTGGATGGGCTGCGTCGCGTAGCGCGGGACGCCCGCGGCGGGCTGGCGGAGCTGGAGCGGGCGGAGCGGGAGCGCACGGGCATTCGCACGCTGAAGGTGGGCTACCAGCGGGTGTTCGGCTACTACATCGAGGTGAGCAACGCGAACCGGGACCTGGTGCCGGAGGATTACGAGCGGCGGCAGACGCTGGTGAACGCCCAGCGCTACGTGACGCCGGTGCTGCGTCAGTACGAGGCGCAGGTGCTGGAGGCGCGTGACCGGATCAACGAGCTGGAGTCCGACTTGTTTCGGAGGTTGTGCGCGCAGGTGGCGGCGGAGGTGGAGGCGGTCCGCGCGGTGGCGGCGGCGCTGGCGGAGTTGGATGTGTATCTGGCGTTCGCGGAGGGGGCGGCCCGGTATGGCTACGTTCGCCCGGAGGTGGACGAGGGGGAGGCGATCCGGATCCGGGAGGGGCGGCACCCGGTGGTGGAGCGCAAGCTGGCGGCAGGTGTCTTTGTCCCCAACGATACGATGCTGGACACGCGGGAGCGCCAGATCATCGTGCTGACGGGCCCGAATATGGCGGGGAAATCGACGTATCTGCGGCAGGTGGCGCTGATCGCGATCATGGCGCACCTGGGCTGTTACGTGCCGGCGTCCTCGGCCCGGATCGGGCTGCTGGACCGGGTGTTCACGCGGGTAGGGGCACAGGACGACCTGGCCGCGGGGCGCTCCACCTTCATGGTGGAGATGGTGGAGACGGCGGTGATCCTGAACCAGGCGACGCGGCGATCGCTGGTGGTGCTGGACGAGGTGGGGCGGGGGACGAGCACGTACGACGGGCTGGCGATCGCGCGGGCGGTGATCGAGTATCTGCACAACCGGCCGGAGCTGGAGACGAAGACGTTGTTCGCGACGCACTATCACGAGCTGATAGCACTGGCGGACACGCTGCCGCGGGTGCGGAACGAGAACGTGGCGGTGAGCGAGGAGGGCGGGCGCGTCACCTTCCTCTACCGGATCGTGGCGGGTGGGGCGGACCGTAGCTACGGCATCCACGTGGGGCGGCTGGCCGGGCTTCCGCACGCCGTGATCGCGCGGTCGGAGGAGATCCTGCGGGCGCTGGAGTCGCAACGGGCCGGGCCGGTGGGGGGACGGCGAGAGGGGCCGCCCCCTCCGCAGTTGCCGCTCCTGCCGCGCCTGGATCCCATCTTGGAAGAGTTGGCCGCGCTCGATATGGACTCGATGACGCCGCTGGTAGCGATGACGCGGCTGTACGATCTGCGGGAGCGGGCGCGAGTGCGCGAGGACCGGGGGCCGGATTAACGGCCGCTGGCGAGTCGGACGGCGCGGCCGATGTTGAGCAGGCCGATATCGCCGCCACCGGGGATGGGATCGGCCGACGCGATGAGGTAGCGCGCGGTCTGTTCCGGCGTGAGAGCGGGCACGGCGGAACGCAGGAGGGCAGCGGCTCCGGCGACGATGGCGGCGGAGAACGATGTGCCCGTGACGCGGGCGTAGCCGAGTTCGCCCGTGACGGCGGCGATCTGGGGGGCGAGGAGCCGGGAGCCGGGCGCGGCGATGTCTACTCCTATGCCCCAGGCGCTGTAGGGGGCGGGCGCGCCGTCCTGCGTGGCCCCGGCGGAGAGTGTGGCGGGCAGGGCGGCGGGGAAGAGGACGGACTCGCTGTTGCCGGCGGGGGCGACGATGAGCGAGCCGGCGGCCGTGGCGCGGGCGACCGCTTCGCTCACGGCGGTATCGTTCTCCGGGAAGCCGACGCCGATGTAGATGACCCGGGCGCCGCGCTGCCGGGCGTAATCGATAGCCGCGACGAGGTTTATGAGGCTGCCGTTGCCCTCGTCATCCAAGATGCGAATGGGCAGGATTTTCGCCCCGGGCGCGATGCCGGTGGTCCGCCCGGCGATGAGTCCGGCCGCTTCCGTTCCGTGGGCGACGCCGTTATCGACCTGGCCATCGCCGTCATCGTCCAGGCCGTTGCCGACGGAGGGAAGCCCGGCGGCGACGAGCGGGATGGCGTTGCCGGCTATGAAGTCCCAGCCGAGCAGGTCATCGGGAAAGCTGTTGCCGTCATCGTCCCGGCCGGAGATGCCCGCGGCCTCCGTTGCGTTGAGGGCGGCGCTGCCCTGGAGGTCCGGGTGCTGGAGAGCGACGCCGCTATCGATGACGGCGACGATGACGCCCTCGCCGGTGCTGTGGGCCCAGGCTTCGATGGCGCCGAGGCGGCTGAACACGTCGATAGGGATAGGATCGCCGGGTGCGGCCCGGGTGGGCACGAGCGAAGCCGCTACCATCAGGGTAGCGGCGGCAAGCGCGGTAAGGCAGATCGCGTAGCGCTGCACAATAACTGTAACGCTGCCACTGCCCGCCCGGTTCGGTACGTTCGGTCTGGCGGGCAATGGTAGAATGCGAGCCGAGGGGTGACGATGCCGATCCGCAAGCTTCCCGGTGATGTCGCGAAACGGATCGCCGCCGGCGAGGTGGTGGAGCGGCCGGCGTCCATCGTGAAGGAGCTGGTGGAGAACGCGGTGGACGCGGGCGCGCGCCGGATCGGCATCGAGATTGAGGGAGGCGGCGTGGCGCTGATCCGGGTGCGGGATGACGGCGGCGGCATTGCCCGGGAGGATCTGGCGCTGGCGTTTGAGCGCCACGCCACGAGCAAGCTGACGACGGCGGAGGACCTGTGGGCGATCCGGACCTTAGGTTTTCGGGGTGAGGCGCTGCCCAGTATCGCCGCCGCCAGCGGTGAGGTGGAGATGACCAGTCGCCCGCCGGACGAGCTGGCGGGGGCGCGGGTGGTGCTGCGGGACGGCGCGGTGGCCGCGCAGGGGGACCACGGCAGTGCCGCCGGTACAACGGTGACGGTGCGCGAGGTGTTCGCCAATCAGCCGGCGCGGCGGGCGTTCTTGCGCTCAGCGACATCGGAGACGCGCGCCATCCTGAACGTGGTGACGAACGCGGCGCTGGCGCGGCCGGACGTCGCCTTCGCGCTGACGGCAGACGGGAGGGTGGCGTTTCGCAGCGGCGGTGGCGGGCTGCGCGATGCGGCGGTGGCGGCCTACGGCGCCGCGGTGGCGCGCGATCTGCTGGAGGCCGGCGGTGAGGCGGGCGATGTGCGCGTGGAGGGGCTGGTGAGTGCGCCGTCCCAGCACCGGGCGGCGCGCAGCGGCATGGTGCTGGTGGTCAACGGCCGGCCGATCACGAGCCGGACGCTGACGTACGCGATTGAGAAGGCGTACCAGGGGCTGCTGCCGCGCGGGCGACACCCCCTGGCGGTGCTCACCATCGCCCTGCCGCCGGAGGCGGTGGACGTGAACGTCCACCCGACGAAGACGGAGGTGCGCTTCCGCGACGAACGTGTCGTGTTCGCGGCGGTGCAGCGCGCGGTGCGGGACGCGCTGCTCTCGGCGGCGCCGAGCGCGGCCACGTCGATCCGGCTGCCGGATCCGGGCCCGGCGATGACGGTGGCGGCCCAACCGGCGTTCCATCTGCCGGCGCGGGCGGAGACGCGGACGCTGCTGGAGCGGCTGGGGCAGGAGCGAGATCGCTCCCGGCGGACGCCGGAGCCCGCCGCCTCTGCGGCGGCGACGGCGGCGTTCCCCCCGCTGCGCGCGCTGGGGCAGATACGGGACACCTACATCATCGCGGAGGGGCCGGAGGGGATGTACCTGATCGACCAGCACGCCGCCCATGAGCGGGTGCTGTTTGAATCGTTCCGGACGTGGCTGGGGGAGCGCCGTCCGGAGGTGCAGCTCCTGCTGTCGCCGCTGACGCTGGACCTGGCGCCGCGGCAGTCGCTGGCGCTGGAGCGCGACGCCGATGAGCTGGCCTCGCTGGGGTTCGACATCGAGCCGTTTGGCGAGGGCGGGGTGATCGTGCGGGCGGTGCCGGAGGCGCTGGTGCGCCGGGGCGCTCCGGAGCGGGCCGTGCTGGACCTGCTGGACGGGCTGGCGGAGGACCGGCCAACGGAGGAGGGGAACCGGGCGGCGGCGACGCTGGCCTGCCACGCTTCCGTGCGCGCGGGGATGACGCTGGCAGCGGAGGAGCAGCGGGCGCTGATCCGGCAACTGGAGGCGGCGGCGCAGCCACGGACGTGCCCGCACGGGCGTCCGACGATGATTCACCTGAGCGCGGAGGCGCTGGAACGCGGGTTCGGGCGGCGGTGACGCCGCCGGCATGACTGCGGGACGGCGGGCGACGCGCTCGCACGAGACGAAGGAGGACAGCGATGGCACGGAAGAGCACGCGCGAGATGATCGACGCGGCGAAGGCGAGGATCGATAACCTGAGCGTGGAGCAGGTGAAGGCGGAGCTCGCTGCCAACCTGAAGGCGGTGCTGGTCGACGTTCGGGAGCAGGAAGAGCTGGTGCGCGGCGGCAAGATCCCGGGATCGGTGCACGTGCCACGCGGGCGGCTCGAGTTCAGCCTCGATTCGACGATGAAGGAGCGGGGGACGCCGCTGGAGGATGACCAGCGGATCATCCTCCACTGCGCCGGAGGTGGTCGCTCGGCGATGGCGGCGGCAGCGCTCAAGGAGATGGGCTTCACGAACATCGCCCACCTGGAGATGGGGTTCAACGGCTGGAAGGAGGCGGGCGAGGCGATCGATCAGGTGGAGGAGCCGGACTGGAGCGGCGGCAGCTGATCCGGCGAGGCGAAACGCCCCCTACTGCGAAAGACGAGGCGCTTCAGGCGACTTTAGTTCAGTCGAATTCGTTGAAGCTCGGTATTCCTCGCAGCGGTCGAGGTAGTAGTGCAAAAGGCTTGCCAATCCAAGAGATTCTAGACAGCGGTTCATGTCCTTATCCCAGGTCCAGTTATCATCGTGCGTGGAGGGGTTACGTAGGGCAGACATAGAACCGGCGAGCATGAAGCGAAGCCCTTCGTGCTCGTTTCGCTCAGTATCTGATTTCAACGCGCTCATCTTAAGAACCGGATCCCTACCGACCGCCTTATTCATCAGCGACTGACCATCTTCGGTCAGGTCCGACAATTTCCGTACTCGATTATTCAATGCAAGGAAACCGCCTATTGGGGTCAATGGTCTCAAGCCACCCCGGCGGGGGCGACCGCGGCGCCGTCGCGTTCGAGGATGGGGCGAAGGTAGCGGGCGGTGGCGCTGTCCTGCACCGCCGCTACCTGCTCCGGCGTCCCCTCCGCGATGATGTAGCCGCCCTTATCGCCGCCGGCGGGGCCGAGATCGACGATGTGGTCGGCGTTCTTGATCACGTCCATGTGATGCTCGATGACGACGACGGTGTTGCCGCCGTCGACGAGCGCCTGCAGCACGCGGAGCAGGGCCGCCGTGTCCTCGAACGACAGGCCGGTGGTGGGCTCGTCCAGGATGTAGAGGGTGCGGCCGGTGGAGCGCTTCGATAGTTCAGCGGACAGCTTGATGCGCTGGGCTTCGCCGCCGGAGAGGGTAGTGGCGGGCTGACCCAGGCGGATGTAGCCGAGGCCGACGGCCTGCAACGTCTGCAGCTTGTTGCGCACCTTGGGGAAGGCTTCGAAGAAGACGACGGCCTCGTCGACGGTCATGTCCAGCACCTGGGCGATGTTCTTGCCGCGGAAGAGGATCTCCAGCGCTTCACGGTTGTAACGGCGGCCCTTGCAGCTTTCGCAGGGGACGGTGACATCGGGCAGGAAGTTCATCTCGATCTCGATGTAGCCCTCGCCCTGGCAGGCCTCGCAGCGGCCACCCTTGACGTTGAAGGAGAAGCGGCCGGGGCCGTAGCCGCGCAGCCGCGCCTCCGGGACGGTGGCGAATAGCTCCCGCACGGGGGTGAAGGTGCCGGTGTAGGTGGCGGGGTTGGAGCGGGGCGTGCGACCGATGGGGGACTGGTCGATATCGACGGCCTTATCGATGTATTGCATGCCGTCGATGCCATCGCACTCGCCGGGGCGTTCGCGCGCGCCGTAGACGATCTGGGCGGCCTTGCGGGCGAGGATGTCCTCGATGAGGGTGCTCTTGCCGGAGCCGGAGACGCCGGTGACGACGACGAGCTGGCCCAGGGGGATGCGCACGGTCACGTTCTTCAGGTTGTTCTCCCGCGCGCCGCGGATGACCAGTGCGTGGCCGTTGCCGGGCCGGCGCTCCTGGGGCATGGGGATGCGCCGGACGCCGCTGAGGTACTGGCCGGTGATGGAGCCGGGCGTGGCCATGATGTCATCGATGGTGCCCTGGGCGACGACGCGGCCGCCGTGTTCGCCCGCGCCGGGGCCCATGTCCACGATGTGGTCGGCGGCGCGCATCATCGACTCATCGTGCTCGACGACGATGACGGTGTTGCCGAGATCGCGCAGACGGTAGAGGGTGCGGATGAGGCGGTCGTCGTCGACGGGGTGGAGGCCGATGGAGGGCTCGTCGCAGATGTAGAGGACGCCCATGAGGCTGGAGCCGATCTGGGTGGCGAGCCGGATGCGCTGGGCTTCGCCGCCGGACAGCGTGGCGGCGGCGCGGGCGAGCGTGAGGTAGTCGAGCCCGACGTCGACGAGGAAGGTGAGCCGTTCCCGGATTTCCTTCAGGATCTGCTCGGCGATGGTGCGTTCCCGCTCCGTGAAGGGGGACCCGGGGCCGGAGAGCCATTCGATGTGGTCCAGCGCGTCCTTTGTAGTGAGGGCGGTGGCCTGGACGATGGTGCGGTCGGCAATGGTGACGGCGAGCGCCTCCGGCTTCAGCCGTTTACCGCCACACTCAGGGCAGGGGCGGGCCGCCATGTAGCGCTCGATCTCCTGGCGGATGTAATCGGACTCCGTCTCCTTGTAGCGGCGTTCCAGGTTGGGGATGACGCCTTCGAAGTTGGTCTCGAAGCTGCCGCCGCTGCCCTGGTGGTGGCGGAAGCGTACGCGTACGCGCTTGCCCCCCGTGCCGTGGAGGACGATGCGCAGCGCTTCTTCGGACAGCTCCCGCACGGGAGTATCGAGGGCGAAGCCGTAGGCTTCGGCGACGCCCTCCAGCATGCGCTGGTGCCAGATCGCGGTGGTGCTGGCGCGCGCCCACGGCTGGATGGCGCCCTGGGCCAGGGTGAGATCGCGGTTGGGGGTGACCAGTTCCGGGTCGATCTCCATCTTCACGCCCAGGCCGGTGCAGGCGGGGCAGGCGCCGTGGGGGCTGTTGAAGCTGAAGGTGCGGGGGGCGATCTCCCCGATGGAGATGCCGCAGTGGACGCAGGCGAAGTGCTCCGAGTAGAGGCGCTCGCCTTCGCCTTCGATGTCGACGCTGATGATGCCGCCGCCGAGCTTAAGCGCCGTTTCCACGGAATCGGCGATGCGGGAGGCGCTGCCGGCAGATCCGGGGTCGGCGCCATCGGTGGCGGCGGGCTCCGGCGTCACGATGCGGTCGATCACCACTTCGATGGTATGGCGCTTGTTCTTGTCGAGGGCGATCTCCTCCGACAGATCGCGCACGTCCCCGTTGACGCGGACGCGGACGAAGCCGGTACGACGGGCGTCCTCGAACACGGCCTCGTGCTCGCCCTTGCGGCCACGGACGACGGGAGCGAGGAGCATCAGCCGCTTGCCGGGGGGAAGATCGAGGATGGCATCGACGATCTGCTGCACGGTCTGGCGCTCGATGGGGCGGCCGCAGGTGGGGCAGTGGGGGCGGCCGGCGCGGGCGTAGAGGAGGCGGAGGTAGTCGTAGATTTCGGTGATAGTGCCGACGGTGGAGCGGGGGTTGCGGGAGACGCCCTTCTGGTCGATGGAGATGGCGGGGGACAGGCCCTCGATGTAGTCGACATCGGGCTTTTCCATCTGGCCTAGGAACTGGCGGGCGTAGGCGGAGAGCGATTCGACGTAGCGGCGCTGGCCCTCGGCGTAGATGGTATCAAAGGCGAGCGAACTCTTCCCGGAGCCGGAGACGCCGGTGATCACCACCAGCTTGTCCCGCGGGATGGTGACGTCGATGTTTTTTAAATTATGTTCGCGGGCGCCCTGGACGACGATGGCGTCGAGTGGCACGGTATGGCCTCCCGAACGGGTATTCGAGTCGAGTATAGCAGGGCGGCGTAAACAGTCCTAGCGGCAAGGGAGTTACCGGCTTCAGCCTCCAAGGTTGATGGTCAGGTCCGGACCGTAACGAATTTCAGCGACTTCGCACGGCATCTCGACGATGCGCGCTATCTGCTTCCTGCTGTAGTTGGTACCTAGCCAGTAGCCGGAGCGCAGTTGATGTGACAGTTCTGCGAGGTGCGGACTATCGGGATAGAGGTCGCTCCGATCTCTCGCGAGGTATCGGCGTTTTGTACCGTGCTTAGGAAGCGATGCGAATCGTTGTGGGAAGGTGGGATCACGGTCCGAGGGGGCATCCATAACGGATACGAGCACGGTGAGCGCGTTCCGGGCGGTGTGTTGTTGACCGAGCAAGACAAAGCCGACGGCGCGCGTTGCTGTCCTCCCGACAGCGTGTGCTGCGGGATCGGCTCTCGGTGGACTCGGAGGTGCAGCAGGCGGCGCTACGGGCGAGGGCGACCTCAGCATAAGCTGCTGCCCCAGGAATTTGGTGCCCGTGTCGGAGTCAGGCCTATAGCCGCATATGCTCTCCACTCTGTCTGCAAGAAGGTCGATGAGGAGATCATATCCCTCTTCTGCCAGTTTCTTCCAAGCCCCAGGTAGTCGGTCAGAAATCTGCTTTTCGCGTGCTAGGTCCTCGTAGTCCGCCTAAGCGGCTCTGAGAGCGGCCCCAGAGCACACATCGGCGTACCCAAGATATCCCTCGAAGCGGCCGGTCGATTCTTTGATCTCCCTTTCGACAATGTCGAGTTTATAGACTCGGCGCTCGCTGTATTCTCCAGGGGCGGCTGGTAAGAAGAAATGCCATTCCTGACCATCGGAGAGGATGGCCAGCGGGACACCCTTGTGGAACGCATATTCGAACAGCTGGCGTTCGGCGCCGGCGCTCTGGCCGACCTGCTTCACCTCGATAAACACGAGACGCTTCCCAGCAGGATGGCAAAGCGCGAAGTCGACACGCCTTCCTTCGAGCGAGTACTCGACGAAGCCGGAGCCGTTGATAGTGATGGCGGTGCCGCCGGTGACGATGCCGCCGGTGGGGGAAACGCTGGTGATGGCGGGCGCGGCGAAGGCGTGGCGGGCTTCGAGTGCTCCAAACATGGCCGCAAGGAGCGCCAGGACGAGGACTGCTCTGAGGATTTCGCCCGCGAGGGAGCGTGGCGCGTAGAAGTGCATGAGCGGCCTTTTCCCTCCGTCAGTAGGACTATCGGAAGGACAAGAGGCCGCCGGTATTGGGCGAAACCCCTAGGTACGGCTGCCAGCGGGGGCAGCGCTCGGCATAGGTGCCGCTTCGGTGGCAACCACGGCCTTTGCGGGGGCGTCGGCCAGGCGGTAGAAGGAAGCGCTCTCATAGCTGCCGGTAAGCCAGCCAAGGGCGGCGGCGAGGTTCGCCGGCCACGGGCCCTGGTCCTGCCCCGCGCAGTTGAGGCCATCAATGACGGTCGGGTTCTGGTAGGTCATCGCCATGGTCCACGCGCCTTCGCGAAGCGCCGCGCCGGTGCAGCTCTCGCCATCGGCAAGCCCGGGGTGCCCGAGCCCGATCAGGTGCCCGATCTCGTGCAGGCAGGCGGCGACCCTATCGCAGATGGCAAGCGGGGGTGCGGCGCATCTGCTGTATCCGCCGACGCAGTAGTAGGATCCGGTGGCGTCCACTTTGAGGACGTCGGGGCCGCAGGCGCGCTGGGCGGGAAGCCCTGCCCGCACCCAGCGATCAAGGGCCGTGTTTGCGGCTGCCCCGGCAGTGCAGAGCTCGACGGTGAGCCTGAGTGGGGCCGCGATGGGGCTTTGGGCCCTGGCGGGCGGGTCGGTACTTGGGCCGGCGGAGGGCTCCGCCGGCGTGGGCGCAGGCAGAGCTAATACCGAGGAAGGTGACGCATCGGCGGGGGAGCGGGAGGGGTCTTTCACCGGGGGCGACGGATGGGTGGTGGCGGCGGCGGAGGTGGAAGCAGCGACGGAAGTCGAGATGGAAGTGCGCTTCGCTGTATCGATGCGGCGCAGCACCCCGCCGTCCCTGAGGACGGGGCGGGCATCGCCGGCGGTGCCCTCGGAGGACGACCTTGACCGAATCGCGATGACCACGGTCATGAGCACCGCGAGCGCCGTCAGGGCGAGGACAAACAAGAGTAGGATCGCCCCGAATCGATCGGTGGTCGAGTAGCGGGGCGGAGCAGCGAGCATAGGTGTTCCCTTCCTCACTAGTAATCGGCAGCGAAGGGACGTTCCTAGGGGTTGCCTCAGGGAGATTCTTAGGAATGGCGGTCGGGGAAGGCGCTATAATGCGGCGATGAAACCCCCACCTTCCCCGCAGGGCGACCGCCTTCTCCTCATCGACGGGCACGGCATCATCCACCGGGCGTATCACGCCTTCCGTGAGCCGCTGACGGTGCGGCGCACGGGCGAGATCGTCACGGCGGTGTTCGGGTTCACGAACACGATGCTGAAGGCGTTTGAGGAGCTGCACCCCACGCACGTGGCGGTGGCGTTGGACGCGCCGGGGCCGACGTTCCGGCACGAACGCGACGCCACGTACAAGGCGCAACGGCCGCCCATGCCGGACGACTTAAGGGCGCAGCTCGATCGCGTGCGCGAGGTGATCGACGCGTTCAACATCCCGAAGTTCGAGATCCCGGGGTGGGAGGCGGACGATGTGCTGGGCACGCTGGCGCGGCAGGCTTCGGAGCGGGGCGTGGAGACGTACATCGCCACGCTGGATAGCGACATCGTCCAGCTGATCCGGCCCAGCGTGTTTGTCTACATGTACCGCCCCTACCAGCGCGATACGGTGGTGTACGACGCGGAGGGGGTGTTGGAGCGCTACGGCGTTCCGCCGGAGGCGATGGCCGATCTTAAGGGGCTGAAGGGCGATACCTCAGACAACATCGCCGGGGTGCCGGGGATCGGGGAGAAGACGGCGATCAGGCTGGTGGAGGAGTTCGGCAGCGTCGCCGGCCTGTACGAGCGGCTGGAGGAGGTGACGCCGGAGAAGCTACGGGAGAACCTGCGCGCCCACCGAAGGGAGGCGGAGACCTGCCGGGAGATGGCGACGATTGACGTGGACGCGCCGGTGGAGTTGGACCTGGACGCCTGCCGGGTGCACGACTTCGACCGGGGGCGGGTGCTGGAGCTGTTCCGTGAGCTGGAGTTCCGTAGCCTGATGGCGCGGCTGCCGGACTACGAGGGGCTGGCCCCGCCATCGGCGGAGGTGGCGGCAGGGCAGCCGCAGCCGCCGGACACGGTATGTCACACGGTGCTGAACCGGGAGGACCTGGACGCGCTGGCGGACCTGCTGCGGGACGTGGGGGCGTTCGCCTTCGATACGGAGACGACGGAGGCGCTGGCCTCCCAGGGGGTGCTGGTGGGGCTGTCCGTCTCGCCGCGGCTGGGGGAGGCATACTACGTGCCGCTGGGCCACGGGGGGATGTTCGAAGCGCCGCAACTGGCACTGAAGGACGTGGTGGCGGCGCTGGGGCCGGTCTTCGCCGATGGGAGTATCGCCAAGACGGGCCACAACGCCAAGTTCGATATGTACATGTTGGAGCGGTACGGCATGCCGGTGCAGGGGGTCGAGTTCGACACCATGATCGCGGCCTACCTGCTGGGAGAGACAGCGCTAGGGCTCAAAACGCTGGCGCTCGAGCGGCTGAACTACGAGATGACGCCGCTGCTGGACATCATCGGGCGAGGGCGGAGGCAAAAGACGATGGCGGAGGTCACGATCGGGGAGGCGGCGCCCTACGCCTGCGCTGACGCCGACATGACGGGCCGGCTGCGTGTGACGTTCGAGCCGCGGCTGGACGAGCGTGGGCTGCGTCCCCTATTCGAGGACATCGAGATGCCGCTGGTGCCGGTGCTGCTGGGGATGGAGCGGATCGGCGTCGCCGTGGACACGAACGTGCTGCGGGAGATGTCGGGCGGGCTGGGGCAGCAACTGCTCGATCTAGAGAAGCGGATGTACCTGGAGGTAGGGCACGAGTTCCAGGTCGGCTCCCCGCAGCAGCTGAGCAAGGTGCTGTTCGAGGAGCTGGGCTTGCCCAAGTCGCGAAAGATGCAGACCGGCTACACTACGGACGCGGCGACGCTGGAGAAGCTGCGGGAGTTGCATCCGGTGGTGAGCCTGCTGCTGGAGCATCGCCAATACGCGAAGATCAAGTCCACCTACGTAGACGCTCTGCCGGGGCTGATCGACCGGGCGGACGGGCGGGTGCACACGACGTTCCGCCAGACGACGGCGGCGACGGGTCGGCTGGCCTCCAGCGACCCCAACTTGCAGAACATCCCGGTGCGGACGGAGCTGGGGCGGCAGGTGCGCCGCGCCTTTGTGGCGCGGGACGTGGGACCGAACCCGCAACTGCTGGCGGCGGACTACTCCCAGATCGAGTTGCGCATCCTGGCACACCTGTCGGGCGATGCGGGGCTGAAGGAGGCGTTCCGGCAGGGGGAGGATATCCACCGGGCGACGGCATCGCAGATGTATGGGGTGGCACCGGAGGACGTAACGGCGGACATGCGGCGGGTGGCCAAGGTGTTGAACTTTGGCGTGGTCTACGGGCTGTCCGGCTACGGGCTGGCGCAGCGGACGGACCTGGAGCAGGGCACGGCGCTGGCCCTGATCGAGGCGTACTTCACGAAATACCCCGGCATCCGTGACTACATCGACGAGACGATCCGGCTGACGAAGGAGCGCGGCTATGCGGAGACGATCAGCGGGCGGCGGCGCTACATTCCGGAGATCCAGTCGGCCAACCGGCAACTGCAGGCGTCGGGTGAGCGGATGGCCGTGAACATGCCGGTGCAGGGATCGCAGGCGGACCTAATCAAGATCGCGATGATCCGGCTGGATGCCGCGCTGCGGCGGGAGAAGCTGCGTTCTCGCATGATCCTGCAGATCCACGATGAGCTGATCTTCGAGTGCCCCGGGGACGAGATCGGGCGGATGAAGGAGCTGGCGCTGGAGTACATGCCGAATGCACTGCCGCTGGATGTGCCGGTGGAGATCGCGCTGAAGACGGGGACGACCTGGGGCGACCTGGAATGAGCGGCCGCCCTTCGGCTCCGCTCAGGCCAGACTAGATGCCGGAGCTGCCCGAGGTCGAGACGATCGTGCGGGACCTGCGTCCGCGGGCGGTGGGCCGGACGTTTACGGGCTTTCAGGCGCTGACGGCGGCGCCGACGCCGGTGCGGGACATGACGCCGGAGCAACTGGACGCGGCGCTGCGGGGCCGACGGATCGAATCGATCGAGCGGCGGGGAAAGTACCTCCTATTCGCGTTAAGCGGTGGGCTGACGTTGGTGGCCCACCTGCGGATGACGGGGGCGCTGCTGCATCGCCGCCCCACGGATGACGCCGACGCCTACACGCGGGCGGTGCTGTCGCTCGATGATGACACGGAGCTGCGCTTCGCCGATCTGCGGCGGTTCGGCACGCTGCGGCTGGTGGAGGACGCGACGCAGGCGCTGGGCAGGCTGGGCGTGGAGCCGCTGGGCCCGGAGTTCACGGCCGAGCGGCTGGCCCGGCTGGCGGGGACGCGGACGAGCGCGCCGGTGAAGTCGTTCCTGATGGACCAGGCGGTGGCGGCAGGGATGGGCAACATCTACGCCGACGAAGCGCTGTTCGCGGCGCGGATCGATCCGAGGCGGGCGGCGGCATCGCTGAAGAAGGCGGAACTGAAGCGGCTGCACGGGGCGATCCGGGCGGTGCTGGAGCAGGGGGTGGCCAATCGCGGGGTGAGCTTTCGCAACTACCGCGACGTGGCGGGCAACTCGGGGAGTAATCAGTACTTCGTGGCCGTGTTCCGTCGCACGGGGCAGCCGTGCGACGTGTGCGGGATGGCGATCGAGCGGGTGAAGCTGGGCGGGCGCAGCACCCACTTCTGCCCCCGCTGCCAGCGATGATCTAGAACGCGAGGCCGCCGGGGCGGCGGGACATCTTCCGCCAGATGCTCCCAGTCGTGCTCCAAGATGCGGCGCAGCGCCTTACGGAGGGTGCGCACATCGCCGTTGGGGCGCTGCCGCACCATGGAGCGCTCCTCCGGTGTGGTGGCGCGCACCCGCTGCCGTCATGGCGTCGGTGCGGCGCAGCCCCTCGATCAGCGGCAGCTCGCCGCGCTCCACCTGTCCCTGCACCCGAGAGAAGCCGGTCGCACCGCCCAGCGCCGCCGAGAGGTAGGCGCCGGGTACTTCGAGGATGTGCAGCAGGATGGCGCGGGCGGTCCGCCCGTCCGCGGGCCCGGCGTCGAGGGCGGCGTCGGACTGCGCCTCCGCCCAGGCCGCCAGCGCTCCCGCATGGCGTGGAAGCGGCGCAGGTACAACGCGATCTCCTCCGCCGTCGGTGGGGCGAGGTCGGTGGCGAAGACGATAGAGCCGGAGCCGTTGCCCATCCACTCGCCCTGGGTCAGGTGCTCGGCGACGGCGGTGGTGAAGGGGGCGTCCGGGTCGGCGGGCTCGCCGGGCTCGTCGATTGTACGGAGGAAGCGCAGGAAGCCGCGGATGGCGTCCGGCGTGGCGGCGAGCGCGTCCTCGGTTGTGGGGCCGTTGGCGATGCAGCCGAGCAGTGCGGGCACGTGTACCATCGTTTTGCGGTGGCGGGGGCCGGACTCCAGGTAGAGCGCGTACTCGGTCATCGGGCCTAGATCTTCCAGAACGAGCCGGCGCCGCTGCCGCGGGCGAAATAGGGGGCGGGGTCGAAGGGGGAGACGCCGGCAAGGTGGAGGTGGTGCAACAGCTCGTAGGCGGCGTCCAGCAGGGGCGGGACGAAGTTATCGCTGGCGCGGTTCGTGATCGCCATGAACTCCGCTTCGTCAGGCATGACGGTGCGGACGCCGGGGCGGCGCATGTAGGAGGCGCAGAAGTCCTGGAGGTCGCAGTAGAGGTTGGGCCAGAGGCGGCGGTCCTGCCCCCGGATGGCGGCAAGGAAGTGATCGCTGAAAGGGGTGCGCTCCAGCGACTCGCCGGCCATGATGATGCCCAGCGGTTCATCGCCGAAGCGGGGCGCGGCGGCGACCGGGGCGGCGTCGCCAGCGGGGGAGGCGACGGGCACGGGCGCGCGTTGGAGCGCCTTGACGGAGGCGATGGCGTCGAACGCCCGTTGCAGCGCGGCGGCGTCGGCGAGGGCGGCGCGATTCTGGACAACGGCGACGACGGCCTCCAGGGGGACGTGGCGCACCCCGGCGTGCTCGAACCGGGGATGATCGGCGCGATGGACGATGAGGTCGATCGGCTGGCTGCGGGCGCCGCGGGCAGCGATGACGACGCCGGGGCCGAGCTGGAGGGACTGGGGGAGGAGGGCGCGGAGGAAGCCGGCCACGACGCGTTCACGCGCCTGGTCCGTGCTGGCATCGCCATGGCCGTTGGTGGCGCGGACGGCGTTGAGCCGGTCCAGGGCGTCCCGGTTCATCGCCTCGAACAGCGCCTGCGTGTCATTTTCGCTCACCTGGCTCATCCGGTCCTCGCTTTCACCCCGATTGTACGGGATCGCTGCTACAATGGGCCGCCATGAGCGAACGACATGACGACATCACGGACGTTCCCGGCGTCGAAGTAGGGCAGTGGACGGACGCGGAGGCGGCCACGGGCTGCACCGTCGTGCTGGTGCGCGCGGGGGCGGTGGCGGCGGTGGACCAGCGGGGGGGCGCGCCCGGCAGCCGGGAGACGGACCTGCTGGCTCCGGCGAACACGGTGGAGCGGGTGCATGCCGTGGTGCTGGCGGGGGGCAGCGCCTTTGGGCTGGACGCGGCGGGCGGCGTGATGCGGTGGCTGGAGGAGCGCGGCATCGGCTTCGACACCTCGGTGGCGAAGGTGCCGATCGTGACGTCCGCCATCCTGTTCGACCTGGCGTTGGGGAGCGCGACCCGCCGCCCGGGGGCGGAGGACGGCTACGCCGCTGCCGACGTGGCCACGACCGGGCCGGTGGCGCAGGGCAACGCGGGCGCGGGCACGGGCGCGATGGTGGGAACGCTGATGGGGCGGCTGCGGGCGACGAAAGGCGGGCTGGGTTCGGCATCGGAGCGGCTGGCCAACGGGACGATCGTCGGAGCGGTGGTGGCGCTGAACGCGGCGGGGGAGATCGTCGATCCGGAAAGCGGGCGCACGGTAGCGGGCATACGGGGCGATGTGGGAGGGTTCCTGTCGGCGATCGAAGCGCTGCGGGCGATGGCGCCGGGGGCGACACCGCTGCGGGAGAACACGACGCTGACCTGCGTGGCGACGGATGCGGCGCTGACGCGAGGGCAGGCGCTGCGGGTGGCGATGGTGGCGCACGCGGGGCTGGCGCGGACGGTGCGCCCCACCCACCTGCCGGTGGACGGCGACACGCTGTTCGTGCTGTCGACAGCGGCGCCGGGCGCACCCCCCAGCGATGTGCGCGCGGTGATGGCGGTGGGGGCGCTGGCCGCCCTTGCCGTGGAGCGGGCGGTGCTGAAGGCGGTGCGCGCGGCGGCGGGGCTGCACGGGGTTCCCGCGGCGTCGGAGTGGCCGGCAGGGTAATTCAAGATTGCGCTTGACAACACGAAGAGCCGATATATAATCGTGGTGCCTTCGACCCAACATGGGCGATGAGCACGCTGGTCACGCGAACGAACACCAGCACTCCGAGACGCTCGCTTGGATCGCATGACCGAGACGGGACAGGGGTGGCAGATACGTGCCGCTGTGTGCCCTCCCGGTCGGAGACTCGGAGGGCTTCTTGGTGACCGAATGGACCGCAGCCATCCCGCAAGGGAGGTCGACGGAGGAGATGAGAGCATGCGCATGATGCTCAAAGGGAAGATTCACCGGGCCCGGGTGACGCAGGCCGACGTGAACTACGAAGGTAGCATCACGATCGACCCGCACCTGATGGAGGCGGCGGACATCCTGCCGTTTGAGCAGGTTCATGTGTTGGACGTGAACAACGGCAAGCGCCTCCAGACATACGCCATCGAAGGCGAGCGTGGCAGCGGGGAGATATGCGTCAACGGCGCCGCCGCCCGGCTGGTGGCCGTGGATGATCTGGTCATTATCCTCACCTACCACATGGTACCGAACGCGGAGGCGGGTGACGCCCGACCGAAGCTGGTGTACGTGGATGCGGATCACGGCAACCGGATCACGCGGATCAGCAGCGAGATCCCTCCGCATTCCGTCTTCGCCAGCTAGCGCCGCGTCCGGGAGGCCGCCATGGCACGGAAATCCGTGACCGATCTACAGGCGATGAAGCGCCGCGGCGAGCCCATCGCGATGCTGACCGCCTACGATTACCCCTCCGCCCGTCTCATCGATGAACTGGTCGACGTTATCCTGGTCGGCGATTCGCTCGGCATGGTCGTGCTGGGCTATGACTCCACGCTCCCGGTGACGATGGAGGACATGATCCACCACACGAAAGCAGTGGTCCGGGGGAGCGAGCAGGCGATGGTGGTGGCGGACATGCCGTTCATGTCCTACCAGGTCAGTGTGGAAGAGGCGATGCGCAACGCGGGCCGGCTGCTGCAGGAAGCGGGGGCCACGGCGGTGAAGCTGGAGGGCGGCGTTCGCTCCGCGGAGACGGTGCGGCGCCTAGTGGAGGCGGGGGTGCCGGTGATGGGGCACATCGGCCTGACACCGCAATCGGTGAACGCGCTGGGCGGCTACAAGGTGCAGGGTAAGACACGAAAAGAGGCGCTGGCGCTGCTGCGGGACGCGCAGGCGTTACAGGAGGCGGGGGCGTTCTCAATCGTGCTGGAGACGATCCCCGCGCCGCTGGCCCGCGCCATAACGGAGCGGCTGGATGTGCCCACCATCGGCATCGGCGCCGGCCCCGCCTGCGGAGGCCAGGTGCAGGTGTTCCACGACCTGCTGGCCTACGCGACGAATTTCGTCCCCAAGCACGCCAAGCAGTACGTCGCGCTGGGCGACGCCGTGCGCGGCGCGGTGGCGGAGTATGTCGCGGACGTGCGGGCGGGGACCTTTCCCACGGAGCAGGAAAGCTTCGCCATGAACGAGGACGTGCTGCGCGAGATCATGGAGGGCGTGGCGTAGCGTATGCGGGTGTTACGCACGCTCGTGGAAGCGCGCGCCTGGCGCAGGGCAGCCGGAGCCACGGTCGGGTTTGTGCCGACGATGGGCTATCTGCACGAAGGCCATCTGGAGCTTGTCCGGCGCGCCCGCGCCGAGAACGACGCCGTCATCGTCAGCATTTTCGTTAATCCCACCCAGTTCGGCCCCAAGGATGACTTTTCCCGGTACCCGCGGGATGAGGCGCGTGATCTCGCCCTGCTGGAGGTGGAGGGCGTTGCCGCCGTGTTCATGCCGACGGTGGAGGAGATGTACCCGGAGGGGTTCGCCACGGCGGTAGACGTGAGCGGCGGCCTGACGAGCGTGTTGGAGGGGGCGGCCCGCCCCGGTCACTTCCGGGGCATGGCGACGGTGGTGGCGAAGCTGCTGAGCATCGCCGGGGCGGAGCGGGCCTATTTTGGGCGCAAGGACGCGCAGCAACTGGCCGTCGTCCGGCGGATGGCCTCGGACCTGAACCTGGCGGTGGAGATCGTGCCCTGCGATACGGTGCGGGAGCCGGATGGGCTGGCGATGAGCAGTCGCAACACCTATCTCACGTCGGAGGAGCGGCGGGCGGCGCCCGCGCTCTACGCCGGGCTGCGGCAGGCGCTGGCGCTGTTCGAGGGCGGGGAGCGGGACCCGGCGGTGCTGCGGGAGGCGGTGCGCGCCCGGGTGGTCGTGGAGCCGGCCTTCGCCTTGGAATACGTCAGCGTGGCCGATCCGGAGACGCTGGCGGAGCTGGATTGGGTGAAGGGTGCGGCGCTGGTCTCCGTGGCGGCGCGGCTGGGGCGGACGCGGCTGATCGACAACGTCACGCTGGGGGAACGGGGCTAGCGGGAAAACATCCGACCTGAGAGAGACGCCGCTGAGAGCGCCACCGGCATCATGATCGGGTCCAGCGAATGCGGTAAGGGAGAACCCGATCCAAAGTGGCTTTAGACAGATCTATCCCCTGGCCACTCATCGTTGCAGCGGATCATTGATCCTGTGTTCAACCCGTGGACGTACGCTCGTGCGGCGCACCTGCTCTTCATGTCCCCGGCGGCATCCTGTATTTCGTCGCGCTGGTGACGTTCCTGGCGGTCGGCCTGAGCCTGAGCTGGACGATCGTCGGCCCTCCGGTGCTGCTGGTGGCGATGTACCTATCGCGCTGGGCGGGCGACACCGAAGCCTGGCTGGTGCGCCACCTGCACGCCATGGAATTAGGCCGGCCCCCTACAACAATCGAGCGAGGCTCCTATCGCAGCTAGGTCTGGGCTCGCTTCATCGACCCTACGACGTGGACGGGGGTGGTCTACCTCTTCGTTCAGTTCCCGATCGGCATCGGGGCATTCGTATTCCTTGTGAGCTTCACGACGGTCGGCACCGCCTTCGTGACCTCGCCGCTCATCGTAGGCCCGACGAGCGTGATCGATTCCGGGGCCGGCGCCCGCTGGGTCATCGACGAGCCAGCCGAGGCGTGGTGGCTGCCCATCGTCGGCACCGCCACACTGCTGATCGCGGAGGCGTTCGTGGCCAGCGAGGGGACCGTGAAGACGCACGTCAAGCGCGTCCTGGCCAAGCTTGTGCTCCGCGACCGCACGCAGGTGGCGGTATGGGCCTACGAGCACGGCGCGGTAGAGCCGGTCACGCGCGCGACGCCCGTGGAGGGGCATCGGTCACCGGCGGCGCCATCTTGAGGACATAACCTAGGGCATTTGTTCGCTCGGCCCTTTTTCCCGCCTTCCCGCTCGCATAGAATGGGCGTATGCCCACGTACGTCGCGATTGACCTGGAGACGACCGGCACCGATCCGAAGCGGAACGACATCATGGAGATCGGCGCCGTCCGTTTCGACGAGCACGGCGTCAGCGAGACGTTCCAGTCCTTCGTCCGGCCCGCGGAGCCCATTCCCTATCGCATCCGGCTGCTTACGAACATTGAGCAGGCGGACGTGGACACCGCGCCCGTGTTCGATGACGTACGGGAGGCGCTGGTCCGGTTCGTGGGGGACGCGCCCATCATCGGCCAGAACGTGGCGTTCGACCTGGCGTTCCTGGAGCGTAAGGCCGTGCGCTTCAACGGCCCTGTGTACGACACGGCGGAGCTGGGGCACACGCTCCTCTGGGACGCCCGGCAGCACAGCCTCCAATCGATGGCGCAGTACTTCGCGATCGACTTCCCGGTGCGGCACCGGGCGCTTCTGGACGCCCTGGCGACGCGGGACGTGTTCCTTTCCCTGCGCGGGCGGGCGCTGGGGCTGCCGCCGGCGGTGCTGGCGGAGGTGGCGCGGATCGCCTCGGCGTCGCCGTGGTCGCTGCGGGGGCTGCTCGCGGAGCTGACGATGGAGCGGGTGCGGGAGATCGCAGCATCGGCGGGGATGGGGAACGGGAAGGCGAGCCGCGACAGTTGGCCGGCGATGGTGGCGGTGGAGACGCCGCAGCCGGTGCCGGAGGCGGAGGCGGTAGCGCTGCTGCGCTCGGCGGGCGTTCGGCCGGGGCTGATGGAGGCGTTCGAGCAGCGGCCCCAGCAGGAGGCGATGGCGGGAGCGGTGGCATCGGCCCTGAGCGAGGGCCAGCACCTGCTGGTGGAGGCGGGCACGGGCACGGGAAAATCGCTGGCGTACCTGATACCGGCGGCGCTGTACGCGATGCGGAACGAGACGCGGATTATCATCTCCACGAACACGATCGCGCTCCAGCAGCAGCTGATGGATAAGGACGTCCCGGCGCTGCGGGCGATGCTGGGTGAGGAGGGGGAGCGGTTGCGCGTTGCCCAGCTCAAGGGCCGGGCGAACTATCTCTGCCTGCGCCGGTTCACGGCGCTGCGGCACGGGGGCCCGTTCACGGTGGAGGAGGCGCGGCTGCTGGCGCGGCTGAGCGTGTGGCTTCCCCACACGGAAACGGGCGACCGGGCGGAGCTGAACCTGACGATGGCGGAGGACGGCGCCTGGGCGCGCGTGGCGGCGAACGAGAGCTGCGGCGCCGCCTGCGTGGGGCTCACGGGCGCGCCCTGTTTCCTGGCGCGGCAGCGCAGGCGGGCGGAAGGGGCGCACCTGCTGGTGGTGAACCACGCCCTTCTGCTCTCTGACATCGTGTCCGGGGGCCACGTGTTGGCGGAATACGATCACCTGATCATCGACGAGGCGCACCACGTGGAGGACGAGGCGACGAGCCAGTTCGGCTTCGCGGCGTCGCAGTCGCAGGTGCTGGATTACCTGGACCGGCTGCACTCGGCGGGCAGGGCGAACGTTGGGGTGACGGGCCTATCCGCGGCGCTGCGATTGGTGATGCGCCTGGCGCAAGGGAAGGCGCTGGGCGCGGGCGCGATGGGGGCGATCAGCGAGGGGGCCGACGACCTTGCCCGGACGACGGGCGAGGCGCGGACACGGGTGAACGAGTTCTACTCCGTGCTGCGGGCGTTTGTGGAGAATCACGCCGCCTCTTCCGGCGATTACGAGACGCGGCTGTTGCTTTCCAGCGGGGTGCGGCGGCAGCCGGCGTGGTCGGAAGTGGAGATGGGGTGGGATAACCTGGCGCTTCTGTTCAAGGATACGCTGGCGGTGGTGGAGCGGATACGTGGGGCGCTGGCGGACGCGGGGGAATCGCTGGCGCTGGACGCGCTGACGCTGGTGGAGGAGTGCGCGGCGCTGCACGTGGAAGGCAGCCGGCTGCTCGACGGCCTCGGCGCGATCGTGGGGCGAGAGGACCAGGAGCGCATCGCCTGGCTGACGGCGGCCCAGAGCGGGTCGACGGTGCTGAACTCGGCGCCGCTGCACGTGGGGGACATCCTGCGGGATGCGCTGTTCATGGCGAAGCGGAGCATCGTGCTGACGGGCGCGACGCTGACGGCGGGCGATGGCTTCGCCTACATCCGGGAGCGGCTAGGGATCGACGAGGCGCGAGAGCTGGAGCTGGGGTCGCCGTTCGATTACCAGCGGTCGGCGCTGCTGCTGCTGCCGCGGGAGATGAAGGAGCCGGGCCAGCCGGGTTACCAGAAGGCGGTGGAGGAGGCGGTGCTGGAGTTGGTGCGCGCCTCCCAGGGGCGGGCGCTGGTGCTGCTGACCTCGCACGCAGCGGTGCGGCAGACGGCATCGGCGATCCGGGGCCCGCTGGAGGCGGAGCAGATCCTGGTGCAGGCGCACGGGGTGGACGGGTCGCCGCGGCAGCTGATCCAGACGTTGCGGGAGCACCCGCGCTGTGTGCTGCTGGGGACGTCCAGCTTCTGGGAAGGAGTGGACGTGGTGGGCGAATCGCTGTCCCTGCTCATCATCGCCAAGCTGCCGTTCCATGTGCCGACGGAGCCGGTGTTCGCGGCGCGCTCCCAGCTGTTCGATGACCCATTCAAAGAGTACGCGCTGCCGGGGGCGCTGATCCGGTTCCGGCAGGGGATCGGGCGGCTGATCCGGAGCCGGACCGATCGCGGCGTGCTGGTGGTGCTGGATCGGCGCATCCGCTCCAAGAGCTACGGGCAGGCGTTCATCGACGCGCTGCCCGATTGCCGGGTGGAGGACGTGGGGTTCGCAGGGATGGCGGACAAGGTGAAGGCATGGTTATCGCCGGACGTGAGGTAGCGGTGCGGCCGGCCCGCGCGAGCGACGGCCATGCGCTCCGGGGCTGGCTGGGCGATGCGCTGAATGCGGCGGTGGAGGAGGGTGCGGAGGCGGAGCGGTTGCTCGGTGAGTTCGAGCGGGGCCTGGAGGCGGGCGCGGGCGTGTACCTGATCGAAGAAGCGGGCGCGGTTGTGGGGGCGGTGCGGGCGCGGCTGGTGGCCGACGGCGAGGCGGCGCGGTTCGATGCGCTGGTGGTGCGGCCGGAGGCACGGCGGCGGGGCATTGGGGCGAAGGCGCTGGCGCTGGTGGAGGAAGCGACGGGGGCACGGCGGTTCCTGGCGGAGACGCGGGCGCGGGACGGACGGGCGCTCTATTTCTGGCTTCGGTTGGGGTATCGCCCCATCTATGAGGACGGACGCGTGGTGATGGAGCGTTTCAAAGAAGGCGAGCGGTGATGCCCCTATGACGGGCGTTTCCAGCTATATTGATAGCCACTTTGAGGGGCACATGCAAGACCTGATCGCGCTCTGCCGCATCCCGACGGTAAGCGCGCATGGCCGGATGATCGAGGAGACGGCGCGCGAGGTGGAGTCGCGGTTGCGGGCGCTCGGGTTCAGGACGGAGCTCCTGCCGAAGCTGGAGGGCGGGCACCCGGTGCTGCTGGCGGACCGGAATGAGGGCGCGCCGCGCACGCTCCTGTTCTACAACCACTACGATGTGCAGCCGGCGGAGCCCCTTGACCTGTGGACCACGCCCGCCTTCGAGCCGGCCTCCGGGAAGGCAAGCTCTACGCCCGCGGCGCCTCCGACAACAAAGGCAACATCGTGGCACGGCTGGCGGCGCTGGAGGCGATCCTTTCGGCGGAAGGCCGCCTACCGATCAACGTGAAGTTCCTGATCGAAGGAGACGAGGAGATCGGCAGCCCTAACCTGGGCGCCTTCGTCGCCCGCCACCGCGACCGCCTGCGCGCTGACGCCTGCCTGTGGGAGGGCAGTGGAGTAAGCGCAGGGGCCAGCGGCAGGTGACGCTGGGAGTGAAGGGGTTGCTCTACGTAGAGCTGACGGTGGAAGTGGCCGCCCGCGACTCGCACTCGCAGTGGGCGACGGTCGTGCCGAACGCCGCCTGGCGGCTGGCCTGGGCACTGGCGTCGCTCAAGGGGCCGGACGAGCGTATCTACGTCGCCGGCTTTTACGACGCGGTCCGGCCGCCAACGCCGGAGGAAGATGCGGCGCTGGCCAGGCTTCCGGACGAGTCCGCGGAGACGGCGCGCTCGCTGGACATGCCCGCCCTGCTGATGAATGTGCAGGGGCCTGACTACTCGCGCCGTCACCTCCTGGAGCCGACCTGCACGATCGACGGGCTGAGCAGCGGCTACGAGGGCGGGGGTGCGAAGACGGTGCCGCCGGCGAAAGCACTAGCGAAGATCGAGTTCCGGCTGGTGCCCGATCAGGGCTCCGCACGGGTCGCGACGCTGCTCCGAAAGCACCTCGACGACCACGGCTTCTCCGATGTGCGGATGCGGGTCATCTCAGGCGTGGAGCCGGCGCGGACGCCTCCGGACGCGCCCTTCATCCGCGTGATCGAAGAGGCGGGACGCGAGGTTTACGGGGTCGATCCGCTGATCTACCCGACGATGGCGGGCACGGGGCCGCTGCACGCCTTTATCACCGAACTGGGGGTCGATAGTGCGGACTGCGGTGTCGGCTACCCGGACAGCCGTATTCACGCGCCGGACGAGAGCATCCGCATCGATGACATGCGGCGCAACATCCATCACCTGGCGGCGATAATCCAGCGTTTCGGCGCGGGCTAGTTCGGTTGACGGAGGGTTAGCGCGGCCGGGTGCGGAAGAGGGCGCGGGTGGTGAGGCGGGAGAGACCGAACGCGACGCCAAAGACGCCGAGGACGAAGAGCGCGACGCTCACCAACGGCACCTCATACAAGTTGTACATCACGAAGAGCCCGGTGCAGAAGGCGACGAAAACGGAGAGGGGTGGGCGCCGCCAGAGGGGCCGACGCGGCTCCTGCTGCGGCAGAGCGGCGCGCTGCTCCTCGGCAGCGCGCAGGTGGCCGGGGACGCGACGGGAGCGGCGCTGTTCGCCCTTGCTCATGAGCCGGTGGCCTGGGGCTGGGTTCGGCCCTCATCGATGCAGTTGCGGCAACCGAACTCCAGCGCCATCGATGCTTCGCCGATCCAGACATCGCCACAGTCCTTGTCGTCGCCGTCGCTGCGCTGGTTCAGGTGGTAGCGCTGCTGGCAGAACGAGCAATAGCTCGAATTGGAGTCGTCCAGCGGCTCCTCCTTGCAGACCACACATGCTTCACTCAATGGTCGCCTCCGGGTGTCCCTCCGCGTCGCAAGGTATCGAGTGCGCGCCGCACCAAGGCTAGCTCATCCTCGCGCGTGGTCGCAAGACCGTCGCGCCGGGCGTCGAGCAGGAGCGCCGCGATCGCGCTGAGGGCGGGGCCGCGGGGGACGCCGGCGGCGATGAGATCGGCGGAGGAGAGCAGCGGGTGGAGGAGGGGGGGGCTCTCCGTAAGGTAGCGACTGAGGGCGCGGCGTATTGCTTCGTTCGGCGCGGCGAGGGCGGCGCCCCGGACGGCGGCGGGCGATTCAGGTGCGACGGCATGGGCGACGCGGGAGGGCGATGCCTCCGTCAGCGCGGCGTTGGCGGCGAGGGTGGCGGCGCCGACGAGCGAGGCGGCATCGCGCCGGGGCAGGGACAGCCGTTGCGCCAGCGCCGCTGCTACGCCTAGGGGGAGCCTCGATCCCACGATGGCCCAGCCCACGTGGGGGCGCTCCGGCTCCGGAATGGTGGTGCGCCAGAGGCGGAACGCCTCGCTCGCGGCGGACGGGTCGATGCGAAAGTGGGGGGTGATCGCTTCGAGCGCCCCCAGGTCCGCGGCGGCGGCAAAGGCGGCGGCTGGGTTTGGCTCGGCCAGGAGGCGTTCCAGCTCGGCGCGGACGCGTGCGCCGCTGACGGTGGCCAGCGCGGGCGCATCGCGCCGGGCGAGGGTGAGGGTGCGCGGCTCCAGCGTGAAGCGCAGGCGTGCCGAGTAGCGGGCGGCGCGCAGGATGCGGGTGGGGTCATCGATGAAGCTGCGGTCATGAAGAATGCGGATGAGCCGGTTGGCCAGGTCCGGCTGCCCGCCCGTGGGATCGATGAGCTGGCCGGCGGCAGGACCATCCAGTGCGAAGGCCATGGCGTGGATGGTGAAGTCGCGCCGGAGGAGATCGTCGTGCAGGATGGAAGGGGTGACGCGGGGGAGGGCGCCCGGCCGGGGATAGCGCTCCGTCCGGGCGGTGGCGAAGTCGAGCTGGTAGCTGTCGCCGGTGTCGGGGCCGGCGATGGTGGCGGTGCCGAATGCGCGATAGCCGCGTACGGGGATGGCGAGGGCGCTACCGACGGCACGGGCGAGGGCGGGGGCGTCGCCCTCTACGACGATATCGATATCGAGGAAGGGGACGCCCAGCAGCAGGTCACGCACGGCGCCGCCGACGAGATACGTCGCCACGCGGACCCGGCGCGCCTCCGCGATCGTTACGTCGAGGGCGCGAGCGGGCGCGGGGGTGGGGGTGGAACGGAGACGGTGGAGGAGATCGGTAGTAGCTGGCACGGCAGGACCAGTATAGCATCGGGCTATGGCGGCGATGCCTCCTTGACGAGAGGCGGGGGATTTGCTACTCTGATACTAGCTGCGCGGCGACATGGACCAGTGCCTGGGACAGAAGGAGGGATCCATGAAATCGATCAATCGAATCCTCTGGGGTGTATGGCAGGTTGACTGCGCAGCCCTGCGAGGCAGGGCTGGCCACGCGACGGCGGGCCCCTGAACTGAACACCAGGGCACCCTACACCGACATGCGCGTGCCCACTGAGGAAAGAATCCTCGGATCGGGGCCTGCCGGGCGGACGACATGATAACAAACGAATAGCTTGCTTAGAGGCTGCGCCGGAATCCGGTAGCAGCCTTTCTTATGAGAGGACAGCGGAGGCGGATATGGCACGAGGCGGAGATGACATCGGCAATCTCTGGCTGGCGCGGGTGCTCTGGTCGCTGGGCGGTGTCCGCTTCGGCGATTTCACGCTGGGGCGCACGACGGTGCACTCGCCGGTTTACGTCAACCCGCGACGGCTGATCAGCCGGCCTACGGCGTTGCAGCGGGCCGCGCGGGTGCTGGATGAAGAGGTGCGGACGCTGCAATCGATGCGGAACCCACAGATGCAGCCGTTCGACTTGATTGCGGGCATCCCGCTGGGCGGGCTGCACCTGGCGACAGCGTTCTCCCTGCGCACGAAGGTGCCGATGGTGTATCTTCACCCGAGGCCGGGGAAGCCGGAGGAGATGACGCTTGAGGGGGTGTACCAGCCGGGGCAGCGCGTGCTGATGGTGGATGACCTGGTGAACAAGGGCGGGAGCATCCTGGCCATGGGTGAGCAGCTGCGCGAAGCGGGGCTCGTCGTCGGCGATGCGGCGGTCCTCATCGACCGGCAGGTCGGGGGGCGGGAGGCGCTGAAGGAGCGCGGCTATAACGTGGTGGCGCTGCTGGGGCTGGAGCCGATGCTCAATTACCTGATGTCCACGGGCAAGATCGATGAGCGGCTATATCGCCGCAGCCTGGATTACCTGATGAAGGAGAAGCAGGGCTAGCGTCCGAGCCCTGCGATCGCTTCGGCGATGGAGGGCTTGAGGCGGGCGGCGCGGGCCTGCACGGCGGTGGCAGCGGCACGGGTGACGAGCCAGGGGAAGCCGGTCAGTTCATCGGTAACGGCGGGCACAAACCCGGCGGAGCGCACGCCGTCCTTCGTCAGTTCTGCCTGGAACACCATGGAAAGGGTGGAGGGCAGGCCAGGGAAGGCGCGATCGTACTCATCCAGGTCAAAAAGCAAGTTCCCCAGGCTGTAGACGATGAGCGCACCGTTGCGCGCTTCACAGCGCTGGAGGAGGGGGGGGCCGGACCCCAGCACCAGCGTGGCGCCGGCATCGACGGCCGCATAGGCGAGGGCCCGTTGCTCCGGGGCTATCTCGTCGCGATACTCGTGGCCCCAGTGCATCGACACGATGACGACGTCGTGCGCCGCTTTCGCCCGGGCAACGGCGTCGCGGATCGCCTTCGGCTCCGCCCAGGCGATGCCGGCCGAGGTGGGCGTTGCGGCGAAGGAGCGGGCGCGGTAGCCGGTCACGGAGTCGTCATCGAAGCTGGCGAAGGCGGGCACGGCGATGCGAAGCCCCTGGGCGGTGACCGTGGCGGGCCGCAGCGCGTCGGCGAGGATGGCCCCGGCGCCGGTGGCGGCGATGCCGCGGGCCTGGAGAGCGGCGAGCGTATCGGCGAGACCGTCCGGGCCGTAGTCCAGCGAGTGGTTGTTGGAGACCGAGACGACATCGGAGCGGGCGAGGGCATCGGCGGACGATGCGGGGGCGCGGAAGGTGAAGTCCTTGTTGGCGGCTACGCCACGGCTGGTTAGGGGGACTTCCAGGTTGGCGAAGGCGATATCGGCTGTGGCGATGGGCGCGGCGACGGCGGCGAAGACGGTGCCGGCGCCCTGGCGGGCGATGGCATCGCCCACGGCCCGGGCGAGCATGACGTCGCCGACGGCGGAGACGCGAGCGACGCCGCTGGTTGATGCGGCAGCGCCGGTGCCGGGGGTGGGCTGCACGACGGCAATGGGGGCGCTATCGCGGGAGGAGCAGGCGGCGAGGGCGGCAAGCGCGAACGCCGTGAGCACCATGGCGAGGGTGCGAGGGACGGATGGATGCGGTGCGCAGGGCTACGTCTCCCGGCGTCCAGCGCGGGCGGTGACGTTTAGAGAAGGCGGCGAATGGGCTTGCGGCCGGGGCGCGGATCGTAGTTTGCCTTGAACATCTCGATCTTGTCCCGCTCGATGAGGTACTTACCGGCGAAGAGGATGGCGGGCACCTTCTTCTGTTTAATCAGGCGTCGCAGGCTCTGGGGGTGAATCCCCAGGAGCAACGCGGATTCGACGAGGTCAAGGTAGTTCTCAAACGGGCTGGTGGCCATGAACGCTCCCCGTGTCGTTGCTAGTTGCTAAGGTGCGTATACAGAGTAGCTCACAATGCGGGGATGGTCAAGGTCCGGCCCGATAGCGGGGGATAATCATCTCGCTTGACCGTGGCCGAGGACGTCGCCTATAGTCGGGCTGGTTGACGCGTCGCGTCGCTGAATAGAATAGCTTCTTTGCAGGGGTTCCCCCGTTGCCTCAAGCAGGGCTCGCAAGGGTCCGGGGGTTGAATGCGAAGCCGGTCAGAGTCCGGCGCTGTCCCGCAACTGTAGTCCATCCGCTGGGATGGAGAGCCAGGTCGACAGCCCCTGTGAGATGCGCGAGCCTTCGAGGAAAGGGGCCGCTGCGTCCTGTACCCTCGCGGGTGACAGGCCCCAGCCCCCTCGGCCGGGGCCTTCTGGCGTCCGGCGGCTCGCGTGCGGCGGGGTGCCCCGAGGAGGGTGTAGGGCGATTCGACGGGATGGAGAGGGAGATGGTGCAATGCGTACGGTGATGGCGGCGCTGTTCCTGCTGCTGGCGGTGGCGCTGGCGGCGGCCTGCGGCGACGGTGGCGGAGGTGGCGGAGGTGGGGGCATTTCGGCGACGGCGAGTCCGGCGGTGAGCGCGTTCCCGGTGACGGTGAGCAACAGCGATGGTACGAAGACGACGCTGAGCAGCGCCCCGCAGCGGATTATCTCGCTCTCGCCGGCGGCGACGGAGACGTTCTGCGCGCTTGGGCTGGGCGACCAGCTTGTAGCAGTGGAGAAGTATGAGAATTGTCCCCACGGAAGCAAGGCGAAGCCGGAGGTGGACGCGTTTAAGCCGAACCTGGAAGGGATCGTGAGCTATCGCCCGGACCTGGTTTTTGTGAGCAGCGATAGTGGCGGGAGCGTGGATGGGCTGCGCCGGGCGAACATCCCGGTCGTGTACCTGAAGGTGCCAACGACGCTGGATGGCGTGCTGCAGCAGATTACACTGTTCGGTCAGTTCACGGGGCAGCAGCGGCAGGGGGATGAGCTTACGCGGACGATCCGGGGACAGCTGGACGAGGTGAAGAGGAGGATTGCTGATGTGGGCGCGGGCCCGCGCGTCTACCACGAGTTGACCGCGACGTTCTACAGCGCCGCGCCCTCCAGCTTTGTGGGGGACTTCTACACCCAGTTGAAGGCGAAGAACATTGCCGAGGGGGCGAACACGGAGTACCCGCAGCTCACGGCGGAGGTGATCATCCAGCGGGACCCGGAGGTGATCGTCCTCTCTGGTGAGGAGGGCGGACGAACGGTAGAATCGGTAAAGACGCGGGCGGGGTGGGGGCAGGTGAGCGCGGTGAAGAACAACCGCGTCTGCCATGCCGATCCGGACCTGACGAGCCGGCCGGGGCCGCGCATCGCCAATGCGATGACGGAGCTGGGGCGCTGCCTCTATCCGGAGCGCTTCCGCTAGCGGCGGGGGGAAGCATGACAACGATGGAAGAGACGACCGCTATGATCGGGCTGCCGGACCTCGGGGCGATGGAGCGGGCGAGAGAGCGACAATCGCGGCTGACGAAACCGTTGGACAGCCTGGCCCGCCTGGAGGATGTGGCGGTGCGAATCGGCGGTGCTGGCGGAAGGTCCGGGCGGCTGCGGACTGGCGGGAGCGGGCGGGCTGCTCAATGGCGATCGTGAGCAACGAGGTGGGGATGGGGATCGTACCGGACACGGCGCTGGGGCGGGGCTACCGCGACTTGTTGGGGCGGGCCAACCAGCTGCGCAGGGCGGGCGGAGCGGACGCTGCTGACCGTGGCCGGGATAGCGGTGGACCTCCAGGCCGCGGGGGCATGGCCGATCGAGGAATTCGCCCCTAGCCGGGGGCGTAGTCAGGGAGCGAGGAGGTCCGGCGTGATCTGCGCCGTGGTGGCGCAGCCGCACAGCGCCATGGCGAGATCGAACTCTGCGGCGAGCAGGGACAGGGCGGCGCGAACGCCCGCTTCGCCATCGACGGCCAGCCCCCAGAGGATGGG
>SHXV01000011.1 GCA_009693105.1 Dehalococcoidia bacterium
GTTCACGCGGGATATGGTATCGTGCGCTAACGATGCATGCCGTCTATCGCATGGATAGAATCGTTGGGGCACAGCCCGAGGAGGGAGCCACCATGGGATACGACAACGCCGAGCGCAAGAAGATATTCGGCGAGATCCAGCGCTACCTGCTCGATGACGCGAACTTGCCGATCGCGCCCACGGTGCGTAATTACGACTGGTTCGGCGCGAAGAAGAACATTCGGAACTGGGCAGCGCCCGGCTACTTCCTCAGCAACTACACCTGACAGTTCAACAAGGTATGGCTCGATAGCTAGGTCCCGATGGGCGGTGCTGAACGCAACGGATAAGTGAAGAAGGAGAACGCCATGGCAAGGTACTACAACATCATCTCAGCGGACGGACACGTCGAGACCCCGCCGGAATCGTGGGTTAAGTACGTGCCCGAGAAATACAAAAGCCGCGCTCCCCGCCTGATCGACCTCGAAGATGGCGGTCAGGCCTGGGTCGTGGAGAACAAGCCGGTCCTGCAGAATGGCCTGAACATAACGGGCAACCGCACGCTGCCGCCGGGCAAGGACATCTCCGGCGTCCGCTTCGCGAGCGAGAGCTACTGGAACAAGGACGGCACCGCCGCCCCAGGCTCCGGCAATGGCATTCAGCGCCTGCAGGAGCAGGACCAGGACGGCATCGACGCGGAGGTGCTGTACCCGCCGGTGTTCGCCACCACCTTCATCGAGGGCATCCAGGACAAGAAGGCGTACCTGGCGATGGTCCAGGCGTACAACACCTTCCTTGCGGAGACCTACTGCGCTGTCGCGCCAGACCGCCTCATCGGTAACGCCGTGGTTCCCGTGACAGGCGTCGAGGACGCAATCGCTGAGCTGAAGCGCTGCAAGGAGCTCGGCATTATCTCCGTCAGCCCGCATATGTTCCCTAACGGCAGCGGAAAGCCGGCGCCTGAGGATGACCCGTACTGGGAGACGGCGCTCAACATCGACATGAAGGTCTCCCCCCACCTCACCATCGGTGATCGCGAGCCAGGACCGCCCGGCTCCGCCACAGGGCCCGGTGCCGCAGCGATACGAGCACTCGGCGCCGGCCGCGGTGGTGGCGGCCCGACGCATGCGGTCGCGCAGATGATCGCATACGGCGTTCTCGATCGCTTCCCTGATTTGCGGCTCTACATCGCGGAGTCGAACGCAAGCTGGCTTCCTGGCGCCATGTGGTTCATGGACGACAGCTACAAGACCTGGCGCTCAGGAGTGGGCGTGACCCTGAAGATGATGCCCAGTGAGTATCTGAAGAAGCACTTCATGTTCAGCTTCATCCGCGACCCGATGGCGATGAAGATGCGGAACCTTCTGCCCACCGATAACCTGATGTGGGGCAGCGACTTTCCCCACTCCGTCGGTTCGTTCCCGAACTCCCAGGGCTGGCTGAAGATCATCTTCGAGGGCGTGCCTGAGGACATCGAGAAGAAGATCCTCGTCGAGAATCCCTGCCGCTTCTTTGGCCTCGATATGACCAAGGCCATAACGGAAACCCCCACAGCGGCTGCGAGTGAGACCGCATGGGCCCGGTCATCGTGAACCGGGCAAAGGACGGCGCCTAACTGATCTGCAGGGGAGCAGATATCAGACGATGGGCAATTTCTAGTCGCAGGGGCCAATAATCGAAGGTCTCCACTAAGGGCAGGGAGAGCGGCCGGGGCAACCCGGCCGCTCTCCTTTTGGCGGGAAACAACCTCCCCGGTTCATGCGGGATATGGTATCGTGCGCTAACGATGCCTGCCGTCTATCGCATGGATAGAATCGTTGGGGCAATAGCCCGGAGGAGGGAGCCAAGATGGGATACGACAACGCCGAACAAATCTGGGATCGACCACTCACGCGCAGGCAGCTCATGGGGGCGATGGCGGCCGGCGGCGCCAGCCTGGCGCTTGTTGGCTGCGGGGATGATGATGACGACTCCGGCGCTGCCGTCCAGGAATCGAGCCAGCCCAAGAAGGGCGGGAATCTCACCTTAACCGTCGTCACGGGACCGGCGATCCTCGATCCCCAGAAGTCGATCACGGTGGCCAACGGGCCGGCGGACGTGTGGGGTCTCATCTCGACACCGATCGTCCGCTTCGATTGGAGGAAGGGGACGATCTACGACGGCAGTGCCGAAAAGTGGGAGTTTCCCGATCCCCTCACCCTGCTCATCCGCCTGAAGAAGAACACGCACTTCCACCAGGAGTCGATGGGGAAGGGGCGTGAAGTAGAGGCGAGTGATGTGGTAGCCTCGCTCGAGCGGCTTCGCACGAAAGGGGACGCCACCTTCGGCATCGCCAGCCGGTTCAACCTTGTCGACACCTACGAGGCGGTGGACAAGTACACGGTAAGGGTGAAGTTTACGAAGCCGGACGCCAACTTCCTTTCCTGGATGTACCATCCCGGCGCAGGCATCATTTTCCCCAAGGAAGCGCTCGCGAAGCACGGTGGCGCCGGCATGATTGTGCCGGAGGTCTGGTACAGCAACGGCCCGTTCATCCCGGACATTAGCAGCTACCGGCCGGACATCTCGGTCAGTCTGAAGCGCAACCCCAACTACGACGTCGACCCGGGCGGGTTGCCTTACCTCGACGGGATCACGGTGCTCGGCATCGCCGACGCCTCCACGAGAGAGGCGGCGTTCCGGTCTGGCCAGACGGACATCGGGCTGATGTCGACGCTGTCCGTCAAGAACTTTCAAAGCACCCACCAGATCGGAAGCACTGAGGACGCGATCACGGCGGTGAGCCAGCTCAACTTCAACACTACGATCCCACCGTTTAACGACCCGCGCGTGCGCCAGGCCTTCCATCGCTCCGTCGACCGCGAGGAGCTGAAGCTGGTGGTCGGCGAGGGCTTCGGATGCGCCTCGATGCTTCTCGGCTGCCGCTCCGCGCTCTACCTGACGGAGAAGGACTTTGAGGGCAAGCCGGGTTTCCGCAAGGACAAGAAAGAGGACATCGCCGACGCCAAGAAGCTGCTGGCGGCGGCCGGTGTTGACCCAACGAAGACGACCCTCAAGTTCGGCGCATCAGCGCTCACAACCTACAAAGTCTACGCCGACCAGAACGCATCGCTCAAAGGGTCGTGGGAGCGCAACCTGGGCCTGAAGATCGAGTTGATCACCCCGCCCACCGGCTACCCGCTCCCAGCTCAGGTTAAGGCGGAGGGGCACCAGATGATCGCGCTCTCCAACGGCGGTCTGGGCGGGCTTATCTGGGACGATCCTCTGTGGCACGCCACGCACTCAACCGGGATCCACAACTCATCATTCTGGTTCGACAAGAAGACGGACGAACTGGTGGAGAAGCAGCAGCAGGCGCTCGACATCAACGAGCGGAAGAAGCTGTGGGCGGAACTACAGCGGTACCTTTTCGATACGAGCGACAATTCCCAGACGATGCCGTCGTCGCCGATCGTTCGCAACTACGACTTCTTTGGAGCCAAGAAGACTGTCCGCAACTGGACCATGCCGGGCTACTTTCTGAGCCACTACCCGTGGCAGTTCAATAAGGTGTGGCTGGATCAGTAGCAGTCACCGTGTTCACGGGGATAGGGAGAGCGGCTGGGGTAACCCGGCCGCTCTCCTTTTATCGGGGCAGCAAACCGCTCCCTCCTTCTTCCAGGATGTGGCATGGTGCCCCATCGCTCCAAGCTGTAGAATCCGTGCATCGGCAGATTTGGGGGAAAGCACACCTTGAGGAGGGAAATAGGGATGGGATACGACCGCGCAGACCAGATATGGGAGCGTCCACTTACCCGCCGTCAGCTTATGGGGGCGATGGCCGTTGGCGGCACGAGCCTGGCGCTGGTCGGCTGCGGCGACGATGACGACGGCGCGGAGCCAAGCGGGACACAGGTGGCGGGCCAGCCCAAGAAGGGCGGCACGCTCACCCTTCGCGCCGCCACGGCGGTGAACATCACGGACCCGCACAAGGACATCAGCGTGACCGGCCCGGCCGATATCTGGGCGCTTCTCGGTAACACCGTTTTGCGGTTCAACTGGAAGAAGGGTGTGCCCGTCGATGGGATCGCGGAGAAATGGGAATTCCCCGATCCGTTGACACTGGTCCTGACCCTGAAGAAGGGTGTGCACTTCCAGAAGGAATCGCTGGCGCAGGGCCGGGAGGTCGACTCCGGCGATGTCGTCGCCGGGCTGGAGCGGGCGCGCACGTCCGGAGACGCCACGTTCACCATCGCCGGGCGGTTCCGCCTGGTTGATACCTACACCGCCGTCGACAAGTACACGGTGCGGGTGAAGTTCAAGAAGCCGGACGCCAACTTCCTCTGCTGGATGTACCACCCGAACGCCGGCGTGGTCCTGCCCCGGGAGGCGTACGCGAAGCACGGGGCCGCCTTCGCGAACCAGCCGGAGATCTGGTACGGCAGCGGTCCGTTCGTTGTCGACCAGTCATCGTTCAAGACCGGCATCTCCATGTCGCTGAAGCGCAACCCGAGCTACGACGTCGACCCGGGCGGTCTGCCCTACCTGGACCAGATCAACCTGCTCTACATCCAGGACAACTCCACGCGTGAGGCGGCGTTCCGCACGGGCCAGATCGACATCATGCAGATGCCGACGCTGGCGGCGAAGAGCTTCCAGAACAGCCACCAGGTGGAGAGCACTGAAGACACCGTGACGGCGGTCTCCCACCTGGCGATGAACACGCAGCTTGCCCCGACCAAGGATGTCCGCGTGCGCCAGGCGCTGCACCGGATCATCGACCGGGAAGAGCTGATCCAGGTGGTGGGCGATGGGTTTGGCTGCACGGACATCATCTTGGGCTGCCGTTCCGAGCTCTATCTCACGTCGAAGGAGTGGGAGGGCAAGCCGGGCTTCCGCAAGAACAAGAACGATGACCTGACGGAGGCGAGGCAATTGCTCACCGCCGCCGGCATCGACCCGACGAAGACGACGCTGAAGATCTGGCATTCCGCTGGCAGCGAGTTCAAGGTCATCTATGACATGCCTATCGCCGTGCGCGGTATGCTCAACCGCTTCGGATTCAAGATCGAGCCGTTTACGGAGCTGACCTCGATCACCCCGGCGCAGACGATAGCGAACAACATCCACCTGACCAGCATCTCCGATGGCGGCCTGGGCGGGCTGATCTTCGACGACCCGATCTGGAAGACGATGCACTCCGACTACACGCTCTCCGTGCGGAACAACGCGCTCTGGCAGGACAAGCAGACGGACACGCTGGTGGAGAAGCAGCAGGAGCAGCTGGACCTGAACGATCGCAAGAAGACCTGGGCGGAGTTGCAGCGCTACCTGATGGAGGAGAAGAACCTTCCCGTGGCGCCGGTGGTGCGCAACTACGACTTCTACGGGGCGAAGAAGACGGTGAAGAACTGGACCACGCCCGGTTACTTCCTGAGCAACTACGCCTGGCAGTTCAACAAGGTCTGGTTGGACCAGTAGATTTCGCGGAACGCGTGTGTGACTGCGAGTGGCCGGGGCAACCTGGCCACTCTCTTTTGGGAACCGCCCTTGACCGCGCCACCATCGAACGGCTGTGCTATACTGAGCGGCGCTATGGAGATTCTGCAGCAGTTTCACCCGGTCGTCCGCACCTGGTTCGAGCGGCGGTTTGGCGCCCCCACGGACGCGCAGGTGAGCGGCTGGCCCTCGATCATCGCCGGGCGGGATACGCTGATCAGCGCCCCCACGGGCTCCGGCAAGACGCTGGCCGCCTTCCTCGCCGGCATCGATGCCCTTGTCCGGCGCAGCGAAGCAGGGGATCTCCCGCCGGGCACGGCCATCGTTTACGTCTCACCGCTGAAGGCCCTCAGCAACGATATCCAGCGCAATCTCGAAGTGCCGCTGGCGGAGATACGCGAGGTGGCGGCGGAGCTGGGCTACGACCTACCCGATATTCGCGTGGGCCTGCGTACGGGCGATAGCACGGCATCGGAGCGGCAGGCCATCGTCCGGAAGCCGCCGCACATCCTGGTGACGACACCGGAATCGCTCTACCTCATGGTCACGGCGGAGCGCTCCCGCGCGACGCTGCGCGGTGTCCAGACCGTCATCGTGGACGAGATCCACGCCCTGGCGCGGGACCGCCGGGGCAGCCACCTTGCCCTGACGCTGGCCCGGCTGGACCACGTGGCGGAGTCGCGGCCCGCCCGCATCGGACTGTCCGCCACCCAGCGGCCGATCGAGCAGATCGCCGCGTTTCTCGTCGGCGCCGACCGGACGAACGATGATGGCACGCCCGGCTGCACCATCGTCGACCTGGGCCACCAGCGCGATCTGGAGCTGGCGGTGGACGTGCCGCCGAGCGATCTAGAAGCGGTGATGCCCGGTGAGCAGTGGGGCGATGTCTATGACCGCCTGGCGGAGCTCGTTGCCGCGCACCGGACCACCCTCATCTTCGTCAACACACGCAAGCTCTCAGAGCGGGTGGCGTTCCACCTGGCCCAGCGGCTGGGTGAGGAGCAGGTGGCCAGCCACCACGGAAGCCTCTCCAAGGAACGGCGCTTCCGCGTGGAGCAGCGGCTGAAGGAGGGCTCGCTGAAGGCGCTGGTGGCCACGGCGTCGTTGGAGCTGGGCATCGATATCGGCAGCATCGACCTGGTCTGCCAGGTGGGGTCGCCGCGCAGCATCGCCGCGTTCCTCCAGCGCGTGGGCCGGTCCGGTCACGGCCTGGGCCTGCGGCCGCACGGACGGCTGTTCCCCACCACGCGCGATGAGCTGGTGGAGACGGCAGCGCTGGTTCGCGCCGTGCGGGCGGGCCGGCTGGACCGCATCCACCCGCTGGACGCCCCGCTGGATGTGCTGGCCCAGCAGATCGTGGCGGAGTGCGCCTGCGAGGACTGGGACGTCGACGCGCTGTACGCGCTGGCCCGCTGCGCCGCGCCCTATCGCTCGCTGGGGCGCGCCGCCTTCGACGAGATCGTGGAGATGATGGCGGGCGGCGTGGGCGATGGAGCGGGACGCTCCCCCGCCCTGCTTCACCACGATCGCATCAACGGCGTCCTTCGCGCCCGGCGGGGGGCACGTATGACCGCGATCACGAACGGGGGGACGATCCCAGAGATGGGTGACTACCGCGTGGTGGCCGACCCGGACGAAACCACGGTGGGCACCGTCAATGAGGACTTCGCCATCGAGAGCATGATCGGCGATATCTTCCTCCTGGGCAGCACCTCCTGGCGCATCCGCCGGGTGGAGTCCGGCATCGTCCGCGTGGTGGATGCAGCCGGAGCGCCGCCCACCATCCCCTTCTGGCTGGGGGAGGCGCCGGGGCGCACCATCGAGCTTTCGGAGGAGGTGAGCCGCCTTCGCCGTGACATCGTTGATGGGCTGCATGAGCACGATGCGCTCGTCGCCCGGCTGCGGGAGGAGTGCGGCCTGATGGACCTGGGCGCGATCCAGCTCATCGACTACCTGCGCGCCGCCCGCGACGGCCTGGGCATCATTCCCACGCAAGAGGACATCGTCTTCGAGCGCTTCTTCGACGAGACCGGCGGGATGCAGATGGTGGTGCACGCCCCCTACGGGGCGCGGATCAACCGCGCTTGGGGGCTGGCGTTGCGCAAGCGATTTTGCGTCACCTTCGATTTCGAGCTGCAGGCGGCCGCCAGCGATGACTCCATCCTGCTTTCGCTTGGCCCCCAGCACAGCTTCCCCGTGGAGGAGGCGTGGAGCTTTGTGCGGGCGCGCAACGTGGAAGCGGCGCTGGAACAGGCGGTGCTGGCCACCCCCCTTTTCCCCACGCGCTGGCGCTGGAACGCCACGCGGGCGCTTGCCGTACCCCGCCAGCGGGGTGGACGCCGGGTGCCGCCGTTCCTCCAGCGCATGCGCTCCGATGATCTGCTGGCGTCCGTCTTTCCGGCGCAGGCGGCCTGCCAGGACAACGCCGCCGCCGGTCCCGTCGATATTCCGGACCACCCGCTGGTGCGGCAGGCCATGCGCGACTGTCTGGAGGAGGCGATGGACCTGCGCGGGCTCCAGTCGGTGCTGGAACGCATAGAAGCGGGGGAGATTCGTCTGCACGCGCGAGAAACGACCGAGCCTTCGCCCATGGCGCACGAGATTCTCACCGGTCGTCCCTACACCTACCTTGATGACGCGCCGCTGGAGGAGCGCCGCACCCGCGCCGTTTCGCTGCGCCGCACCCTCCCCCAGGACGCCCGCGACCTGGGGGCGCTGGATGCGGAGGCGATCGCCCGGGTGCGGGACGAGGCGTGGCCGACGGCCCGTGACGTCGAGGAGCTGCACGATGCGCTCCTGGCGCTGGTTGCCGTGCGTGGGACGGACCTGGCTCCCTACCGGGAGTGGATGGAGGCGCTTGTTCTTGCCGGACGGGCGGCGCGGCTCCGGACCGACCACGGCGTGCTGTGGTTCGCCGCGGAGAACGTGAACGTGGTGCGGCTCCTGTACCCGTCCGCCGGTATCGAGCCAGCGCTGAATCTGCCCGACGGCGTTGCGATCCGCGTGGCCGACCGGGATGAGGCGCGGCTGTTGCTGCTGCGGGGACACACGGAGGCGGGCGGCCCGCTGACGGTGGGCGAGCTCGCCCTGCGAACGGCGCTGACGGAGGAGGATGCCGCCCGTGGCGTGGCGATGCTGGAAGCGGCGGGCTTCGTCCTACGCGGTCGGTTCACCGCCGGTATCGGGGAGGACGAGTATTGCGATCGGCGGCTGCTGGCGCGCATTCACCGCTACACACTGGACCGGCTGCGGCGGGAGATCGACCCCGTATCGGCGCAGGACTTCATGCGCTTCCTCTTGCGCTGGCAGCACCTGACGCCGGGCACGGCGCTGGGCGGCAAGGCGGGGGTGCGCAGCGCCATCGCGCGACTGCAGGGCTTCGAGGCGCCGGCGCGGGCATGGGAGCCTTCGCTCCTGTGCGCCCGGGTGCCGGACTATCGTTCCTCCTGGCTGGACGAGCTCTGCCTGGCGGGGGAGGTGGCCTGGGTCCGCCTCACGCCGCGCCGTCCCGCCGCCAGCGGTCGCACCGCCGCCACGCGGGCGACGCCGATGACGCTGGCCCGGCGGCTGGAGTTGCCGTCACTGCTGGCGGCCGTCCGCATCGGTCTGGCCGCGGCCGATCCCGGACCGGAGGCGGGGGCATCGGGCGAGGTGCTGGCGCTGCTGCGCTCGCGCGGGGCGCTGTTCTTCGACGAGATCGTGTCCACCACGCGCCGTCTGCCGGGCGATGTAGAGAGCGCGCTGCGCGAGCTGATCGCGGGCGGGTTCGTCACGTCGGACGGCTTCCAGGGCCTGCGCGATATCGTCACCGGGCGCAAGCGCGGGCGGTCGCAGGCTCCCCGGCGGATCGCCTATCTGCCGGGCGGCATCTTCGCCGGCGGAGGGCCGGCCGGGCGCTGGGCAGCGGTCGTGGCGCCGGTGGCGGGGCCGGGCGATGTCGAAGAGCTGGCGGAGCGCATCGCCATGACATTGCTGGAGCGCTACGGCGTCGTCTTCCGCGACCTGGTGCAGGGGGAGAGCTTCGCCCTGCCGTGGCGCGATCTGCTGCGGGCGCTGCGCCGCTTTGAGGCGCGCGGCACCGTGCGGGGCGGGCGGTTCGTTTCCGGCTTCGTCGGAGAGCAGTACGCGCTGCCGGAGGCCGTCGATTCGCTGCGGCGGGTGCGTCGCACGGCCCGCACCGGAGAGCGGGTGCGGGTCAGCGCCGTCGACCCGATGAACCTGACGGGTGTCATCCTCCCCGGCCCACGCGTCCCTGCCCAGCCGGACGGCAGCGTCGAGTACGTCGATGGTCTGCCGGAGGGCAGCGTCGCGCCTGACGGCGCGCTGTTCGCGAAGGTGGGGTAGCGAGCGGAATCACTCCTACCTCCGGCCGCGCTACAATAGAAGCGCTATGAGCGCGCCCGTTACCCCACGCCCCAAGTTCGCGGAACGGATCGCCGCCCTCCCGGCCAAACCCGGCGTCTATCTCATGCGCAACGAGCGCGATGAGGTGATCTACGTCGGCAAGGCGGCCAGCCTGCGCAGCCGCGTCCGCTCCTACTTCGGCTCGCCCCACAGCATGGAGGGGAAGACGCGCGCCCTCGTCGCTGCGATCGCAGACTTCGAGTACGTCGTCACGCCCACGGTACAGGATGCGCTGCTTCTGGAAGCGACGCTGGTCAAGCGGCACCAGCCTTTCTTCAACGTGCGGCTGAAGGATGACAAGCACTACCCCTACCTGAAGGTCGACGTCCAGAACGAATGGCCGCGCGTCTACATCACCCGTCGCGTGGAGAGCGATGGGGCGCGCTACTTCGGTCCCTACGCCAGCGCCGGCTCCGTGCGCACCACGCTGGACGTGGTGAACAAGCTCTTCCCCTGGCGCTCCTGCACCAAGCCGATCACCGGCACCGACCCGCGGCCCTGTCTGGACTACTTCATCCACCGCTGCATCGCTCCCTGCACGGCGTACTGCACCAAGGAGGAGTACGACGAGGTGATCCGCCAGACCATCCTCTTCCTGGAAGGGCGGACGGACGAGGTGCTGCGCGGCCTGCGCAAGCAGATGGCGGAGGCGAGCGTAGCGATGGACTACGAGCAGGCGGCCATCCTGCGCGACCAGATCGGTGCCGTGGAGGACGTGAGCGAGCGCCAGATGACGGCGACGACCCGCCCCGACGACGCCGACATCTTCGGGCTGGCACGCCAGAACGAGCGCGCCTGCGTCCAGGTGCTGTTCCAGCGCGGCACGAAGATCGTCGGCAACGACCGCTTCATGCTGGAGGGTACGGAGGATGAGCCGGACGACGCGGTGCTCGCTAGCTTCCTGGAGCAGTTCTACGAATCGCCGATGACGCGTGTGCCCCGCCGCATCGTCGTGCCGTCGACGCCGCGGGAGGCGGACCTCCTCCGCGATGCGTTGGCCTCCCGCCGTCCGCCGGGCCGGGCGCTCGAGATCATCGTGCCGCAGCGCGGCGAACGGAAGGCGCTGGTCCGGATGGCGAACGACAACGCGAAGGAGGCGCTGGAGGCGGAGCGGGTGAAGTGGCTGGCCGATACGACGAAGACGAGCGAGGCGCTCCGCCAGCTCCAGGATGAGCTGGGCCTGCCAGAGCCGCCGCGCCGCATCGAGTGCTATGACATCTCCAACATCCAGGGCACGAACAGCGTCGCCAGCATGGTCGTGTTCATCGATGGCCGCCCGGCCACGCAGCAGTACCGGCGTTTCAAGATCCGCACCGTCGAGGGAGCGAACGATTTCGCCAGCATGCAGGAGGTGCTGTCCCGGCGCTTCCGCCGCGTCGCCGAAGCCCACGGGTCCGTTCGTCCTGAGCTTGTCGAAGGGCGAGCGGAAGACGACGGTCGTGGTTCGACGGGCTCACCACGAGCGGACGGCGACACCGGCGACTGGGCCGACCTGCCGGACCTCGTGATCATCGATGGTGGCAAGGGGCAGCTCTCCGCCGCCCTGGACGCGATGCGGGACTGCGGCGCGGAGTTCATCCCCACCGTCGGGCTGGCCAAGAAGCGGGAGGAGCTGTTCATCAAGGATGAGACGGAGCCGATCCTGTTGCCGCGCGATAGCCAGGCGCTCTACCTGGTCCAGCGCGTGCGGGATGAGGCGCACCGTTTCGCCATCGCCTACCACCGTACGCTGCGCTCCAAGAGCGCGATCCAGTCCGGGCTGGACGGCGTGCCGGGCGTGGGGCCGAAGCGCAAGAAAGCGCTGCTGCGGAAGTTCGGCAGCGTGCGCGCCATCCGGGAGGCGGACGTCGAGGCGATCGCGTCGACGCCGGGGATGACCCGCGCCTCGGCGGAGCTGGTCAAGGAGCATTTGTAGAACGGGGTAGTCAGTCGGAGTTAACTTCCGCTCGCAGCGCGTGTCGAATGGCCTTAACGTGACGGGCAATCCTCGGTGTACACCGTGTGGCCATTGGTCCCTTTGTGGCGAGTATTTCAGAGGATAAACTACAACATCACTTTTCGGAAATGCTAGTCGCGGTAGTAGAGGAGATTGTTGCGACCACTTAAATCAATGAGTTGGTCCTTCCACCTCTTGATGGCTACGGCAACTAGACGGCTGCGAATCTTCGCGGGGCCGTTTTCTGTGGCCGCCGATTCCGTACTGGAGACACCAAGTTCAGATGATAGGGTTCAAGCATTCCCTAAGCTCCTGCGCCGTAGGATGACTGTGGGGGAAAGGAAATCAAGCAATAAGCGAGAGGGGCTCCCCATTGGGGAGCCCCTCTCGCTACGTCCGTTGACCGGAGCGAAGACTACGTCGAGATGAACAGCGGCGCCATCACCAGCGTGATCGTGGAGAGGAGCTTCACAAGCACGTGGAGGGATGGCCCGGCCGTGTCCTTGAACGGGTCGCCCACGGTGTCGCCCACGACCGCCGCGCTGTGGGTGGGTGATCCCTTCTTGATCGTGCCATCGGCGTCGGTCATGTTTCCGGCCTCGATGTACTTCTTGGCGTTGTCCCAGGCGCCGCCGGAGTTGTTGAAGAAGGTCGCCACCATGATGCCGGCGATGGTGCCGATGATCAGCATCCCGGAGACGGCGAGCCAGCCAGAGCTATCGGCGTGGACCACGCCGTCCACGGTGACCGAACCGTCCCGCAGGTAGCGGAACGCCACGCCCACTAGGATGGGCAGTAGCACCGCCAGCAGCCCCGGGACGATCATCTGGCGGAGAGCGGCCTTCGCCGTGATGTCGACGGCCCGGCCGTAGTCCGGGCGCTCCGTGCCCAGCATGATGCCGGGGTGCTCACGGAACTGCCGGCGCACTTCCTCGATGATCGAGCCAGCGGCGGAGCCGACGGCGCGAATGGCGAGGGAGCTAAAGAGGAACACCAGCATCACGCCGATGAGCCCGCCCACGAACACGTCGATGCTCGACAAGTCGATGGGAAGCTCGTGGTTGAGGGGAATGTCCAGCCGCTCCTTCACCTTGTCCAAGTAGGCGCTGAACAGCAGGAACGCCGCCAGGCCGGCGGAGGCCACCGCGTAGCCCTTGGTGAGGGCCTTGGTGGTGTTCCCCACGGAGTCCAGCGCGTCCGTGATGTGGCGCGCGCTTTCCGGGGCGCCGGACATCTCCGTGATGCCGCCGGCGTTGTCCGTGATCGGGCCGAAGGTGTCCATCGCCAGGATGTACGCCGCCGACATCAGCATGCCCATCGTCGCGACGGCGGTGCCGAAGATACCGGCGGTGAATGCGGGGACGTTGGCGATGTCCGCGTTGGAGCCGAGCACGAAGGAGAAGACGAGGGCCAGGCCGATGGTGATCGCCGTCGCGGCCGTTGTCTCCAATCCGACCGCGGTGCCGATGATGATGTTCGTCGCCGGGCCGGTGCGGGACGCTTCCGCGATCTCCCGGACGGGCCGCCATGCCCCGGAGGTGTAGTACTGCGTGATGTAGACGAATGCGATGCCGGTAAGGATGCCGACGACGCCGCAGTAGAAAAACCAGTGCCACTGGTCGCCCAGCATTGCCCTTGTCGCGATGAAGAGGCCGATACCGGAGAGGAGGGAGACGACGTAGTAGCCGGAGTTCAGCGGCTGCATCGGGTCCTGTTTGCCGTCTTCCTTCGTGAAGAAGGGGACAGACAGGAGCCCCACGATGGCGGCGATGATGCCGAACGACCGGAGCACGAGCGGGAACATAATCCACTCGATCTTGCCGGTGACGCTGTAGATCGCCACCCCCAGGATCATGGCGCCGATGTTCTCGGCGGACATGGACTCGAACAGGTCGGCGCCGCGGCCGGCGCAGTCGCCGACGTTGTCACCCACCAGGTCCGCCACCACGGCGGCGTTGCGGGGGTCGTCCTCCGGGATGCCGGCCTCGATCTTGCCGACGAGGTCCGCGCCCACATCGGCGGCCTTAGTGTAAATACCACCGCCGAGCTGGGCGAAGAGGGCGACGAAGGACGCGCCGAATCCGAAGCCGACGATGAGGAAGGGCGCAATCGCCGGTGGGTTGCCCAGCACGTTGCTGTAGAGGAGGAAGATGCCGGACACACCGAGCAGGCTCAGCGCCACGACGAGGAATCCGGAGACCGCCCCGCCGCGGAGCGATACGGTGATCGCTTCCTTCAGGCTGCGCTGCGCCGCCGATGCCGTACGGATGTTGGACCGCACTGAGATGTACATGCCGATGTAGCCGGAGAGGGCGGAGGCCACGGCGCCGATGAGGAAGGCGATGCCGGTGAGCAGGCCCTCCTCCCACGGGTCGATGATTTTGTTTCCGTACTGAATCGCTTCGCCATCGAAGACGATCTCCTTGACGCCTTCCGATACGGAGCCAACGACGACCGTGATGATCGCCGCGACCACGATGGACAACACCGCAATGGTGCCGTATTGCCGTCGCAGGAACGCCATGGCGCCTTCAAAGATCATGTTGGCGATGTCCTGCATCGCTGGCGTGCCGGTGTCCCGCTTGAGCACGTCTCGCGCCAGCCAGAGCGCGAACAATGCCGCCAGGGCGCCGGTGACCGGTACCATCCAGACAAGGTCCATACTTGCTCCTCTCGGGTGGTTCGCGCGGTGGCCCGCGCCGTCTCCGCCTATCCCCGCGGGGTTGCCGATTTTGCCGATTGCCAGGTGATTGATCGAGAATCTGGGGACCTATCCTGCCGAAGTGTAACAAAGCGCGCAGATAGGCACAAGAGAAGGCCCCTGGCGGTTTTGCCCATGCGCTACAGTAGGGGATATGAGTGCGCCCGGTGTGGTTCTCACGGGGGTTATCGCGCTTCTGGCGCTGCTGACGGTGGCTGGCCTCCTGGCCCGGCGCGTTATGCGCAGACGTCTCGCGGAGCGGGAGTTGCTGGAGCGGATCGAGCGGCTGTCCTGGCTGGCCCGGGGGAGGCTGGCCCGGGGGCTGGCCGGGGATTCGCGCATTCCCCTTGCCGTCCGGCTTATCCCGCCGCTGTTGATGTTGTACCTCCTCATGCCATTCGATATTATCCCGGACTTTATCCCGGTGCTGGGCCAGCTCGATGACGTGATCGTCCTGTTCATCGGCGTGGTGGCCCTGCTCCGCTTCGTGCCCCGCGGCGTCCTAGAGGAGCGGCTCTTCGCGCTGGAACAGGCCGCTAGGGAGGGACGATGACGGAGGAGGCCGCCGGCGCGGAGTTGCAGCGGGCGATGCGGTCGCACGCGGAAGGGCAGATCGATGCGGCGCTGGCGGCGGCCCGCCGTGCGATCGCGCTGGCGCCGGAGCTGGCCGAGACCCACTCCTACCTTGGGAGCACCCTGATCACGCGCAAGCGCCGCTTTGTGGAAGGGCTGCGGGCGCTGGAGCAGGCGAGTGAGCTTGCCCCCGATGATCCGTTCATCCGCTACACGCTTGGCTGGTGTTACGAATACGTGGCGCATGAGCTTTCCCCCGGCGCCGCCCCGCGGGGATTGCCGCCCCGGAGGGAACTGTATCGCCGGGCTGCTTCGGAGCTACACGCCTGCCTGGCGGCCGGACCAGGCCCCGATCTGCGGGATGACGCGGAGAAGTTGCTTGAACGCATTGAGGTCGGGGAGGTCGGCGCTGAGGAGGATGAATAGAGGCGGAAACTGTAGAAAACGCGATGTAGATGGCGAGCCAAAGGTGGGGCGATGAGTTTTCTATTGCTGACTGAGGTCCAGCTTCTGCGGATGGCTATGGCATTCCTTCCTTGCTCTTGCCGCGCGAACGGCATTTCGCGCACACTATGCATTAGCACTCGCCACGTGTGAGTGCTAGAACTCCGTTCCTACCGCATTCCATACGCACACGCTAGTAAGAGGAGAGCACAATGGCGAAGCAGCTCATCTTTGACGACCAGGCGCGGCGCGCCCTTCGCAACGGCATCGACCGCCTTGCGGACGCGGTCAAGATCACGCTGGGTCCGAAGGGGCGCAACGTCGTTCTGGACAAGCGCTGGGGCCCGCCCACGATCACCAACGACGGTGTCACCATCGCGAAGGACATCGACCTGGAAGATCCGTTTGAGAACATCGGCGCACAGCTGGCGAAGGAGGTTGCCTCCAAGACCAACGATGTCGCCGGTGACGGCACCACCACGGCGACGGTGCTGGCCCAGGCCATCGTGCATGAAGGGCTGAAGAACGTGACCGCGGGCGCGAACCCGATGGCGCTCAAGCGCGGCATCGAGAAGGGCGCAGAGGCCATCTACGCCGCCCTGAAGAAGAACTCCACGCCCGTGACGACGCAGGCGCAGATGGGGCAGGTTGCCTCCATCTCCGCCGCGGACAGCGCCATCGGCGAGCTCATCGGTGAGGTGATGTCCAAGGTCGGCAAGGATGGCGTCATCACCGTTGAGGAGTCCAAGGGGATCAAGACGGAGACCGAGTTCGTCGAAGGCATGAACTACGACCGCGGCTACGTCAGCCCCTACTTCGTGACCAACTCGGACCGGATGGAGGCCATCCTTGAGGACCCCTATATCCTGATTACTGACGCCAAGATCAGCGCCGTCGGTGACATCCTGCCGTTCCTGGAGCGGGCGCTGGCGGTTACGAAGAACCTCCTGATCATCTGCGAGGACTGCGATGGCGAGGCGCTGGCGACGTTGGCGGTGAACAAGCTGCGCGGGACGATCAACGTCGTCGCGACCAAGGCTCCCGGCTTCGGTGACCGCCGCAAGGAGTACCTCTCGGACATCGCCGCCATCACCGGCGGCACGCTCGTCTCCGAAGAGCTGGGCCGCCGCCTGGACAGTGCGACGGTAGAGGACTGCGGCCGCGCCCGTCGCGTCATCATCGAGAAGGAAGAGACGACGATCATCGAGGGCAAGGGCAAGAAGGCGGAGATCGATCGTCGCGCCGGCCAGATCCGCGCCGCCATGGAGACCACGACCTCCGAGTGGGAGCGGGAGAAGATGCAGGAGCGGCTGGGCAAGCTCTCGGGCAGTGTCGGCTTGATCAAAGTTGGCGCCGCCACGGAGGTTGAGCTGAAGGAGAAGAAGCACCGCGTGGAGGATGCGCTCTCCGCCACCCGTGCCGCCGTTGAGGAAGGGATCGTGCCTGGCGGTGGAGTGGCGTTTATCAACGCGCTGTCCGCGCTGGACAAAGTGAAAGTCACGGGCGATGAAGCGACCGGTATCGCCATCCTGCGGCGGGCCTTGGAAGAGCCGATGCGCCGGATCGCCATCAACGCGGGCCGGGATGGCTCCGTTATCGTGGGGAAGGTGAAGTCGCTCAAGATCGGAGAGGGCTACGACGCGCTCAACGATGAATACGGCGATATGATCAAGAAGGGCATCATCGACCCGGCGAAGGTGACGCGCTCCGCGCTGGAGAACGCGATCAGCATCGCCGCGATGGTGCTGACCACGAACTGCCTAGTGGCGGATCTTCCGGAGAAGAAGGATGGCGCGCCTGCCGGCGCCGGCGCTTACCCGGACTCGTACTAAGGCGGCCTTCATTTGATGGGAAGATCGGAAAAACGGATTGATCGTGGATATAGAGGAAGTGGTTAAGGTCATCGAGGAAGCGGACGTGTTCGCCCTCGGCTTCCGGCTCTTCGCTGAGCGGCTCATCGTCGATACGCGAATGAGCGAGCAGCAAGGGTCGATGATCGCCGTCGTCGAGCCGACCGATTCGGTGGCGGCGCGCTTCCACTGGCTGGGACGGGTGCGGCCGAGCTTCGGTCTGCCGGAGCGGTTCATGTTCGTGCCGTGGCCGCACAGCTTCCAGTTCCTGGAGGAGAGCGGTGTGCTGGGGCACATCCGTGATCGGCTGGTGCGGACGCAACCGGACATGGCGGAGGCCTGTGACCAGGCCTTTGACCGGCTGCGAAGGCTGGAGCACCGGGGGACGATTGAGGCGATCCAGGGTGAGGAATTGTATCGCACCCTCTGGCCCAGCCACAGCTAACGTCGCTGAGCAGTAGCGAATCAAGAGCCCGCCGGACCACGGCGGGCTCTTTGCGTTGACAGCGTTCCGGACCTGATGCGATGCTCGCCGCGCTATCAGCAGAGCAATCTACGCGAGAGTCGATATCGGGGGGACGAAGCTGCTTGCCCTGATCGCGGACGTGCGGGGAAAAGTGCTGGCGGAGGTGCGCCAGGCCACGCGAGCCGACGCGGCCCCGGGCGCGGTCCTGGACGACGCCGTGCGCGCTATCGCTGCTGCCCTTGCCGATGCCGGGCGTCCCCGGGGAGAGCTTGCGGTGGTGGGGCTCGCCATCGCCGGGGAGGCGCTGGGCCTGCCCGTCGCGCTAGAGAACGATGCCAACGCCGGCGCACTGGGGGAGCTCCGCTTCGGTGCCGCCCGCGGGCTTCAGCAAGTGGTGTACCTGACGGTAAGCACTGGCATCGGCGGAGGCATCATCATCGATGGGCGACTGTACCGGGGGGGCCAGCGGCTCCGCCGGGGAGTTCGGCACATGGTGCTGGATCCGGATGGCCCTGCCTGCGGCTGCGGCAACCGCGGTTGCCTTGAGGCGCTGGCCTCCGGCAGCGCCATCGCCCGGGAGGGGCGGGACGCGGCCGCCCGGGGCGAATCGCCGGCGCTGGCGCGGCTCGCCCTCTCTGTGGGGCGGGATGAGCTGACAGCGGAGCACGTGGCCGAGGCGGCGGCAGGCGGCGATGCGGTGGCGGCGGGTATCGTGACCCGGGCGGCGGGCTTCTTCGGCCTAGGGCTGGCGGCCATCGTCAACGCGCTCAACCCGGAGGCGATCATCATCGGCGGCGTCGTGAGCAATCTGGGCCACCGCTTCCTGGGGCCGGCGGAAACGGCGATGCGGGAGCGCGCCCTTGCCCTGCCCGCCGACGCCGTCTCCCTGCGCTCCTCCGCGTTGGGCGACCGTGCCGCCGCGCTCGGTGCGGTAGCGCTGGTCAGCGCCTCCTCCGGTCGCGTATCCTAGAGGGACGAGGGAGGCGCTGAATAACGATGATAGCGCCGGTGTTTACCCAATCGCGACGGGCCAAGATCGTTTGCACGCTCGGTCCGGCCAGCAGCAGCGATGAAACCGTCCGCCTGCTTATCCAGCGCGGCATGAACGTGGCGCGGATCAACCTCTCCCACGGCGACCACGCCTCCAACGCCGACGCCATCGCCCGCGTGCGCCGCGTCGCCCAGGAGCTGGGCGCCCCTATCGGCGTCATCGCCGATCTCCAGGGCCCCAAGATTCGCACTGGCGGGCTGGACAAAGGCCCGGTCATGCTGCAGCAGGGGAAGCCGCTGGTGCTCACCAGCCAGATGTTGCTCGGCAACGCCACGTCCATCGGGATTGATTACCCGGACCTGCACCGCGAGGTGGAGGTGGGGGGGCGCATACTCCTCAGCGATGGCCTCATTGAACTGGAGGTCACGGGCGTACAGGACGGCGATATCCATACCCGCGTCCTTCATGGCGGCTGGCTGCGGGGCAACCAGGGGGTGAACGTGCCTGATGGCGGCGCCGCCTTGCCCTCGCTCACGGAGAAGGATCTGGTCGATCTCGACTTCGCCCTAGTGCAGGGGGTGGACTACATCGGCCAGAGCTTCGTGCGCCGCGCCGACGATGTTCGGGAGACGAAGCGCCACATCGCCCGGGCCGGAGCGGATGTGCAGGTCATCGCCAAGATCGAAAAGCCGCAGGCGTTGCAGCATCTTGAGGAGATCCTGGAGGTGTCCGATGGCGTCATGGTGGCGCGCGGCGATCTTGGGGTCGAGCTCCCGCCGGAGGAAGTCCCCCTCTGGCAGAAGCGGATAATTACGCGGGCGGCCCACCATCTGGTGCCGGTGATCACTGCCACACAGATGCTGGAATCGATGGTGCATGAGCCGCGGCCCACGCGCGCGGAGGCCAGCGATGTGGCGAACGCCGTATGGGACGGGACGGACGCGGTCATGCTCAGCGGGGAGACCGCGATGGGCGATTACCCGGTGGAAGCGGTGACCATGATGGACCGCATCGTGCGGGCTGCGGAGTCCGGACAGCAGCGCCGGGGTGACGACTCCGTGTTGGAGCGCTTCGATTACTCCTTCGAGATCGCGCGCGCGGCCGGGCGCATCGCCCGCGGCGACCCGGACGTGCGGGCCATCGCCGCGTTCACCAAGAGCGGGTACACGGCCCGGCTCATCTCCAAGGAACGGCCGCCCGCGCCCGTGCTGGCGATGACCCCGGACCCACGGGTGCTCCAGCGGGCCTCGCTCTGGTGGGGGGTGACGCCGCTACAATGCCGCATGCTGGACACGGTCGATGAGATGGTGCGGGAAGTGGACGAGGCCGCTCGCCGCACCTATGCCGTCCGCGCCGGCGATACGGTGATTATCATCGGCAGCATGCCGGTGGAACTGTCCGGCACCACGAACTTTCTCAAGCTGCACCGCATCGGTGAGATAACGTAGAACGGAACGGGCCGTTTGGCCCTGGCTGCCGGGTGGCGGCCGCGGGAGGATACAGGTATGGAAATCGTCGCGATCGTCATTGTCGGCATCATCGTCGTCGTGGCCCTGCTGCTCATCGGCATGTACAACGGGCTGGTACGGCGGCGAAATCGCGTTCGGGAGGCGTGGTCGGGTATCGATGTCCAGCTCAAGCGCCGTTCCAGCCTGATCCCGAACCTCGTCGAGACGGTGAAAGGCTATGCCGCGCACGAGCGGGAGACGCTGGAGAGCGTCACGGCGGCGCGGGCGCAGCTCGATCGAGCGGGCACCGTCCACGCCGCCGCCGAGGCGAACAACATGCTCACCCAGACGCTGCGCTCCCTGTTCGCAGTGGCGGAGGCCTATCCCGAGCTCAAGGCGCAGGAGAGCTTTCAGCATCTCCAGAACGAGCTCTCCGACATTGAGGAGAAGATTGCCTACGCCCGCCAGTTCTACAACCGGAACGTGCTGGACTACAACACGGCGATCCAGTCCTTCCCGCAAGTGACGATGGCCGGGATGTTCGGCTTCCAGCAGAGCGAGTTCTTCGAGGCGGAGGAGGAGGCCCGCGCCGATGTGCGGGTGAGCTTTAGCTCGTGAGCCAGCCCGTCCTCGTCTACGATCGGATCGCGTCCAATCGGGTCCGCACCTGGGCGCTCATGGCGGTGTTCATCGTCGTCACGGGCGCGCTCGTTGCTGGCATCACCATGGCGATGGGCGCGCCGCTGGTGGTCACGCCCGTCGTTTTCGCCGCGCTCCTTGTCTACACCCTGTTCAGCTATTTCGCGGCGTCCTCCGTGGCGCTCGCCATCTCTGGTGCGCACGAGGTCACCCGGGAGGATGAGATGGAACTGCACCAGGTGGTGGAGAACCTCTGCATCGGCGCCGGGCTGCCCAAACCGAAGATCTATGTCATCGAAGACGGTTCCCCCAACGCCTTCGCGACGGGGCGCAATCCGGAGCACGCTACTGTCGCGGTGACACGAGGGCTGCTGCAGAAGCTGGACCGGCTGGAGCTGGAAGGGGTGATCGCCCACGAGCTGTCGCACATCGGCAATCGGGACACCCGGGTCGCCACGATCACGGTGCTGCTGGTGGGGGTAACGGCGCTGCTGGCGGACTTCTTCCTGCGTTGGACGTGGTATGGGGCGGGAGCGCGCCGCTCCAACCGGGACCGCAACGCCGGTGCGGCGACGGCGATCATCTTCGCCATCGCCCTGATTATGGCCATCCTCGTCCCTCTGGCGGCGCAGGCGATCCGCTTTGCCGTGAGCAGGCAGCGGGAGTACCTGGCGGACGCCTCCGGGGTGCTGCTCACCCGCTACCCGCCGGGGCTGGCGAGTGCGCTGGAGAAGATAGCGGCGGACCCGGATCCGCTGGAAGTGGCGAACAAGGCCACGGCGGCCCTCTACATCAACAACCCGCTGCGGGAGCAGGGCGGCTTCCTTAACGGCCTGTTCAACACGCATCCCCCCGTCGACGAGCGTATCCGCATCCTCCGCGCGATGTAGCGATGCCAGAGCCCGACGCCTACACTGTTCGTGCCGCCACCAACGCCGATCTCCCGGCGATCGAGGCGCTGCTGGAGGCGGCGGAGCTGCCCACACGCGGGCTTGCCGGGTGCATCGAAACCTGCTTCGTCGCTGCGGACGCGGGCGGCGTGATCATCGCCGCCGCCGGGCTGGAGCCGTACGGGGAGGTCGCGCTGCTGCGTTCCGTCGTCGTGCGGCAAGACCGGCGAGGCACGGGCGCCGGCGATGCGGTGGTGCGGGCGGCGCTGAACCTGGTGGGGGAGATGGGGCTGGATGGGCTGTACCTCTTCTCCGTGAAGGCCACCGGCTTCTTCGCCCGTTTCGGCTTCGAGATGCGGCCGCACCGGCGCTGGCCCAGGGCGATGCGGGCGTCCCTGCAGTACCGTCAGATGGACCGCTGGGATCCGAAGAACGAGAAGATAACCGGGATGGCGCTGGAACTGCCGCCTGTCGATCAGAGCGGCCAGAAGGCGCCGCGGTAGCGTTCCTCCGGCGAGAGGTCCTCGTCCCGCCCGCGGCCCAGGAACAGCGCCGGGAGGATGGCCAGGGCCATGACGATGGCGGCGACGACGAACGTCTCCTGGAATGTCGCGCTCAGCGCCGCGTCCGCGTGTGCCCGGTAGGCGTCATCCTGAAGCGGTATCAGGGCCGCCCGCTCCGTGAACCGCGCCAGCCCCTGCGAAGCGAGCAGCGCCAGCCCCGCCGTCATGCCGATCGTGCGCGAGACCGTCACGAGCGAGGAGGCGAGCGCTCGCTGGCTGGTGGGCGCCGCATTGAGCGCCGCCGTGCCAAGGGGGGCGATGACGAGTCCGAGGCCGGCGCCGGCAAGGACAAGCGATCCGGTGAGGAGCGGCTGCGCGGGCGCTTCACCCCAGGCGGCCATTAGGAGGAATCCGCCGCTGGCGAATGCCAGCCCCAGCGCCGTTGTACGGGTGAAGCCGAGCGGCCCGCTAAGCCAGCCCCCCGCTAGCGCCCCCAGCGCCAGGGCAATGGTCAGGCGCATGAGGTAGAGCCCGCCCTCCAACGGCGTCTTGTCCCAGAGGAGATTGGCGATGAGCGGCACGTTCACGAGGGCAATGATCAGCCCGCCACCGACCAGCAGGTTCGTCAGGTTGGCGCCCGCTGTGATTCGGGAGCGCAGCAGCGAGAGCTGTACGATCGGGTCGGGCGCCGCGCGCTCATGGCGGATGAACCAGAGGGCGAAGACAATAGCGGCGGCGCCCGCGGTCAGCGCCAAACGCCGTTCGCCCGTATCGCCGTTCGCGTTGGTCAACGCGACGGTGAGGGCTGTCAGGGCGAGCGTGAGCAGGATGCCGCCTCCGTATTCGAGGCGGCGGCGCGGCCGGCCCTCGTCTGTGGCGAGGTAGCGGATGGCGATAATCAGCGGCAGCACCATGGGCACGTTGAGCCAGAACAAGCCGCGCCAGCTCCACAGCGCTTCGATGGTGGCTCCCCAGAGCGGGCCGATAATGCCACCCAACTCGGATGCCGCTGCCATGACGCCGATGCCGAGTGCCCGCTGCCGCGGCGGCAACGTCCCGGCGACGATCGCCATGGCGATGGGCACAACGGCGCCACCTCCCACCGCCTGCAGCGCGCGTGCCGCCACCAGCCACGGCAGGTTGGGGGACAACGCCACGAGGGCGGAGCCAACGGCGAATACGACCAGCGCAAGCATGTAGATGCGCGCGTGGCCGTAGACATCGGCAACGCGCGCCATCAGGGGCATGGCAACGGTGTAGCCGAGCAGATAGCCGTTGACGATCCAGGCGATGCGCTCGAAGTGGGCGACGGAAAGCTCAAGGTCTTCGATGATCGGCGGCAGCACGGTGACGACGGAGGTCTGGTCGTCGGCGGCAAAGAAGACGCCCGCCGCAACAACGGCGAGCAGCCAGTAGGGGGAGCGCCCTTCCCGCACGGTCGTCCGTGGCTCGCCGTCGAGAACCGACAATGCTGCCTCCACCGGGGCTGATCCGTCAGGACGTCGGTGGGACGATCTGAACGGGCTGGTTGTACTTAGAGAGGTCGAGCCGCCGGGCGATGTTGGCGGCCTCGCTGCCGTTCAGGGGCCCCTCCAGCCGGATGCGCCGGATCAATCCGTCGTCCTTGCCGATCCAGAGGGTGACGGGCACCTCCCGGCCGGCCTGGGCGACCGGCAGCATCGTCCGTAGCGCCTCACCGCCCACCTTCACCGTGACCCGATACGTGGCGATTCCGTCCAGGGTATCCTGGCCGCTCACGGCCGGATCCTTCGCCGTGCGGACGATCTCCCTCACACCCCTGCTCGGGTCGAAGATCTGGTCGAGGCGGAAGCTGCCGGTCAGCTTTTGCCAGGAGTTGCTGAAGGGGTCCGTCGCCCACAGGTCGTTCCCGATGGCGACGATCTTCATATCGATGTTCAGCGGCCCCGCCTTCGCCTTCAGCGCCCCCTGGAGCTTATCGGGCATCTGAACGTCTCCACTGGATTCGGTCAAGGCAAGGGTGAGGACAATGGGGGTGGAGCCGTTCTCATGTGTGAGCACAAAATGGAAGCTGCTCACGCCGCCCAGCGCTTCGTCGGCCCGGGTCAGGAACGCCTGCGCGTCCACGGATTCGTCCGCGTCCTCCTCGCCGCCGCAGGCGGCGGCGAGGGCCGCGATGGCGACGATCATCATCAACAAAGATGTGCGTCGGCTCATGGCGCGAGTATGGGGGAGGAGGTCTGCGTGGTCAATGCGAAGGCCCGGTGCTACACTTCGCCGGTGCCGGAAACTCCCGCTGTCACCCCACTGCCCCCGGCCGAGATCGTGCAGCGGCTGGATGCGCTGTATGGCGTTCCGCCCTGGCGCGCCACACACGATCCGATGACGGAGCTCGTGCTGACGCTGCTCTCCCAGAATACGTCCGACCGCAATTCTGGCCGGGCTTTCATTCGCCTGCGGGAGCGCTACCCCACGTGGGAGCAGGTGCTGGCCGCCGATGTGAAGGACGTGGAGGACGCTATCGCCATCGGTGGGCTGGCCCCCACGAAGGCGCCCCGGCTGAAGGCGCTGCTAGTGGAGGTGGCGGCTCGCCGTAACGGGTTCAACCTGTCGAACCTGGAAGACATGCCGCTGGAGGAAGCGAAGGCCTGGCTGCGGGAGCTGCCCGGCGTGGGGCCGAAGACGGCGGCGTGCGTGCTGATGTTCGCGCTGGGGCGCCCCGCCCTCCCGGTCGATACGCACGTGCACCGGGTGGCGCAGCGGTTGGGGCTGATCCCGCCAAAAATGCCGCCGGAGCAGGCGCACGGGGTGCTGGAGGCGCTGGTGCCGCCGGAGCTCACCTATGCTTTCCACATCGCCCTGATCAAGCATGGGCGCAGGCTGTGCGATGCCCGGCGTCCCCAGTGCGGCGACTGCCCGCTGCTGGACGGCTGCCCGGAAGGTCGGCGACGGCTGACCGGCTAGGCACCGATGGTGGCGGCCATCGGCTCGTCTTCCAGGCGCGGGCGCAGCAGATCGGCCAAGATGACAAAGGGGATCGCCACGGCGCAGACGGCGGCAACGATGGCGAACGTCGTCGTGTAGCCGCCCGCCACCGATTCCGCGACCCAGGCGCCCACGACCGGACCGCTGGCGCCGCCGACCGAGCCGATGCCGCCCAGCCAGCCCCGGATAGTGGCGAACCGCCGCGTGCCGAAGTAGTCCGCCACAACGGTCTGGCTGGTGACCACGTACATGGAGTGGCCCACGGAAAAGATAAGGTAGTACGGTACCAGTTGCAGAGCGTGGTCATGCGCCAGCGCGAACGCCGCCATGCCCGCGGCCTGCAGCGGGAAGGCGATGATGAACATCCGTCGCCGGCCAATTCGGTCGCCGACGATACCCAGCAGCACCCGCATGATTATGATCATGATGCCATAGGCGCTGATCGCCAGGCCGGCCTCATTGGAGGAAAAGCCCTTTTCCTTGAGCGCGGGAAACTGGAGGGCGACCCAGGTAAGGTTCGTGAACCCGAAGGCGATCCACGCCCCCAGCAGGAGCCAGAAGGCGTAGGACTTCAGCGCCTGGCCGACGGAGAGCCCATAGCTGGAGGTCGCGGCCCTGGCCGCCACCTCCTCCGCCGTTTCCATCGCTCCGTCCGGCTGCAGTCCCATCGGCTCCGGGCGGTCGCGCAGGATGAACGCCGAGGCGTAGCCCACGATGAAGACGAGCCCCGCCGCCGCGACGAGGGCGCCTCGCCAGCCCCATGCCTCCACGATCAGGTTGAGCGGGTACACGGTGAAGGCGCCCAGCCCGGTGCCCGCCATCATGAAGGATACGGCGCGCGCCCGGTGGCGGCGGAACCAGTGCATGATTGCCGCGCCGAAGGGGCCGAGGGAGCCCATGCTCTGCCCGAAGGAGACGATGATCGCGGCGACGTAGAACTGCCACAGGTGCTGCACGGAGGCGAGGAGGAGGAAGCCGCCGCCAACCAGCGTTACCCCGATGAACGTGACCCGCCGCGGGCCGGCTCGATCGGTGGCGTAGCCGACCAGTGGGGAGAACAGGCCATTTTCGATGCGCTGGAGGGTGAAGCCGAAGGCGATGGCAGCGGTGGACCATCCCATGTCGTCCCGGATCGAGGGGAGGAATACCCCGAAGCCGTAGATCGTCATGCCGATGATGGCGGCGCCGTTGAGGGTGGCCGCTCCGACGATGTACCAGCCGTAGAACAGTCCCGTGCCGGGGACCCGTGCGCCGGTCGTCATGCAGCACCCTCCGCAGCCCCTATGGACGCAGGCTATTCTACGGCACGGGAAGCGAGATGGCGGGGAACGGGGGAAGAAGTTTGGATCTGTCAGCCCTGCCGTTGTCGCAGGAGTGCGCCCAGGCCGATGGCCAGCCCCAGCCCGATCAGGACCACTGGCCAGATGACGGAGAGCGGACTGTTCGTACTTTACGTGATCGCCGCTTCATCGGACAGGGAACAACGGCCCCCCGCTGGAAGGCCAACGTTCCCGAGGCGCGGGGGTTTCTTGCTCCTTGCGGAGCGCCATCGCTATACTGAACGCTTGTTGCAGGGGAATGAGGACAGCTATGGCCCGCACGCGTGTCGGCATCATCAACGTAACCGGTTACGCCGGCTCGGAGCTCGCCGGTATCCTGGCGAACCACCCGGAAGTCGAGCTTGTCGCCGTCACCGGACGGAGCCTGGCGGGCAAGCGCCTGCGCGATGCGCTGCCCTACGTCTGGCAGTACGACCTCACGATCACGCCCGCGCTGGAAGTCCCGGTGGACGTCGTGTTCTCGGCGTTGCCCAGCGGCGTCAGCGCGGCGGCCCTGGCCCCCTATATCGAGGCGGGCACCCCTTCCATCGATATCGCCGCCGACTTCCGCCTGCGGGATGTGGCGGAGTTCAACCACTGGTACGGCGTGGAGCACCCCGCCCCGGCGTTGGTGCGGTCCGCGGTGTACGGGCTGCCGGAGTTGCACCGGGAGGAAATCCGGCAGAGTAAACTCATCGCCAACCCGGGCTGCTATGCCACCGGGGCCATCCTCGCCCTTGCTCCGGCGATGCGGGAGAACATCGTGGGCAGCCAGATCATCGTCGATGCCAAGTCGGGCATCTCCGGCGCCGGCCGCGGCGGCACCGATGGCGCGAACGTGCTGGACCTGTACGGTGAGGCGAATGAGAACGCCCTCGCCTACCGGATCGAGGGGCACGGCCACCTGCCGGAGATCACGCAGGAGCTGTCGGCGTTGCGGGAAGCCCCCAGGCCGAACATCACGTTCGTGCCTCACCGCATCCCGATGACGCGGGGCATCCTGGCCACCTGCTACGCCGACCTGACGAAGGACGTGACCAGCGCGCAGGTAAGGGAGCTGTACCGCGCCTTCTACGCAGATGAGCCGTTCCTGCGCGTGGTCGACACGCCTCCCCAGACCAAGCACACCACCGGCACCAACCTCTGCCTGGTTCACCCCGTCGTCGACACGCGGGCGAACCGGCTCATCGTGGTGAGCTGCATCGATAACCTGGTGAAGGGCGCGGCCGGACAAGCGGTGCAAAACATGAACCTGATGCTGGGCTTCCCTGAAACGATGGGATTGGGCCGGGCGGCGCTCTACCCATGAGCACCATGGATCGGGCGTTGACGGGCCAGGCCCGCCTGCTGGCGGAGGGACACGTGACCAGCCCGCGCGGGTTTCGCGCTGGGGGCGCCTATGCCGGCATCAAGACGGCGGGCCCCGGCGTCCTCGATGTCGGCGTCCTCGTATCGGACGGTCCGCTCCACCACGTGGCGGCCCGCTTCACCCGCAACATGGTCGTCGCCGCCCCCGTGACGGCCAGCCGGGCGCGCGTGGCCGCGGGCGATGTCCGCGCCGTTGTCGTGAACAGCGGTTGCGCCAACGCCTGCACCGGCGCCCAGGGCGATGCGAACGCGGAGGAAATGGCGCGCCTGGCCGCGGCCAGGCTGGGGCTGCGGCCGGAGCAGGTAGCGTTGTCCAGCACCGGGCTGATCGGCAGCCAGCTGCCCATGGAGCGCATCGCGGCTGGCATCGCCGGTGCCGACCCGGCGGCCGACGGGGGGGAGCGATTCGCCCGCGCCATCATGACCACCGACCCGCGCCCCAAGATGGCGGCGGCGTGGTTTGAGCACGGGGGGATCGGGTACACCGTGGGCGGTGTCGTCAAAGGGGCGGGCATGATCCACCCCAACATGGCGACCATGCTGTCCTACCTCACCACGGACGCGCCCGTGCCCGTCCCGGCGCTGGACGCCGCGCTGGGCCGGGTGGTGGAGCGCACCTATAACATGGTTACCGTGGACGGTGACTCCAGCACGAACGATACGGTCCTCCTCTTCGCCAACGGCGCCGGGGGCGGCGAACTGGATGAAGCAGGCCTGCGCGCGTTTGAATCCGCCCTGCTGGTGGTCTGCATCTCCTTGGCGCGGCAGATCGCCCGGGACGCCGAGGGCGCGGAGCGGCTCATCGAAGTGACGGTGCAGAGCGCGGTGAACGACGCGGACGCACGGCTGGCGGCGCGCACCGTCGCCGGGTCGATCCTGCTGAAGTCGGCGGTACACGGCGGGGACCCAAACTGGGGACGCGCGGTCGCCGCCATCGGCCGGTCCGGCGCCGCGATCGATCCGGCGAGGCTGCGGCTGTCCGTGGGCGGCGTCCTGCTCTTCTCGCAGGGGCAGCCGGTCCCGTTCGATCGGCGCGCGGTGGAGGACGCCATGCGCGGGGAGGACGTGACCTTCGCCTTCGATCTGGGCCTGGGAGAGGGCGAGGCGACCGCCTGGGGCTGCGACCTCTCCGAAGAGTACGTGCGTTTCAACAGTGAGTACTCAACATAACTATGGAAGCGGCGCAGCAAACGCCCGGCATCATCGTGGTGAAGATCGGGGGGAGCACCCTCGGCAGCCACGACACGGCGCTGGAGGATGTCGCCGCGCTTCATGCGGCGGGACGGCGCATCGTGGTTGTCCACGGTGGGGGGGCGCTCGTCAGCGAATGGCTGGCACGGCAGGGAATCGCGGCGCGCTTTGAGGGCGGGCTGCGTGTCACCGACGAGGCGTCGCTGGAGGTGGTGGTGGCGGTGCTGGCGGGGCTGGTGAACAAGCAGCTCGTGGCGGCGTTGGCCGCTCTGTCTTTAGGGAGCCGGGTGCTCGGCATTTCCGGCACTGATGGCGGCCTGCTGCGGGCGCGGGTGCAGGATCCTACGCTGGGGCGGGTGGGGGAAGTACAGGCCGTCGATCCATCCGTCATCGAGATGGCGTTAGGCGCGGGCTGGCTTCCTGTGGTGGCGCCGGTGGCGATAGAGTATGATACCGTCGGTAAGCCAACAGGTAGCCTGCTCAATGTGAACGCGGACACTGCTGCCGGTGAGATCGCGGCGGCACTCCATGCGGAGCGGCTGGTCTTCCTCACCGATGTTCCCGGCATTCAGGGTAGCGATGGCAACGTGATGGCCCGTATCCGGCCGGTCGAAGCGGCGGAGTTGATTGCGCAGGGCATTATTGCCGGGGGGATGATCCCTAAGGCCCGGGCGGCGCTGTTGGCAGCCTCTGGCGGTACGTCGACACAGATTATCGATGGACGGGAATCCCACGCCCTGCGGGGAACGCTTGAGGGCGGCGCTTTCGGGACAGCGATCGGATGAGAACATGACGAACCTACCCGGTCCGGCGGACCATCAGGGCCTTGGCCCGCCACCGCCGCTATTTCAGATTGGCCGACGTCGGCAGTTAGGAGGGGGTAAGCCCGGTCGTCACTGGCTTCTTCTGATCGTCGCCGCGCTCGTCGCTCTTGTCGTCAGCAACGTCGGGATGGGTCTCTATGCCGATCTTCTCTGGTTCCGCAGCCTGGGCTATGGGGACATCTACCTCAAACGGGTGACCGTCCAACTCGTCCTCTTCTTCCTAGGCGCTGGCATCTTCCTCGTCTTCTTCTGGGGTAATGTTGTGCTTGCGCGCCGGAGCCTCGGGCGGATCGCTGACGCTGTTCCGCTTGCCCAGCGGCTGAACGCCAGCCCCGTTGCCCTGCGGGTGATCGCGGTCGCATTGTCGGCCTTTCTGGCGATTACGTTCGGAGGTGCCGCCGGGGGCCGCTGGCAAACGTTTCTGCTCTGGTTCGAAGGCCGCTCCTTTGGCACAAGCGACGCTCAGTTTGGCCGCGACGCCGGCTTCTACGTGTTCACGCTCCCGGCGCTACACTTTATCCAGGGCTGGATTCTTGGGGTACTGGTGATCACCCTCCTCGCCACTCTGGCGCTGTACGCGTCGGCAACGCGGCTGGAACGCGGCGTTCCCATGGCGCCGCCGCGCGGGGCAAAGACGCATCTTTCCCTTCTGGTCGTCGCCGGGCTGCTGTTGTTCGCCTTCCGGCACTGGCTTGCCCCGTTCGATTTCCAGCTGCGGCCCTCAGGAGAGGTGTTCGGCGTCGGCTATGTGGACGACCATGCCCGCATCCCGATCCAGTACGCCCTGGTGGTGCTGGCGGTTCTGGCCGCGCTGGTCACCCTCGTCTCCATCCGACGCCGCAGCGTGGCGCTGCCCGTGGGAGTGATCGGGGTATGGCTCTTCGCCAGCATCGTCGTGGCGAACGCGTACCCGGCCCTGCTCCAGCGGCTGGTGGTGGAGCCGGACGAGTTTTCTCGGGAACGCCCGTACATTGTGCACAACATCGAGGCGACGCGACGCGCTTTCCAGCTGGATAACATCGTCGAGCAGTTGTACCCGGCTGAGCCGCGGCTGACACGCGCTGAACTGGACGCGGGAAGTGCGACGATCGCAGACATCCGGCTGTGGGACCCGCGGGTCATCCGCGATACCTACAGCGAGTTGCAGGCGCTTCGTCCCTTGTACACGTTTAATGATGTGGATGTCGACCGCTATGATCTGGGCGGCAGCGATGGCCGCCGCCAGGTGATGCTCTCCGCGCGAGAGTTGACGTATCAGCGGCTCCCCATCGATGCCCGGGGCTGGGTGAACCGCCATCTGCAGTTCACGCACGGCTACGGCATCGTCATGTCACCGGTGAATGCGGTGACGGCTACGGGCCAACCGCAGTTGTTGGTTCAGGACATCCCCCTGCGCGGGGTCCTGAAAGTGGACCGGCCGGAGATATACTTCGGAGAGCTGACGGATACCTACGCCATCGTCAACACGAAGGAGCAGGAGTTCGATCACCCGGAGGGCTCCAATAACGTCTACACCACGTACCAGGCGGAGAGCGGCGTAGCGCTGAGCTCGATCTGGCGTCGGCTTACCTACGCATGGGAGTTCGCCGACCCCAACATCCTCATTAGTGGGGCGATGACGCCGGAGAGCCGTGTCCTTTACCGACGTAACGTGCGGGAGCGCGTGGCGGAGATCGCACCGTTCCTTGGGCTGGACCGCGATCCGTACCTGGTCGTTGCGGAGGGAAAGCTGTATTGGATGGTGGACGCTTATACGACGACCGATCGCTACCCTTCCAGCCGCCACAGCTCGGGCGGGTACAACTACATCCGTAACAGTGTGAAGGTCACGGTGGACGCCTACACCGGCGAGACGACGCTGTACCTGTTCGATCAGGAGGATCCGATCGCTGCGGCGTGGGCGCAGATTTTCCCGGACCTGCTGCGCTCGCTGGACACGATGCCGCCGGCGCTGCGGGAGCATCTTCGCTACCCGGAGGGGTTGTTCCGGCCCCAGGCGGCGATGTACCTCACGTATCATATGACCGACCCCAGGGTGTTCTATAACCGGGAAGACCTGTGGGTAATCCCGGTAGAGAAACTGCGGGACGTCGATATCGCCGTGGAGCCGTATTACGTAACGCTGCGTCTGCCCGGCTTTGCACAGCCGGAGTTTGTCCTTATCCTCCCGTTCACCGCGGCGAACAGGAACAACGCCGTTGCCCTTTTGGCCGCCCGCTCCGATGGCGCGAATTACGGCAAAACGCTGGCGCTGCGTTTCCCCACCAGTGATCTCATCCCCGGCCCTCGGCAGGTGGAGGCCCGCATCGATCAGGACGATCTGGTATCTCAGCAGCTTACCCTGTGGAATCAGGCCGGTTCGGTAGTGCTGCGGGGAAACCTGCTCCTCGTGCCGGTCGGGAAATCGTACATTTACGTGGAGCCGCTCTACCTGCAGGCCGCGAGCCTGCCCTTCCCGGAACTGCGACGCGTCATCGTCATTGCTAACGGAAAGATCGCCATGGAGCCGACGCTGGAGGAAGCGCTCTTGGTGATCTTCGGCGAACGGGCTGCCTCGCCGCCGGCGGGAGCGGGGATAGGGGCGACCCCGGTGGCGACGCCGACACCCGGTACTCCACCGCCCGCCGGGACCGCGCGGCCCACCGTGACGGCAGTGCCCGGGGCGACGCCGGAGGGCATCGCCGCGCTGGTGCGGGCGGCGAATGCGGCGTACGATCGCGCGCAGGAGCGGCTGCGGCACGGCGACCTTGCCGGCTATCAGCGTGAAATCGATGAGGTGGCGCGGCTCCTGCAACAGTTGTCCGCGCTAGCACGCTAGGCGAATAAGGCGAGGTACGAACGTGAGTGATATTCCTGAACGGGAAGCGCGCGTGTTCATGCGCGCCGGCAAGCGGCAGCCCCTGACTCTGGTCCGCGGCGAGGGGGTGCGTGTCTGGGACGAGGCGGGACGCTCCTACTTGGATTTTACCGCCGGTTTCGCCGTCGATAGCCTCGGCCACTGCCCGCCGGTGGTGGTGGCGACGCTGGTGAAGCAGGCGGCGACGTTGCTGCAAGTATCGAACGCGTTCTATTCCGTGCCGCAGGTGGAACTGGCGGAGCTGCTGGTGGAGCACTCCTGTTTGGACCGCGTGTACTTCGTCAACAGCGGCGCGGAAGCGAATGAGACGGCGTTCAAGCTGGCCCGGAAGTGGGGCAAGCTGCACAAGGACGGTGCTTTCGAGATCATCGCGGCGGAGAACAGTTTCCACGGCCGGACGATGGCCGCAGTGAGCGCGACGGGCACCGCCCACTACCGCGATCCATTCACGCCGCTCATGCCTGGCTTCCCTTTCGTCCCATACAACGACGTCGACGCCATCCGGGCGGCGACGAACGAAAACACGGTGGCCGTGCTTTTGGAGCCGGTGCAGGGCGAGGGCGGTGTCAACATTCCGGCGCCCGATTACCTGCGAAAGGTTCGGCAGTGGTGTGATGAGCACAACTTGCTGCTGATCTTAGACGAAGTGCAGACCGGCATGGGCAGGGTGGGCGCGCTCTTCGGCTACCAGCGGGCCGGTGTGGAGCCGGACATCATGACGCTGGCCAAGGGGCTGGGCTCCGGTGTACCGATTGGCGCGGTGCTGGCGAAGGAGCACGCGAGCGTGTTTGAGCCGGGCGACCATGGCAATACGTTTGGCGGCAATCCGCTCATGACGGCGGTAGGCCGGGACGTGCTGCGCTACATCATCGACCACGACATCCCGGCGAACGCGGAGCGCCAGGGGGTGCGGCTGATGGAGCGGCTGCGGGGCATTGAGGATCGCTTCCCCCAGGTGCGGGCAGTGCGGGGACAGGGGCTGCTCTGCGCCATCGAGTTCCATGAGCCGATAGCGGACGCGGTCAACCATCATTGCATCGCTAACGGCCTGCTGGTGAACGTGGTCAAACCGAACGCACTGCGTTTCATCCCGCCGCTGATCATCACGGAGGAGGATGTCGATGAGGCGATGGTGCTCCTTGAACGGTCGCTGGCGGACGCCATGGCCGCGCCCGCTCCATCTTGACGGGTAAGGTTGAGCAGTCGCTTGCCGGTTCGGGCCCGGTCCGTTCACAATGAGCAATCACGCTGAAGGACACGCACATGCCTGAGAAGATCGTCCTCGCCTATTCCGGCGGGCTGGACACGACCGTCGCCATCCCCTGGCTGATCGAAACCTACGGCTACGATGTCATCGCCTGCACGATCGACGTCGGCAACGAGAAGGACTTCACGGCCGTGCGGGAGCGCGCGCTCGCGGCGGGCGCATCCAAGGTGTTCGTGCGTGACGGGAAAGAGGATTTCATCCGCTACTTCGCCTTCCCGGCCCTGGCGGCGGGTGCGGTGTACCAGCGGCACTACCCGCTGGCGACGGCGCTCTCTCGCCCGCTCATGGCGAAGCTGCTGGTGGACGTGGCGGAGGAGGTGGGGGCCTCCGCCGTGGCGCACGGCTGCACGGGCAAGGGCAACGACCAGGTGCGGTTCGACGTGGGCGTGCGATCGCTGGGGCCGAAGCTGAAAATCGTGGCGCCCATGCGGGAGTGGAAGATGAGCCGGGAGGACGAGATCGCCTACGCGGAGGAGCGCAATCTATCGATCGGCTCCGTGACGCGGGCGAACCCCTATTCGACCGATGAGAACCTGTGGGGCCGCAGCATCGAGGCGGGGGTGCTGGAAGACCCTTGGAACGAGCCGCCGGAGGACATCTACAGCTGGACGCGCTCCGTCGCCGACGCGCCCGATGAGCCCGCCACGATCACGATCGGCTTTCGCCAGGGGATGCCCGTCTCTATCGATGGTAAGGAGATGGATGGGGAGACGCTGGTGCGCCACTTGAACGAGCTGTCGGGGCTGCACGGCATCGGCCGGATCGATATGGTGGAGGACCGGCTGGTAGGCATCAAGTCGCGGGAGATCTACGAATCGCCGGCGGCGGTGACGCTGCTGGCGGCGCACGAGGCGCTGGAGCAGATGACGCTGTCCAAGCCGCAGCTTCGGCTGAAGGAGCGCATCGCCCAGGAGTACGCGGACCTCATCTACAACGGGCTGTGGTTCACGGCGCACCACCAAGACATGGCGGCCTACGTGCGCAGCACCCAGCGCTACGTTACGGGCGAGGTGCGGGTGCGGCTGCACAAGGGGACGCCGACGCCGGTGGGGCGTAAGGCGGAGCACAGCCTGTACAGCTACGCGCTGGCGACGTACGACCGAGGCGATCAGTTCGACCAGGGCTCCGCACCCGGCTTCATCGACCTGTGGGGGCTGCCGGTGCGGGTGCAGGCGGAGGCGCAGCTGCTGACGGAGCCGGGCTCGCCGTTGCGGATCACGGCGGCGGAGGAATAGGGGGCGGTGGAGCTGCACGAAGGGGCGATACTCGGCGGCCGCTTTCGCGTCTACGAAGAGTTGGCCACGGTCGGCCGGGCGACGGTGTACAGAGTAACGGACAGCCGAAGTGGGCGGGCTGTAGCCGGCACGGTGCTTGTCGGCGAGCCGCCGGGTTTCGAGTTGCATCGCCCTGGTCCGACTTCCCCTTGCGCCAAGAGCTAGACGCGGCGCTGGCGGCCGTTCCCCCGACGGTGTCGGGATCCAATCGACAGAAGCGTATCCACCGCAGTGACACCGCGTTCTGCGGCTGGGGGGAGGAACAGGGGATCGTTTACCAGGTGTGGACGCTCCGTCTAACGCGGAACTTCTATCTTCCGCGGGCGAGCGAATTCCCTACCACCGTACGCCGGGCCTTACAGGCGAGAGCGGACGGGCGCTGTGAGTAATGTGGCATGGTGGGACTGCTGGAGATGGATCACATTCTTCCGGTAAGCCGGGGTGGTTCAAGTGATCTGGCGAACGGGCAGGTGCTCTGCAAGACCTGCCACACAGCCAAGGGCTGGGCAGCTCCGGTCTTGAAGAAGCAGGTAGGTCGCGAGGGTGCCAGGCCGGGATAATCTGCGTGGTATGGACCGCGAACCGGTCGGCTCCGGCTGCGCTGGAGTTCGCGATGAAGCGCGCGGGCTTGCGGTTAGCAGTTAGCCTGCGACCGCGTGTTCCGCTACCGCTGCTCGCATCGCGGCGATGACTCCGGGGACGGCCGCCTGCGCCGCCGCGATCCGCTTCGGCGTCGCCAGGGTGGCGTAGCCCTGCTCCCGCAGCATCGTGGGCAGGCTATCGCCGCTGAGCTGCGTTGAGGCGAAGGCGATGACGGCGTTGAAGCCGGCCGGTTCTTGGTTGGACACATCGTCCGCGCGGCCGGGGTAGCAGCGGTGCCAGTGCGGCCCGCTCTCAAAGCAATCGAACTTCAGCACTTCTTTCCACTCGCCGTCGTCCAACAGGCCGTACACCTCAAGCGTGGGGCCGCGGTCGTTGGCGAGCGTACGAAAGGTGTAGCGGAAGCGGAAGGCGTCCGTGTCCACGGTCTGCCAGTCGTAGCTATCGTGCACGTTCATCA